>NZ_RZGX01000020.1:0-77833 GCF_003990155.1 Legionella qingyii
GTGCATGATGGTGAACCCTTATAATGTCGAAAATATATTGGATCACATATCTTCATGCACTTCAAAAAAAATTATTCTTTTTTTAAAAATAATGGTCACTTTTTGTGACCATCTCTCAGGCTTTATGCCTGAGAGATCCACACGAAATTATTCATCGCTTGCTCCAGTTGTGTATTTACAATCATCTGGCGCAATAACTCCTCTGCAAGCATTAATTCAGAAATAGAGAAAATGGCATTGTTCTTTTATGACTTCTCTTCCTAAATAGATATTGACTATGTGATTTGGATTATCTTGTGCTTGAGGTAGGGAGGTCACAAGAACCCATGGCTCTTTAGCAGCTTTTGAATGCCGTTTACTCATGGTAGGCTAATGAAGCAATGATCAACAGATCCTAATTGATTTTATGATAAATTTTTTCGCAGAAAACCACTTCAAATATCTTGCGATGAATAACAGTGTCGTATTCAAATATGCAAATTTTCCCCAGCCAACTTTTCCTCTTCCATAAAAATTATAGATCTGAATACACTTAACTAGATGTACTTTATGTTATTTGTTTCCTTGACAATAGTTTCCTAGTAAACTATATTGCAATTGGAGGCTTTAATAATGAATAAAATATCTAAAATTAAGGTGAGTGAGTTAACTTCTCACATTGGCTATTGGATGCGGCTTGTTTCAAACAATGTCTCGCAATCCTTTGCTCGAAAACTCGACTCAAGCAATATTACAGTCGCAGAATGGGTTATCTTGAGAGAAATGTATAGTGATAATGATACAACATCACCAAGTAAAGTTGCAGAATTAACAGGGTTATCTCGCGGTGCTATATCAAAGCTTATTGATCGTTTACTTCATAAGGGTTTGGTTACTCGTAAAGAAGCAATAGGGGATCGTCGATATCAGGACATCACTATGACTACTAAATCAATTTCTCTAATTCCTGAGCTAGTTGCTCTTGCTGATGAGAATGATGAAAATTTTTTTTCTGTTTTGACAGAATCTGAGCGACAAATGCTCCTTACCGTTTTAAAAAAACTTGCCAAGCATCACCAGATGCTCAAACATCCAATTGAATAGGGGGAATAATGAACAGCAAAATAATTCATGAATGTACGATAGGAGCTCTTGAAGGCAGAGTTTCATTTCCTGAGACCGTGAAAAAACTCATAGGTATTGATATTGAACGATATTATGCAGATCTTGTTCGTCTAGAAAAAGTTTTTTATGCTAAAAATGGGGAAACATATATTGAACGGTTATCATTTTCAGACTGCCCATGTTTGACCGAGCAATTTGATGTGGAAACCATTAATGCTGCAATACGTAGTATTCAACAAAAGCAAATAGATTATTCTGAGTTTTTACGACGAATTATTGCAGGAGGTTGTGTGAGTTATGTGGTCTGGATTGATGGACAGTTTGCATCATACTATGGTCGCAAAGGCGAATGTCATATTGAAAAATTTCCTTCTAAGGAATAGTTGCTAAGCAGAGCGAATAAATCGCTAAATATTTAATTCGCTCCGCTAAATTGATTGCAATTAAATGTCGCTTCTTTTATAGGGGCTTTAATTTCATCACTATCTTCTTTAATATCTGAAACAAAATAGGATAGCCTTGTAAAGGCCTCGAATTTTGCATTATGGCTAATTCAAAATTCAAGGCCTGAGCCTTTCTCTGCTTTTTTCACTGCATGTTACAAAATTTAGATTATGTTTAAATTAAATAGGATACTAATGCTAACTAAATGAATTTGCGCAAGCAGGTTCTCATGTAAAGGGTACCAAAACAGATATTGAACAATCCAATCAAAATAACTCTAATCAATCGAATAATCAAACCAGTCAGCAACCTATAAATAATGGGCTCTACACCATTTGAGGAGGCACTTTAATCAAATTAGTCTAGACTAAGTCCTTGATTTAGCGATCAAAAGGAGATTAAAGTGCCGAAGTACAATCTTATCCTAAATTTACCTGGATTTTCCATAGTAAAAGTGAGCGGATATCAACCATTATTATTAGATGTAAGATACAACCGATTAGCGCGTTGTAGTCACTGTCAAAGTAAGAAAGTACGGAAGAAAGCCTCGTATATACGAAAGGTTGATCATGAGTTAATAGGCCATAGGCGAAGTATATTAAGGTTTAAAGCGTATAAGTTGTATTGTTATGCGTGTAGCCGCTATAGTAATCAACAATTCCCCGGCATCAATAAACATCAACGCGCGACTTGGCGAGCGCAGGCAGCAGTTTTTCATGAGCATAGTCGAGGAGTATCTCAAAAAGACTTATCGGCGCGTTATAAGAAAGGCAAAGCGACGATAGAACGCTGGTATCAGCGTCATTATAAAGAACAACATAGAGAGTTAATAAATAAACCCTGTCCGATAGTCTTGGGTATTGATGAACATTTTTTTAGTAAGAAAGAAGGATTCGCAACTACCTTATGTGACCTAAGAAAACATAAAGTGTTTGATGTAGTGAAAGGGAGAAGTGAAGGTGATTTGAAAGAGTACCTAATGCCGCTTCCTGGGAAAGAACGAGTTAAAGTGATTTGTATGGACTTAAGTAGCACTTATCGTTCTCTGGTAAAAAAGTACTTTCCTAATGCAATGATAGTAGCCGATAGATTCCATGTAATTCGATTAATACAGCATCAATGTATGATGACTTATCGAGAGCTATCGAACAAGATAAAAAGCAATAGAGGTATCCTGGCGTTACTAAGAACAAGACCCGATAACTTAAGTTACGAGAAGAAAACCAAACGAGATGCTTTTTTAACTCAAAACCCAGCAATTGAGGCTATCTATCAATTCCAGCAACAGCTGCATTCGCTCTTGATGAAGAGAGCATTAACCCAAAAAGCATGTCGTAAAGTAATCCCAACATTCCTGGATATGTTGTCTGAATTAAAACAAAGCGCATTTAAAGCCTTAGCCTCTTTAGGCAAAACTCTAAATGCCTGGAAAGATGAGGTGGCTAGAATGTGGCGGTTTAGCAAATCTAATGGAATAACTGAAGGCTTTCATCGCAAAATGAAACTCATTCAGCGAAGGGCTTATGGTTTTAGAAATTTAGAAAATTAGAGAGTGCGTGTTAGGGTGCTTTGCTGTTAAATGTGAGTGCCCCTGTAATTGGGAAAGAGGCAATAAATCGTTATACTCGGGTTCTCATGGTGGCCAGAGGCAGAATCGAACTGCCGACACGAGGATTTTCAGTCCTCTGCTCTACCGACTGAGCTATCTGGCCCCGAGGGTTGCTATTAAACTCCGATAAACGTTTTGAGTCAAGTGTTGAATGCAAATTTTTTTGAAAAAATAATTATTGTTATTACAAGAGGATTTATTTCTAACTATTTATTTCATTTGTTTTTTTGCATCAAATTGCTTTTACGCATAATTTATTAGAATTTATTTATTAATTTTATCTCTTTATGATCAATTCAAGATCAAAATGGAAGATTAATTTCGATTTTGAGTATGTTTCATCATGTAGAGATGGAACGAGGGGCAAAACCTTTTGAGTGGATTTGTCTCTTATTAATTTTTTTAACTAAATAACTCTCGATTCGTCCCTTGTGAAAATTTTCGCTCAGTATGTCTAGGGTTATACAGTATCTATCTCGGGTTTACTGGATTTAGAAACACATCGAAACATTTTGGAATACTCATATTACAAGAAATCTATCCCTTAATTTTTATAAAGAATCAAATTCTTACAATTAGTGATCACTCTTAACAAATCGTTAAGGTTTTATAGTGTATTATTCACGCCTAGCTAAAACGAATCAAATATTCTGTCATTATGATGTTTAGTGAATGGACTCGCTCTTGCTCAATAATTTTTAAGAGAGAAGTGATGACTATTCATGTATTTATAGGCAGTGGACCAGCTAATCTTCATCGTGCAATCAAAATCAAAAATCTTGACCCTGATGCTCAAATTATTTTGATTGATAATCGCTTAAGACCAGAGACCCTAGATATTGACAGAGATGAAGCACGTGCCAATATTTTTCGTTTTGAAAATGAAGATGTCACCCAAAAATTAATTGCTGATGGAGTGAATTTGGATGGCTTAATTCATGAGCGTGATTTTTCCGTGGTTCAAGGATTTCAGCACGGCGATGATAAAGTTTTCTCGAACAAGCGTTTTTCTCAAATTCAAATTCGCGATTTACAACTTGCCTTCCTAAAGACATTATTTTCCAAGGGGAAAAAGCCTGTATTGATAAATCAGAATGTCGATGTAACTAACGATGCATCAATACAAAAAGGAGTTGCTGAGCTTATAAAGGGTTTAAATACTGAAAACCAGGATATTCAAATTCATGTGGCGACTGGTGCTTTAAGAGACGATAAGAAAAAACAACAAATTATTTATCCAGAAAAAACGCAACTCCTTATGCCTGAGGCTACAGAAGATGTTAAAGGGATGACTGAGGTACCATGCCATGGCACCACTACATTTGTTATCACTGGAAAAGTAACTTGTGATGATTTAAGAGATAATCAACGTTCATTGGATCTTACTAGTTGGCAATCTGCATTAAAAGAGTTTGGTTGGAACCTCGTTCGTCCACCTCGCATCCGTGTATTTTATGCCAATGATATTCTATATATTGGCGCTGAAATTCCAGCAAAAATGATGGATGAAAAAAATGCACCTATAAAAGAGTATGAAGAGCAGATAACCCAATATACTCGTAAGATAGCCAGTTTAGTCTTTCCTAATTTACCAATTAATGAATTACCGGTTAATCCTCATTTGCGCTCAAGATTCCGAACCCCTCGAGGTGAGAAAGGGACAGTCATTACTACCATTAGCTCTGATGTTCAAAATATAACTATTTTTCATCACGGTGATAGTCGCTATCTGCCGCACTATCAGACCGGTAGTGGTTTTGTTACTGGATTTTTACAAAATGAACTCTATGCAGAGGTTTATGGACGAACGTCTTTTAAAGAACTGCTGGAATTGGCTTATAAGAAAGATCCTAGGGGTGTTTATAAAGGCATTCATGCTTCTACATTAGAAGCCACTTATATGAAATTAACTGGAAATGATAAAAATGCAGCTCTAGATGCGTTCCGCAAAGAGTTGTTCATGGCCTTTTCCAGAGACATTATAGAAGAAAACAAGGCAAAAGTTGGTCGTTATTTAAATGCTCTTCATAGTCAAGAATTAGAAGCGTTTAAACAACCAGATTTGTTTGAAGAAATTATAGATCTTTATAATAAACATGTTCATTTGAAGTTAAAAGCGGAGCAATTTAAGGGCATCGATCAGCGCGTTGCAGTAGTACAATTGTTAAAAACAAATAATGTTGGCTTCTTAAATGCAATATTACCTCGGTTGCTCAACAAAGATTTTTCAAACATTCCTGAGAAACAATTACTGCATATACGCAATATGCACGTTCTTGATTATGAGAATAATTTAAAGAAGGAAGACGATATAGCTCCTCATATTTCTCGAATCGATAAAATCCTAAAGGGTGCTGCCCTTGTGAATTCTGTTAAACAACACAATTTTAAGGATATTGTCCTCAAAAATATGAAAAATCTGGCAGATGAAGATAGCGGTGAGTTAAAGAGTAAACTTACAGCACTTATAAAAAGCATCGAAAGCAATAAGAATTTACATTGTCGTGCTTTCTTTTCATTTTTTAAGGGCAAACACAGTGACACCATTAATAAGTTTATTGAGGATATGAAGCTTATCACAAAGAATGATGATCTCGAGTTAATGCGGGTTGATGCTTTAAGAACGATTATGGCGTTTAATAACAAACTGATTACTGGGAATTCTCAAAGAACACTTCATGCGTTGCAGCAAGTAACCTCTGATGTGTTTAAATCCAATATTCTCATGTCCTATGTTAAATCTTAATTACACAAACTCCTCCGACTCAGGAGGAGTTTCACTTCTTTTTCAATCTTATGGGATGAGCTGCACCAATTTTAGTGCTAGTCCCATAAGTACATTGATTTTTCAGCAGAGAGAAACCATTGTCTAATATATTGATTTATTCAGGAGTGTACCCTGCAGGTTTTTGAGAGCCCTCACCAAAAAAATATTTTTGCATCTCTTCTTTTAAAAACTCACGGGCTTTAGCTTCCATTAAATTCAGACGGTATTCGTTGATGATCATGGTTTGATGGGATAGCCACATATTCCAAGCTTGTTTTGATACTTCATTATAAATCCGTTCTCCTAATGCTCCAGGGAAGGGAGGGGTTAATAAGCCTTCGGCTTCTTGTTTTAACTTACAGCAATATACTGTTCTGGTCATGTTTTGCCTCATATTTCCAACATATAAACTTGTATAGTTTACGTGTTATTCGGCAATTGTGTACTTAAAAATATTTATTTTTAATCTGAACGATGTTTTGCCTGTGCCAATAAAATATGTTGAGATAGAATTTGCTCCTGCTCGTTAGTTAATCCGTTAAACGATACTGCTGTACGGTACGTATTTTCGTTTTGGTATTGGCTATAGACTACAGTCCCTTCAACGATTATGGGTATCATTTTCGGTTTAGTATAGATTACCAATTTTAACAGCGTTTTCTCTTTAATGAGATCAGGTGTTTTAAATGCCATCCCACCTAGACTGATATTGACCTTGCGTAGCTGAATGGTATTTGTCATCAGCATTTGTCGTGATAAATAGTCTATTTTGGCATTGAGCAGGTTAAGGTAATGGGCTATGGTTGGTTCTTTTAGTGCAATGACTTGGGTTAGTTCAGCCAACTCATAATCAATTTCTTGAAAATAATGCGCTGCCTCAAGGTATCGTTGTCCATTTTTTCCCAAAAGTTGATCCACAACTGTGCGATCAGGACACAGTTCCCCTGGTTCCATAATTCGGTAGTTAAAATAAATGTGATCTTCTACTCGAAAATGTTGACGTCTCTCATGTATAGGCATAGTAGCTCCATTAACTGCATTTTAGTAAACAAGTCTCCTTGACTTATCAATTACATGACATTCTTATTTGTTCTTCTTGTATCTTATCCAATGTTGATGGTTCTTTTTTCTCTTGCTTTGTTTCAGTGACATCTATTGATTCAGTGTAATTCAATTCATTTTGTTGCAAACTTGTTGTTAAAACGCGCATCCAGGGCATTAAAAGTGCTTCTAGTTGAAGTATCACTTTTTTTGCAGAACTCGAGAGCATTCGACTTTCATGTTGTGCTTGAGTGTAATTTGTTGCTATTCCTGCTCTGAGGACGCATTCGTCGAGAAAGCCGGTGAATAGTTGATTTGTAATTTTATCTTGTTTTACCGCTTCTAATACTACCGCATTAAATTCAGATACTCTATCCAGCTTCAAAGCAGCATTAAATGCTGCATTTAGATTTATTGAGGTTTTTAAAGGAGGCATCAGCTTTTGTAATTGTTGTTGTGCGTCAAAAAAGAATTTTTTAATGACGTGCATGCCAAAACCTTTATCGTAGGCTGTATCAATGAGTTCTTTGAGTTGTTTCTCAGTCTCAATAATGCATTTCAATTTTTCATCAGTGGAACTCATGGAGTTCATTTTTTCACGATAGGTTCTAATCGTGTTCATAATATAATTTCTGTTTCCGGCATTATAAGCTTCCTTGATTATCGCCAAATCTGCAGGGTCCAAATAGTTTGTAGACGGCTCGAAGACTAATTGATGCTCGGGATGGAGCAAGTCTTCTCTTAAGGCTGCCAAATGAACTTTACTTAGGGTTATTGTTTTGGCAGAGGTAGTGGTAATCGAATCACCTCCACCACGTCGCTTAATAAAATCCAGCATGGCCACAGAGACTTTGTCACTAAAAGTCAATTGTATTATGTCATCACCGAGCTCATCTATTTTCTTAATTTTATTCTGTTGTCTGTGTGTCCATGGATATTTAAATGGTCGGCCATCGTCACTAAATAATATGGGATTATGCAGTAATTTTTCAAAAATTAAGGCTTGTTTTATCTCAAGAAACCCGGCATTTTCTGTTGTTTGTGGCAGCATATCGTCGATAGACTTAAGGCGTTCCATTATTTTTGTTCGTAGTGTTTCTGCATCTTTCTCAAGAACGATCAAGTCGCTTAAATAAGTAGTTAATTCACTTTGTTTTTCGATGCTTAGTGGCTTTTTAAATTGTCGTTTAATTCGGATTTGTTGCTTGTGATGCTGCCATGCGATATGGCTGATATATTGAATTATTTTATCGCCTATTGAGCGCAACTGCACGATACTTTGAAATTTGGAATCCATGGATGAATCTTCAATAATGGTTCGATTGCGTCCCAAACCATGGCGTGTATGTTTTATAAGAAATTCTCCAGGTATAAGACACAAGCGTGAATCAAGAATAAATTTGTGGGTATCCATAATCGATTGATCAAAAATAAAAAGTGATTTCGCCTGTCTTAATGCTTTGTTTTGACAATTGCCGCCTATTGTATCGGTATCACTACATAGATAAAGCAAACCGAGCACATTACCAAAATCATTAATAAAGCAATCAGCTTGAAAGCCTTCACCCAAGGCTTTAATGGTTGAGTAATGAGTATAAGTTTTTCCTGCTAACCATGCATAAAATGTTTTTCCTAAAGAAAACTCACTAAGTAAACGAATATCTTCGAAAGGAATAAATAATGCAGGATGTCCATTATGGGAAATTGTGGTCGCAGCAGTCGTATCTAATTCCAGTAATCGGGAAATATTGAGTGCCATGGCTTCATGTTGTACTTCTTTAATATCACCATGTTTGGGTAATTTTATAATGGCTTGAGTACTCAGTTTATAGTGCTCTCTCTCAGTATTATAGTCTTCAATATTTAAATCTTCCGCTCTATCACATAGATGACGTAACTGCCGTTTTACACTATCAAGACTGATTAACGAGATTTTTTCTGTTACACCACCTGCGTTTTCTTGCAAGGTGCAATAACAGAGGTCCGCTCCATTGTCTTGTGGAATAATAATTCGTTTTAATTCATTTAATTTATTGAGATCGACTAAGATATTTAATTTTTTTTCTGCTTTTTCTCTTTCTGAGTTATTATCAGATAGCCGTGCTATTTCCTCTTCATAGCGTTGAATTAATGCTGTGATTTGCAATGAGTCGGATGCATCAAACGGTTTGGTTTCTGGAAAGGTTTGTATCAGGGTATAAAGCTTTGCTCTACTATTGACTACTAAATCATCTAACTCGCTATCAACATCTTGAGGTATACTGGTTGGGCGTTCGTAGTAATTATCTTTGGGTAATCGAATAATGTCATGTGCGTTCAGGGTGTAGCGTATACCTTCCTCTGCCTTTTTGAGATCAACGCTTTTTAATAGAGGAGGGGAGCCTTCTTTTTCAAAAGTAGCCGAATATTTAATGACACCACAAAACTCCCGCCACTGATCCTGGTCTGTTTCCAGAGTTTGCAGGTTAAATAAGCCACTATTATGAAGATCAATATGATCTAATAACTTGTCCAGATCGGTATAAAGAGCCAGATCTAGATCTTGCAGCTCCACTGTAACAGGATTTTCACTTTCTTCTTCTAAAAAACGTTTAATAATCCTGTTTTTTTGCTCCAACTCCATTGGTTATATCCTTATTAAACCAACTTGACCTATTTATAAATATAGACAACTTTTACCTTTTTGGTCAAAAAGTACATTAGGGATTTCCGTATAATAATCAATACAAATACAGATGAAAACTAGGGACTGTTTACAATTGCTTCATTAGCCTGGGTTCCGCGCTTTGCGCGGAACCCAGTAAAGGCGGCATTAAAAACAGGTACATTTTAGTGTGTCTTTGTATCGAACCCGCGCATAAAGTAGGCGGACCAAATGAAATGTCAACAGACTCTAGAGTGATTTGATTTTTTTATTAAGTTTAAGTCGAAAAAACAAGTACTGGATAATGAGCGCGCTTCCCTGCGTTTTTTATATTTTTTATTGTTATATACTGACACCCACGCTTTCTTGGTGATTTTCTGCTTGGGACAACGGCTGCTGAAAAATCTCTTCAACTCGTGGATGTCGTGATCTTATCTCCCCACGGAAGAGGGTGGAGCCGACTCGATGAATAGACCTTCTTTTAATCTGTGGATCATCTACGTCCTTAAAACCATTTGCAAGCGCTGTAAAAAATCTATAGTTTTCTGTAAGAGTAAGAGATGTTTTTCTCATATGTTGCGGTTTCTCTTCGGTTTGAGACGTGAATTTTTGGGGCTCGGTGGCAGGTACATCAGCCGAGTTTTTCAAAGAAGGAAGTTTGTTTTCTGATTTTTTAGTATTTTTCTTTACAACCATCGTTTCAGAAGGTAGAAGCTCCTCATCTAATTCTTCATCCTTTTCTTTTGAGGAGATTAGAGGCGTGTCTTGGGCTTCCTTGGCGGCTTTTGGCGTATCAACTCTTTGTTCATCCTCAGGGATTGACTCACTGTTGTTTAATGCTCTTATCTCATCAAAATGTACTTTAAAGTACTCTTTAAAGTTATTTGCTTGAGTAATGCCCAAACTATCGAGTTCTTCTGGTGGCAAGAATTCAAATTGAATAAAATGAGTTCGAAAGTTTTGATCATTATAATCTAGTGGAATCTTTATCATGTCTGCTGTGGTTACTCTTGCAACTCTGAAAAAGCCAAAGGAGAGACTATGTACCATTTTTCTCCACCAGCTTGCAGAATTCCAATCATTGAGTAAAAGGGCCGCTTCAATATCTTGAGAAATTCCGGAAAAATATTTTTTTGAATAATTTTGATAACATTTTGTTGCTAACTTTTCAGCGATATGGTTTAGACGAGGTTCTGTAGGATTGCGATCTGAAATGGCAGAAAAAACTACGTTTGCTCGCTCTAAATAGTTTGTATCTTTAAACACATTGGAGTCCAGGAGTTTTTTAACCTCTTTTAATTCACGATCAATACCCAAGGTTTCTGAAGATAACTCCCGTTCAAGATGTTCATAGAAATCGTCGGTCTTATGATTAAGAAAGGGTAGCAATCTCGTGAACTGTTCTATTGTAAGCCTATTTCCTTCTTCATAACGTGTTAGTTCGTCAATAAGTATGGACAAGTTGGTAATGGCACGATTGGGCTTATGAAAATGAGCGAGTACACTACCTTGTTCCTCACTTGTCTTTTTGGGTTTTTTACCAAGTTGGGCCACGATCAGAAATTCTTTGAGGGCTTTACCCATTTGATATGACATCAGTTGTTCTATGTCGATGAGAGTCGTGCGTGCTTTACGCGAGTAATTCTCACATTCCTCATCGAGACAAGCCAGATATTGCGGTGGGGCATAACGCGGAGAACAGCGTAGGTTATTGGCAAGTGGGTTAGGGGAACGGACAAAAGCTTTGCGATCACTGACTAGTAGTTTATTTTTGTGTACCAAAAAATTACTTAATTTAATATCAGGATGATAGGCACCTGCTTCTTTGAGTTTGAGGCAAAAATCATTAATCTGATTAAAATAATATTTTGCTGTTGCCGCGATTGTTTGTTGGGAGGCCCCGTTTAGTTTTTTTGCGACGTGAATTAAACTTCCCTGCTCAGCAAATTGGCTTATTACCACTGGTTTGTATTCAATTTCTTGATGATCTTCAGTTTTGAATTGCATCATAAATAGAGCAGCATCATTAACGAAATATTTTGCTACTGGAAACGAGTGAAGATCTTGTTCAAAACTCAAATCATTTCGATCTTCTACGCGAAAAACAAGATATTTTTCCCAGCGTTTCATTTTGAATTTATAGTTGAAATTATTGACCTGTTTTTTGCTTAGAGGTTCTGTCATATACTCAGAACTTCTTAGGTCGCTATCACCCTTAATTGCACTGATTTTTTCTTTGGCCAGGTGTAAAATTTGCGCATGTTCATCCAGATTGGCTTTGAGAACGGCATCGCGCTCTGCCAGTAGGTTAAGACGATAACTTGTGTCCAAAAATTGTTCTTTTACATGGTTGTCAAAAGGCGCATTGCTTTTTAATAATGCATCACGTTTTTGCATGAGCTGGTAGATGTCTTCGTCTTCCTGTATTTTTAATTCAGGCTTTGCTATGTGTTTTGCTACAGCATTTGCAAATTGGAACCCTTTGAAAAGGAACGAACCGTCAGGATTTATTCCATGAGCTTCCAGATGAGCTTGCCAACTTTCATTATCTTTTGCTGCAAGCCACTTATATTCTCCCTCAGATATGGGGGTTGCATTGATGTAATAATTGATTTTTTGTAACTGGAATAAACGTTGGACTTCATCTTCGGCGGGTATTTTATTAAATTCCTGTATTAGCTTTCTTAGCTTTCGGTGTTTCGCACTAATTGGTTCTATTTTTAATCTCACGGGTACTCCAATGTCAAAAATCAAAAAAAATGGAGTTAATATTTATATTCACTATGAGATTTCATTTCCGTGTGACAAGTTAAGAAAGAATTAGTGAGATTTCAAATATCACTCGCATCAGTAATTTTAAAAATTGCGTAAAATTACAGCATAGTCCTCTTTATGTTTCAAGGATTAAAAGTGATCAGAAGGTGGATAATTGTATCATATTGATTTTTAAAAATTTATAATAAAGCCATTAAGACATTTTAGTTTATTAGGTCCACTTTAGATGATGTAATTACTAAGAAAACTACTATCTTAAGTAGTCTGTTTTATGATTTAATATTTACTATTTCCAGTATAAGAAAGGTTTATCATGACTTTTGTAGTAACAGAAAGTTGTATTAAGTGTAAGTACACTGATTGTGTTGAAGTATGTCCTGTTGATTGTTTTTATGAGGGACCGAACTTTTTGGTAATTCATCCCGATGAATGCATCGATTGTGCCTTGTGCGAACCGGAATGCCCGGTCAATGCGATTGTTTCTGAAGATGATTTAACTTCCGAACAGCAGCAATTTAAAGAATTAAATGCAGAGCTTGCTAAAACATGGCCTAATATTACAGCCAAAAAAGATGCGCTGTCTGATGCCAAAGATTGGGATGAGGTTAAGGATAAACTTCAGTATTTACAAAAAGAGTGGTAGAAATCAGTTCGCTTGCTGAATCATGTCAGCGAATTTTTAGTGAGAAAGGACGACTTTCCACTGCTATTCCGGGCTTTGTGGCGCGTAAGCCACAGTCCGATTTGGCTGTGGCAATTGCAACGGCAATTGAAGAGAAATCAATTTTAATTGCTGAAGCGGGCACAGGAACCGGCAAGACGTTTGCCTATTTGCTCCCTTGTTTGTTAAGTGGAAAAAAAGCGCTGATTTCTACAGCAACCAAAACCTTGCAAGATCAACTCTATCAAAAAGATTTACCCACTTTAGTAAGAGCCATGGGGCTGTCCGCGCGGATCCAAAACCTCAAAGGCCGATCTAATTATATCTGTCAATATCGCGTTGAATTGCACTCCGAAGAGGGGCAATTTCAAACCCCACAATGTGCCCATGAAGTCGCACATGTACGCAGTAAATTATCACAAATGAAAAATGGCGATCGATCTGAATTGCCTGAGTTGAGTGAAGATTCTCCAGTTTGGCATTATGTGACTTCAACAGTGGATAATTGCTTGGGTATTGAATGCCCTAATCATGAAACATGCTTTTTACTCAAGGCTCGTAAACGTGCACTGGATGCTGATGTAGTCGTGATTAATCATCATCTCTTTTTCGCTGATTCACGCTTGAAAGAAGAAGGATTTGGAGAGTTATTACCTGGTGTTGATGTAGTTATTTTTGATGAGGCGCATCAACTTGCTGAAATAGCCACTCATTTTAATGGCGAGCGCGTTGGAACACGTCAATTTCGAGATTTATTAGATGATCTTATTAAAGAATGGCCTGTTGTAGATCTTGCAAATCAACCTTTGAAAGCATTAAGTCATAAAGCAGACAAATTAATGGATGAGTTATTGAGTAGTTTACCCAGGATGGATGAGCGAATCAGTTGGGAAGAAATAAAACACAACAAATCCTTTATGAATGCCTGGACTGAGTGGTTGGCATTAAAAGACGAGGTGATGGAATGTTTCAGCGACCTCTCACTTGCTGAATATCCTGGTCTTGCGCGCTGTAAAGAGCGCTTGATGGAGTTGACTCGAGTCTTATTATTTTTTACCCAAGAAAGTAATAATAGAATACGTTGGCTCGAGCGTTTTAAACATACTTTAGTTTTTCATGTTACTCCATATGATGTTGCTGAGCCATTCAGTAATTTACTCAAGCGCCAAGATAATACGTATGTGTTTACCTCAGCCACTTTAACGATAGCAGACTCTTTTGATTGTTTTTGTAAACCATTAGGATTGTTTGAAGCCAAGACTTTATTATTGCCGAGTCCTTTTGATTATCGACAACAAGCGTTGTTGTATTTGCCTAGGGGATTACCCGATCCTAAGGACTCAACCTATTATGAATTATTAGTATCTCGAGCCATTCCTCTCATTGAAGCTTTGGGCGGTCGTTGCTTTATTCTATTTACCAGTCATAAAGCGTTAAAACAAGTTGCTCAAATGATGGGCAATATTTTAAACTATCCCTTATTAATTCAGGGAACCGAGGCAAAACCCATTTTATTGGAACGTTTTAGGCAATTAGGTAATGCTGTTTTATTGGGTACAGCAACTTTTTGGGAAGGAGTGGATGTGAAAGGTGAAGCTCTTTCTTGTGTTATTATTGATAAATTACCGTTTTCTAGCCCGGTTGATCCGGTGGTTCGTGGGAGGATGGCTTATTTGAAGGAAAAAGGTCTGTCGGGTTTTGATGAGTTATCTTTACCTGGGGCTGTAATTGCTTTAAAGCAAGGGGTAGGGCGTTTAATTCGCGATAATACCGATAGAGGTGTTTTAATGATTGCAGATCCTCGTCTGACCAGCAGAGATTACGGCGGGCGTATCCTGGCCAGCTTGCCGCAATTACCGAAAACGCGTGATGAACAAAAAGTGCTTAACTTTATTAAAGAATTAGAGCTGGATTATGAAACTGTTAGCGATTGATACATCTACAGAAACAGCCAGTGTGGCTTTGTTAACTGGAGAAGAATTACTTTGTGAGGAACAAAGTAATCAAAAAACACATGCGCAATTTATTTTACCGATGATCGATAAGTTGATGGTGACTGCCGGTTTACAAATGAACCAGCTGGATGCCATAGTATTTGGTCGAGGACCTGGTAGCTTTACCGGCTTACGTATTGCATGCAGTATTGCAAAAGGCCTGGCTTATGCTCATGATTTGCAGTTGATTCCAGTGAGTAGCCTCGTTGCAATTGCTTGGTCAGTTCGTCAGCAAAATAAAATGAACCTTGCACCCGTATTGGCGGTGTTAGATGCGCGTATGCATGAGATGTATTGGGCTTATTTTGCCGAGAATCAGTGGGAAGCAGAGGAGAACGTTAATCCAGTGCATGAACTTAGCCTCCCTGAGAAGCACCCTGTAATTCTTGCCGGAGCGGGAATAGATTTATATTGGAATGATTTTACTCCCGAAATTAAATCACAAATAAGTGATAAAATAATAATGAATCCTTCTGCGGCAGCCATGATTCAGTTTGCTCAGTGTTCTGCGCAAAAACCTGTTTCTGCTGCTCAAGCGCAACCCGTATATGTACGAAATAAAGTGACTTAGTCTCATAGGAGAATTTTGTGGATAAAAAACTATTGGAAATATTAGTATGTCCTTTATGTAAGGGAAAATTATTGCTAAATAAACAAGAACTTATTTGTAAATTCGATCGTTTGGCATTTCCGATTCATGATGATATTCCGGTTATGTTGGAACATGAAGCTCGAGTTATTTCATTAGAAGAAAAGGATGAGTTATAACAAGATTGAGCTGGAATTTGTAGCCTGGACACCCAGGCTACACTGATTATGATTTTGTAATATATTTCTTACGCCAGTACAGTAAAAATGCGGGCATCATCATGAGCGCGATTCCTATAGAAAAAACCAGGCGAAAATGTGCGGCACTACCAAAGTTCATAAATTCAACTGGCGGGATGAAACCTACAATTAAGGTCATAGTACATCCACACAAGCCCAAAATACAGGTCAAATAGTAACCGAATTTTTTCCCAGGTATCGCAAAAGGTCTCTCAAGGTGTGCATACTTGCTTTTTAATTTCCAGGCTGCGATAAACATCAGTACATACATCATGATGTAGAGCTCGGTGCTTAGGGCGGTAAATAACCAATAGATGGCATTCACACTAGGAAATAACAGAAAACCACTGCATAAAAGCGTCACTAAAATTGCTTGGGTGATTAATATTCGAGAAGGCATGCCGCGTTTGTTTAATTGGCACATAAATTTTGGAAGGAAGTTATGATTGGCTGCCATGAGCAGGCCTTTAGCTGGTGAAATTATCCAGTTGATCATACTACCTAAACTCCCTAATAGAAGTAATGCGATTAGGATAGGTAAAAGCCATTCCAGATTATATGCCTGGAAAAAGTTATTAAAAGCCTGAGGTACTCCATCAATTAGACTGATTTTCTCTTTTGGCAGTACAAACGCGATGGCTAAAGAACCAAAAATCATGGTGGTTAAGATAAGCAATACTGAAAAATACATTGCCCGAGGAAAATTTGTTTGTGGTTTATGTACGTTACGAACATGTACTGCGGCGAGCTCCATACCCAAAAATGAAGTCATTATCGCCGTGAGTGATACCCAGGATTGACTGTCTTTCCAGTGTGGTATTAAATGAGACAAGCTCATATCAATTGCTATAGGATTACCTTTAATAACCCAAATTAGCGCAAGCAGAATAATAAATCCCATGGGGAGTATCATTCCCAATATGGCGCAAAGACCTGCAAAGTGTGCTGAAGCGCGTAATCCAGATAAGGCGACGAGTGTTAATGACCAAAATATAACCAGGATTACTGAGATCAAATAATATTTATTTTGGGCTAGTTCAGGATTGATTAAATAGGCCATCACGCCTGCAATGAAGGATAAAATGGTTGGATACCAGACTAATGTATTGATCCATTGCAGCCAAATAGTAAAAAAGGCTAAATTTTCGCCATACGCATGTTTAACCCAACTATAAATTCCACCTTCTTCATCAGACCAGGTGGAGGATAATTCGGCTGCTACTAAAGCAACAGGGATTAAGAAAACAATTGCGGAAAAGATAAAGAAAAAAATCAACGAGGAACCGAATAGGGCGGTACCGGGGAGATTTCTAATGCTATCGATTGCACCGGTAATCAGTAAGACCAAAGCGAATACAGATATTTTTTCAGAAGACCAATTGTTCATTAATTAAAACGACTCATTAAAAATGCAAGGCATTATATAGGAAGTTGGTGAAGGGCGTTACTGTTTATTTTATCATAAAGCAATAACCTTTGTTACTTTTATGAAAATCAAGCGGCTCTAGCGCACCAATAATCTCTTCAAGTTACAAGCTACATACTTTTTTGTATTGCTATTGACAGGTTTTTGAATCAAATTCAAGAGTGATTTGATAGCTAAAAATACCTGTCAATAATCTTTTAAAATCATAGAGTTATTGAGCAATCCAAACTGGATACCGTCTCATAGGAATCAGACGGTTTTATTTGTTTCGGACTCGCAAAAATAGATTTTCTTTTATCTTGTGATTGAAATAATACATCTCGTTTAATGGTTTTTAAAAAGTTATCGAAATCGAGAAAAATTTCAATTTTTAATTGATAATCAGATTCTTTGGGATCGCTGTTCTTGTTATAAAATTCAACTGCCTGGCTGCTGAGTCTCATTACTTTTTGCTGTAAATCATTTTTTGATTTGAAATTGTTGCTGAGTTTCATCGCTTGTTCGGTAAATTCGAGAAATTGAGCTTTGTATTCTTCTATTTTCATTATGAATCCTTTTCAAATTATAAAAAGAGGTGTCCTAACCTCATGAATAAAAAGCAAAAAGCATGCCGTTTCTTGTTGATTTGAATTAAGAGGACCGCCTGGGTGAAGTATATGCGGTCGTACAACTTACTAATGATTAAAACTACGTATTTCTGCGTTCTTTATTAAAACCGCCTTTGCAGGCTGGAGAATTTAAAACACTGTTGCCGCTGCGTTCCCATTCATCAGGAGTAAATAAATGCATGCTTAAAGCATGTAATCCAAGCTCAAATTCTTCTTTCAGTAATTGATTTAACAGTCTATGTCGTGCAATTTTCGATAACTCGGTAAATCGTGACGAAACAATGGTGAGCTTGAAGTGAGTTTGTGCCCCTTCAGGAACATGATGATTGCCTGATTCATCTTCAACATTTAAATAAAAAGGAACCAGTTCTTGATTTACTAATTCTTCAATACGATCTTTACGTGACATATTCAACTCTTGGTTAATTTAAATTTACAATAAAAAAGCCGCCCAAAAGCGGCTTTTTAAAAAAGATACGATTAAATTCTGCAGTTTGCGGGGACGTATCGGTCATTGGCCTGTAAATCTACTCTACACGTCCATTCAATTGGATCTGTTGGTGGTGTTCCAGGAACCAGCGCTGCACCATTCGCTTGTGGAGTTAACGTTAAGACTATATTGTTTGCTGTCGCACGATAAGTAATGGTTATTATCCCAGTAGCTCCAGCAACATCTACGCTTTGTACATTAGTTGTTGGATTTGTAAAACTCCAACCCAAGCTTAAATCGGCAGCCCCAGTTGACGCGTTTTCAGAAACAGTAGTTTTTGCTGAAGAGGCGATACTTAGCCCTTCGGTAACACGTGCTCTAATCACATAATCCTGATACGCAGGAATAGCAATTGCGGCAAGAATACCAACGATTGCCACCACGATCATTAATTCAATTAAAGTAAAGCCTTTTTGTTTCATTATCTGCTCCTAATGATTGGTACAACGATAAACATGCAAATAAAGTGCCATTTATCAATAATTTACAACTCAAATAGGCCAAATACAACCTGCCTTGGCTAAAAAAGGAAGTCCTCTTTACTTGCCTTTGTTGTAATTGTAGCAGATGAAGTGATGGGTTGCTTAATTTATAAATGGGATTATTTTCAATAAATTGTGCACTGTAGCGTGGATGACTGCGCTTCATCCAGGCTACAAATTGAATCCTATTTAAGGACTTTGGGAACTAATTGATTCTTTAAACGCACATAATCAGGTAATCCATTAATGTAGTCTGGATAGGCTTCGCCTTGAATCAGTGGCGACAAGTATCTTCTGCATGCAGCGGTAATGCTCATTCCATCGGCACCGATATATTCCGCAGGCATCGCTTTTTCCTGATTGGCAACATCGGCTAATGGAACATGGCCAATAGACCATTGATACGGTTCATCTTGCTCGCGAATGATGATGGGCATGATGGCATTTTGACCTTTTATGGCATATTCTACTGCTGCTTTACCAAGAGCATAAGCTTGTTCCAGATCCACTTTGGAGGCGATGTGGCGCGCAGCACGCTGTAAATAATCTGCGACAGCCCAGTGGTATTTATAATTCAGTTCGCTTTTGATGAGCTGGGCAATGACTGGTGCAACACCGCCTAATTGAGCATGACCAAATGCATCACGAAGTCCTGCATCACTTAAGAATTTGCCTTCTGTATTACGAATTCCTTCTGAAACGACAATCACACAGTAACCATAGGTTTTAACACATTCATCAACCTTACTCAGGAATTTATCCTGTTGAAAAGGGACTTCAGGCAATAAAATAATGTGGGGAGGCTCATCAGGATGTTGGCTGGCCAATCCGCTTGCTGCTGCAATCCATCCTGCATGACGTCCCATTACTTCAAGAATAAAGACTTTTGTTGAGGATGCAGCCATAGACGCAACATCAAAACCTGCTTCTTTGGTTGATACCGCTACATATTTAGCGACCGAACCAAACCCTGGGCAGGCATCTGTAAAGGGAAGATCATTATCTACAGTTTTGGGTATTCCAATACACGTGATTGGGTATCCCATTTTAGTCCCTAATTGCGATATCTTATGCGCTGTATCTTGTGAATCGCCACCACCATTATAGAAAAAGTAACCTATATTATGAGCTTTAAACACTTCAATCAGACGTTCATATTCTGCGCCATCATCCTTGAGTTTGTAGCGACATGAACCGAATGCCCCAGAAGGAGTTTGCAATAATTTGGCAATATCGGCATCACTTTCCAGTGAGGTATCAATAAGCTCTTCGTGTAATGCACCAATAATTCCATTTTTGGCTGCATATAGTTTGCCAATGTGTTGCGGATATAACCTGGCGGTTTGCAGCACGCCACACGCAGAAGCATTAATTACGGCGGTGACACCACCTGATTGAGCATATATCGCATTTTTTATAGTCATTCTTTCTCCTGGTTAAAGGTCATTGCTCATCGCCATCGAACTCCCGCGGGAGTTGGAAGAAATGGGGATAAACAAACATTTAAATTCTTATTTTTTGATTTTCGTACTCACTAATTACAGCATCAATGCTTTGAATTAATTCTGCAAAAGGAGTCGCTAATTCTTCGATTGAGGCGGCTTGTGCGGCTAGTTTTTCTACATGGACTACTTTTTTCTGTAATGTGGGTACTCCGGAAAAACAACATGCGCCATGAAGCTTATGCGCCACTTCCCCTAGCTTTTTAATATTTTTATCATGCATTAACTGGATGAATTCTTCACGGTTCTTGTGTAACTCTTCGACAAATCGGGCAAGAAACTCTTCTGCAAGCGCTTGATTTCCTGATACTTTTTGTACACACAATTGCCAATCAATTGCAGCATGTTTTGCTTTATCGGCAATGCGGATGATGTGAGTCAGTAATTGTTTTTCATCTATAGGTTTTTGTAAGCAAAAATCGACTCCGGATTTTTTCAGATCAATACTATTCACATCATTACCATTCGCACTTATTAAAACGATGGGCGTATGGCGGTTAAGTTGTGATTTTTGACGAATGAGACGGGATGCTTCTAATCCATTTATTTTAGGCATCTGTAAGTCAAGTAAAATGAGGTCATACTTTTTGTCATTACAAGCAGATACTGCCATTTCACCGTCATCAACCGCAGTCATGTTTGCATGAGTACCTAATAAAGAGTTAAGCAGCATCTTGTTCACTGGATTGTCTTCGGCTATAAGCAAATCAGGTCGCATAAAACGCAATTGTTCCCTTAAGTTATCCAACTCATGATTTGCTGGTTTTTCAACCTGTTCCTGGCTGGTAAGTGATTCAATAACGTCTTGAAGTTTTTGGATGCTAATTGGTTTATATAAAAAGCCTTGGGCACCAAGCGCGGTATAATCATTAATGAGCCATTTGGAAATCAATACATAAGGGAAATAATTGTGTTCTGAGATGAGTTTGCTGATTTTTTGCTCATAACCCTTATTGATGTTGAGGAACGCAATTTGACAGTCTTTGTTATTCTCCAAAGCCTTCTCTAGGTGGTTAAATGAGTTTACTGGGACACAGTGTATTCCCCAATAACCCAAGCCGTTGCATAGTGCTTCCAAGTGCAGTGAATTATCATCGAAGCACAACATTTTAAAATGCGCGAAGGGGTGTATTTGATTTTTTTCGATTTCATAGGCTGCCAGCTTTTCAACTTTGATATGAGCGGTAAAGCTTGAGCCTTTATTGAGTTCACTGGTAAAGGAAATACGGCCATGCATTTCTTCACACAGTTTTTTACAAATAACCAAACCAAGGCCCGAGCCGCCATAACGACGAGTAATGCTTGTATCGGCCTGGTTAAACGCTGTAAATAATTTACTTTGATCTTCAGTAGAAATACCCAGGCCGGTATCCGAAATCGTGATGCATAAAGTGTAATCTTTATCCGTTTCCTGCTCTACTTTAGTGCGGACTAATACATAACCATGATCGGTAAATTTAACGGCATTAGTCACCAGATTGGTGATAAATTGTTTTATTCTGAAGGGGTCGCCCAACACAATCTTGGGTACATTGACATCGGTTATAGGAATTAAATCAATTCCTTTTTTATGGGCATTGGGTGCTGCAAGGGTAAGAACTTCATCAATACAATGACGAATATTTAACGGGATGCAATCTAGGTGAAGTTTTCCCGCATCGATTTTGGAAAAATCGAGAATGTCGTTAATTATTCCTAATAAATCTTGCGCAGAAGCTTTGATCGTTTTGACATAATCCAATTGCAATGGATCCAGTTTGCTTTCCAATAACACATTCGTGAAACCAATCACTCCATTCATCGGGGTACGGATTTCATGGCTCATATTGGCAATAAATTCAGATTTTTGTCGGCTTTTTTCTTCTATTTTTTTCTTCTCAAGGGAGAGTTCGATATTTTTTTCTTCGAGTAACTCGAGACTTTGTTGTAGATCTTCAGTAGCTACTTCAATATGTTGATTTAAATCACGAATTGTTTCGAGGTATTTTTTTTGCAAATGCGAACAGCCTTGCTCAATAATGCCTAATTCACCCGGACTGCTTGTTTTTATTTCTGTTTCAAATTCATTGCGCAAAATTTGCTTCATGCTTCGACGCAAGCGGGAAATAGGTAAATAAATACGCTTGGAGAGAAAATAATGAATGGTTAATCCCATCAGCAAACCAAATAAAGTAATAAAAATGGTTACAATGAGCATTTGATAGCGTTTTATTATCATCGAGCGCGTATCAATATCAATAGATAACCACCCTAAAATATCATCCGCCCGCGTGGCCATGGGGCTTAGGAGCTTCTTGAATGCTGAATTGGAATAAAGATTAAATTTGGGAATAGTGATTGGTGCGATGAAATTGATCGTAAAAGGATTAATTTGCTTGCTTTCAATGTAATCCCCCGTAAATTTAGGTGGATCAAATGGTTTACTCAAAGAGTGCTTTCCACCGCGATAGGCAAGTAATTGTCCATCACTACCATAAAAGGCAAGGGCAATTACTTCCGGATTAATTGTGGATGCATTAATTAAACCCTGTAAGGTACGATCATCACGCCGGAGCATCGCATACTGCGCTGCGGGGAGTAATTGGCGGATATATGCTTCTCCCAAGCGGGACATATGTTGTTTTAAGTCATTACCAAACAGTCCGTTATAAAAAATAGCGAGAAGCAGGGCGACTAGAAAGGCTGGAATCAGGGTGGTAATTCTCAGTTGATACTTAATACCAATGCTTTTCAAGATAACTCACCAAATAGTTCGGAAAACTTTTATTTTAGCCGGAGTAGAGTACAGTGTAACCTGAAATGATTTGCACAATATCTCAAGTGACTTGCTTCACCCAGGCTGCAAAGTCAGTTATTATAGCCCGATTATTTTATTCCTTACAATGTGGAACAGATTATGACAGTTAGAACCCGATTTGCACCAAGCCCAACTGGATTTTTACATGTGGGTGGCGTGAGAACTGCTTTATTTTCATGGCTTTATGCAAAACGTCATCAAGGTGAGTTTATTTTGCGTATAGAGGACACAGATCAGGAACGTTCTACCAAAGAATCAGTACAAGCTATTCTGGATGGTATGGCTTGGCTAGGTATGGATTATGCTGAAGGTCCTTTTTATCAAACCCAACGTTATGAACGCTACAATCAGGTGGCGCAACAATTTTTGGATGAAGGAAAAGCTTATCGTTGTGAATGCAGTAAAGAGCGCTTAGAAGCGTTACGGACTGAACAATTGGCTGCCAAAGAAAAGCCCCGTTATGATGGTCATTGCCGAGATAAAAACCTGCCTTTATCGGATAAGCCTTTTGTAATCCGCTTCAAAAATCCCGCTCAAGGGACAGTATCGTTTCACGATGAAGTGTATGGAGAAATCCATGTAGCAAATAGCGAATTGGATGACTTGATTTTGGTGCGCTCTGATGGCCACCCAACCTATAATTTTGCCGTAGTTATCGATGATGTAGACATGAATATTACCCATGTAATACGTGGGGATGATCACATTAATAACACACCACGGCAAATTAATTTGTTTAAGGCGCTGAATGCTTCTATTCCAGTATTTGCTCATTTGCCTATGATTTTAGGAGAGGATGGTAAACGTTTGTCTAAAAGACATGGTGCAGTGAGCGTTTTGCAATTTAAAGAGCTAGGTGTTTTGCCTCATGCTTTATTAAATTATTTAGTGCGTTTGGGCTGGTCTTATGGGGATCAGGAAATCTTCAGTATTAATGAAATGATTGAACGCTTCGATTTAAAGAATGTAAGTCGAGGTGTTTCAAGTTTTAACTATGAGAAATTGTATTGGTTAAATCAACATTATCAGAAAAATGATCCTGTGGAGGAGGTTGCTGAATCCTTACGTTGGTACTTTGAGCAGGCTGGCATTGATTTATCCAATGGACCCAAGTTAACTGATCTGGTTTCTATTCAGGCTGAACGGTGCAAAACCTTGGTTGAAATGTGTCAAATG
Source organism: Legionella qingyii (assembly GCF_003990155.1). NCBI lineage: Bacteria > Pseudomonadati > Pseudomonadota > Gammaproteobacteria > Legionellales > Legionellaceae > Legionella > Legionella qingyii. The sequence goes on from NZ_RZGX01000020.1 coordinate 24,349, forward strand.
AGTTTATACTTTTTCACGGACTCGATTGAGTACGATGAAGCTGCAGTCAAAAAACATTTACGCCCCGTGATTTTGGAGCCATTGACTGCACTTTATGAACAGTTGCAAAAAGTAATTTCTTGGGAAAAAGATCATTTGCAAGAATGCATAAATGATATCAGTGCTCAATTTGATATCAATATGGGGAAGATCGCACAACCTTTGCGGGTCGCTGTTACGGGATCAAGTATGTCTCCATCTATTGATATGACATTAACCTTATTAGGCCGCGACAGGGTATTAACTCGCCTTAAAAATGCTTTGGAACAGTTAAAAATCAGAGCTCAAGCAAGTAGCTGATATTCCCTTAATGAATTGCAGGTTGATTTAGAATAGCAACCTGCAGATGTAAACCCGTGTTATATCTCTGTTCTAATTGATATGACAAACAATTTTAATGCAACAAGGATGGTATCTTATGAAATTAAAATCAAAATTCCTGGGATTAGCCTTAATCACTTCTTTGATTTCGCCAATATTGTCTGCTGCTTCAGAGACCTCTTCTAATGTTACAAGTCAATTGCAGAAAGAGATTGATAAGTATTATATGAAGTACAATAAAAAGGAAAAATTCACTGCTATTGCCGCCTCAGTCCTGATTCCGCAGAATCAGGCAAATTACCAAAAAGAAATTAAGACTGTGGTGCATGGTACCATGGGATATCCTCCATTATCCCAAAAGATTACCCCTAGCAATTTATTTGATATTGGCAGTATTACTAAATCTTTTACTGCATTAATTATTCTGCAATTGCAAACAGAAGATAAATTGTCTCTGGACGATCCTTTGGGTAAATGGTTACCGCAATATCCTAATTGGAAAAATGTTACTTTAAGACAGTTACTGAATATGACCAGCGGAATTCCAAATTATTCCGCAGATGATGAGTTCTCTAAGAAAATGGATTCTCATTTGGATACTGTTTGGACTGATGAAGAGTTACTCAAGTATGCTCATCCTGAAAAACCGCTCGAAAAGAGAAAGGGGAATCTTTATGAGTACTCGAATTCTAATTATATCCTGGCTGCCATGGTTATAGAAAAAGCTACCAATGATACGTTTGCCAACCAGTTAAAATTGCGAATCATAAATGCTGAAAATGGTTTAAACGATATGTTTTATCTGGCAGGTCCTGATGGTCAATCTCTAGAAAAAATGATTGAGGATCGAAGGGTTCATGGATATTTTTATGATGAAGAAAAGAATAAATTAATTGATACCTTAAGCAATGATTTATCTTGGGGTGGAGCTGCTGGAGCCATCGTGGGAACAACTGAAGATGTCGTACGCTGGGTTCAATTGCTTTATCATGGCACATTAATTAAGCCAACTTTCAGAGAGCGAATTTTAGCTGAATTAGAGTCAGTTGTATCGTTGAAAACAGGACTGGCTATTCCTACAGTGACGGAAGAAGATCCCCATGGATTTGGATTGGGTGTTGTATCTATTTACGATAATGAACTTAAGCAGCGCTTTTGGGTATATAAAGGTAGTACATTAGGATTTCGTGTAATGTATTTTTGGCAACCTTGTAATAATGTGACTACCGTGGTCGCTTTAAATGGTAAGGGTGGAGAAGGAAATCCTCAATCTAAATTGGGTGATGAGATTATTAAAGCAAACCAAAATTTATATAAAGTAATTTTGAAAAATTACCCTGAATTACAATGTATGTCTTAAATCCCGTTCTTTACCCTTCTCCTGCTTCATGGAGAAGGGGCTATCTACCCCTATAAAAACACATTAACTTCAATTATGGATTAGATGATAGGCGATTGTAGTATCTATATATTTCATGTGGTACAATTTGCGCTCTAAGTTCAAAACATGAGCGCTTATGTCAAAAGATATGCCACTCCCTGATCTAATCGTTAACAAAAAAACGGATCATTTTTTTATTTCGATTAACAAACAAGGTCCACATTCTTTTGTAATGCTGGGAGTTTATGACCAAAATAAAGTTCGTCATTTACTTTGTCGCGTAGGCAAGTTTGGCAATACTGGTGCTGTAGGATCTGACCTACATTTAATGGGGCATCTACCTCACGACCTTACAAAATATAAAGGGAGCTATATCTATTGCAACGACGTTGCAGAGAGAAAATTGTATCGTATTAAAAATGGATGTAACCTTCATCTGCGTTCTGAATTACCTGCTAATCTTAAAAAATATAAAGAAAGCTATATCTATTGTGATAATAATGGCTGTAAAAACCTATATTACATTAAGTCAGATGGGACATCCGAAGAAGTAATAATTAATGATTTTAAAAAAATTGATGAAAATCTTAGAAAGATTAAGAGACAAAAAGCTAACCTATGGCATCTTACTACCGAGCAAGTTAGCTCCTGCATCACAGCAAACGGAGGCCATAGCCTGGGGATATCTGAAGAAGTAAAAATAGCTGATTTCGATAAACTTGATAAAAATATAAATGAAATTAATCCACAAAAGGCTCCCAGGTTGCATCTAAGTGGTTCTCAATTTTATGAAATGATTTCCTTAAATGGCGGTTATGATCAGGATATAGAGTCAGATTATTTCATGCAAACGGAGTTTCTCTGCAATGCTCTTTTTTTTGCCAATAAGGGCAAGTTGATGGATGAAGGAATCTCTCGGAATGAAAGGCAATGGAGTAAAATTTCTTATCAAGCCTACGACATCACATATGATCAATATGTGGAGTTTTTGAGAGTATTAGAAGCCACGCAGTCACTTTATAACCAATTTGAATGTTACAAACCTTATAAAACAGACGATGAGGAAGTCACATTAAGATTTGGTGGAAAGAACATTTTACCTCCTCTCGACGTAAATAGTATCGATGTAAATAAGATAAAAGCGAGTGTTAGTGAGTTGCACGTTGGCAATACATGCAGGCATTCAGCAATAGCACTTATTGAGGCAACCCAGCATGCACCAGTATCTTCTTTGGTTTCCTCCACCTTTTTTATGGAATTACCTTATGAAACGCAGTTGGAATTTGGCAAGCCAAGTGAATCCATTCCATTCTATGTGCTTCCACCACCCCCAGCAGCATTCTTTGAATCAGATAAGACAAAGAAGAACATAATTACAAAGCTATATCAGCGAATGGAGAACATGTTACTCCTTGAGCCTAACTCTTCATATACTCAGAAGAAGTTTTTGAAGTTGAAAGAGTTGTATTTAGACATAATTGGTCCAAGCAAAAATTTTTCGCTTGATGAATTGCTGACCAGTATTCAGAACTGGAAAACTGAAAGTAAGACTACTTTAGAAACTTTAAGGAAAACATACTTTTGGGATACTTTTTCTTTTATCAAAAGACAATCCTCTACGATGAAACTAATTTCCGAAGTAGAAGAAGAGCTTCAAAGAAAAGTGGAACTAGATTCCTAGAGCATATAATCTCTGGGTGTTCTATTGTGATTCCAAAAAGCATATCATAGATAATTACAGGGGTTCTCCTGCTAAAACCCTAATGCTCAATTACAAACCAGGATAATTGACGATTAATCAACGGAGTGGATATGAAACTTTATTATACTAAATCAGCATGCTCATTGGCAGTACGTATTGTTCTCAATGAATTAGGTCTTGATTTTCAAGATGAAGAGGTTGATTTAAAAGCAAAGAAAACGAGCACAGACGAAAATTATCTATCCATTAATCCTAAAGGTGCAGTACCTGCACTACATCTTGATAATGGAGATTTACTGACTGAAAATCAGGTCATCTTACAATATTTGGCGGATATCACACCGGGTCAAAAGGTTCTACCCTCAGTTGGTGATTTAAGAAGATACCATACTCTGGAATGGGTCAATTATGTTGCTACGGAATTGCATAAGACCTTAGGTATGTTTTTTAATCCTAATCTTAATGAAGAAACAAAAAGCATTTTTATGTCGGTAATTAATACGAGGTTCAAGTATGTTAACGAGCATCTTGCGACAGGACCTTATTTAATGGGCAAGGATTTTACATTGCCAGATGCTTATTTGTTTGTCATACTACGCTGGGCTCATTATTTTAAAATGGATCTTTCTGCATATAAAAATCTGGAACAATTCATGAAGGTTGTTGCAGAACGTCCAGCTGTTGTAACCTCGTTGCAACAGGAAAAATTATAATAAGTATTTATCCTATATTAAGAACGTTCGTATTTTTTATTGTTCATTTCATCTGTATTTAAATCCGATCGTTCTTCGATTATTTTGCTTCGGGGGTAAGATAATTACTCACTGTAATTATTTTGGAAGATAAATATGCCTATAAAGCCTACATTTCAGGGTGGAATAGATCTTAATTTTTACTCACAAAGTAAATTTGAAACCCTTGAAGGAGTTGCACAAGAAAACCAGGCTCCCATTATTGCCCGCAATGCAGTACGATTTTTAATGATGGGATGGACGGAACAGTGGACTGAATTTTTAACCCCGGCAGTGGCGCATGCCATTTTTGTAAAACGTGATCATGAATTATTAAGAGAATTACGGTTTGCTTTTCAACAAGGTTTTTTAGAGCTTTTTGAGCAATTAAGAACTAAACAGTTAACTGCGGAACAAGAAGAACAAGTTCATCTATATTTGAGTAATTGTTTATCGTTACTCCCTTATGGTGATTTAACTCCTTATGAGTCTATCAAAATCCCTCAATGTATTGATGGAAATTGGGAGCTCGTCGAATATCAGATTAAACCAATTGAATTAACAGAACGCTCAGGATGGAAACGTTTTGTTATCCAAGATACAGATCGGGTTTTTGCTTATGGTCTTGAACCTCTTTTTCAAAAAAGGGCTGAATCGCATTTAATTTTTATGGGAACAACTTACCCGGCAGGGCAAGGATTTTTACCTCAGGTAAATACAGACTCGAATGGTTTTGAAACAGTTGGCGAATCTCTTTATCGAATGGGTCGAAAAAGAATTCACGAATGGCTGAGTACACAGAACAATAAGATACACGTATGTGGGGTAAGCTTAGGAGGTTCTTTAAGTTTATTGCTCGCCATCGATCAAGGGGATTATACACTCTCACGTGTTGATGCATTAAATCCCGCAGGGCTTCATGATTCCAAAAGAACGTATGATTATTGGGATGAGTTGACCGATAAACCACAAGTTGTCGTGCAAAAGCAAGGGAATGATCCGGTTTCAGCTTTTGGGATCTGGAAGGATGATTGGTATATTATTCAAGTAACTCCGCCAAATGACAAACAAGGCCCCAATTGTTTTTGTGATCATTTTTTAAATTACGCCGGTTTTGCTGATACAAAGTTCGATTACATTGAGGCAGAAGAGGATAATGTCAAACGAAAAGCACGTAATTTTTGGCTTTATACACTCGGTAGAAGCCTAATTTATGGTCTTTTCCTGCTTCCCTATACTTATGCAGTTCGTCCACTTTTTTCTTTTCTTGCACAAAACTGGAGAGTTACAGTACCCATCTTGGGAATTTTAGTTAGTGCATCCCTTACAGTTGCTGGGGTTTTACCACTACTTGCTTTTTTGGGCATTGTTGGCGGTTTATTTGCCAGTATTTTTATATCCTCCTATTGCTTTCCTAAAAATAAAGTTTCAAAAGCGGCTTCTGCCCAAGCTGAGTTCATAGAAAAAGAAGAACTTGCTCAATTGCATGATCCATCTCTTGCTCGTAATCCAACTATGGATATTTATAATAATCATAATGCTGTAAAAGTAGATTTGACTTATCAACAAATACAAACTTATTATGATGTAATGCGTCGTCTTGTAAAAGATAAGCATCCTTTGCCCGGCGAAGAAATTAAAAGCAAACATATTGATGGAGTGAGCAAAAAATCCTTACTCCAAGAATGCTCTGAGCCTCAGAAGCGCGATCTTGTAGTGCCGTTCAGAGTTACCCCAGCCAAAGCAGCTCACATACGACATACTTTAACTTTGGTGCAGCAATTGGGAATTGAGAATGAAAATTTAAAGCCAAATTTAGAAAAATGCTACACTGAATATTGCATTGGCAAGCATAAATAATTGAATTCGTTCTGGATTTAGACTTCTTTAACTAGGGTCTGTTGATAATTGCTTCATTAGTCTACTCCCCGCACTTTATGCGCGGGAAGTAGGCCAAACTAAATGAAATGTCAGCAGGCTCTAGGGATATCATTCAATGATAATTGGAAATAGGGAGATAAATTTTGTCTGGAGGAACTGTTTTTAAAGGGGGATTAGAACTAAAATTTTTTGAACAACAAGAGTTTGAATCTCTTGATGGTGCTGATGTGTCTGAACAAGCCCCTATTTTAGCGCGTAATATATTGCGCTTTTTCACTATGGGATGGACAGGATCCTGGACTCAATTTTTAACCCCGACTGTTTTATATTCTTTTTTTCTACAACGCGACACGGATTTATTAAGAGAAGTTCGTTTTGCCATGCAGCAAGGATTTTTGGAGCTCTTTAAGCAATTGCAAGGCAAAGACTTAAGCTCAGATGAGGGGGAACAGGTACAACTTTATTTGAGTAATTGTTTGTCTATACTTCCTTATGGTGATTTAACTCCTTATGAGTCCGTTACTATCCCTCAATGTATTGATGGGCATTGGGAGTTGGTTGAATACCAGGTTACTCCGATTGAATTAACAGAACGGCATTGGTGGAAGAGTTTTTTTTCCTATGATAATGATCGTGTTTTTGCTTATGGACTTAAGCCAATTTTTCATGAGAAAGCAGAATCTCATTTAATCTTTATGGGAACTACTTATCCTGCAGGCCAGGGTTTTCTCACTCAAATAAAGACTGACTCTAAGGGATTTGAATCGATTGGTTTGTCTTTGTATCGTAGCGGTCGAGAGAGAATAAGAGACTGGCTAAGCCAACAGAAGAATACAATTCATGTATGTGGGCTAAGTTTGGGTGGTGCTTTAAGTCTATTGCTTGCTATCGATAAAGGAAATTATAAGCTATCACGTGTTGATGCTTTGAATCCTCCTGGACTTTATGATCCTCTATTTAAAAGTGGCTTTGATTATTGGGATGAATTAAAAGACAAGCCCAAAGTTGTAGTGCAAAAACAAGGTAATGATCCAGTTTCTGCTTTTGGAATTTGGAAAAAAGGTTGGGATATTCTTCAGGTTATACCCCCACAAGACAAGCAAGGCCCCAACGCTTTTTGCGATCATTGCTTGAATTATGCTGGATTTGCAGATACGGAGTTTAGATATATTTCTGCAGAAGATGATAATTCACAACGAAAAACGCACCATCTTTTATTTAATGCGGCTGTGAGATCCTTTATTTATTATTACGTATTAGTTCCTTATACATATGCAGTTCGTCCATTTGGATATTATGTGTTGAATAAATTGCTTCCTCAAAGTACTGGGAGCCCAGCATCTCAGAACGTTACTGGATTAGCTAAAATACATCATCCTTATCTTCTTCGAAATTCGTCAATGGATATGTATCATGAGAACAATACCGTTGAAATCGACCTTACCTACCAACAAATAAATACTTATTATCAAATAACACGCTGTCTGATAAAGGGTAAAGATTTTTTACCTGGAACAGATCAGGAAAGCAAACACACTCCAGGAATGACAAAAGAAACCTTATTGCGAGAAAGTGACGATTTTCAGAATGCTCATTTACAGGTCTCTTTTAAAGCAACCAAGGCTAAGGCGTCACATGTACTACATACTTTAACTTTGGTCCGTCAATTGGGTTTGGATAATAAAGAGAAACTAAAATCTATCTTAGAGAAACATTATGAAACATATCGTTTAGGCAAGCAGTAATTATTTTAGTAAGTATCTGTGCTATAACGCTATAGACTATCTTTACATGCGACCATGTCATCAGAGATTATGGAGAATGCTCTCTCTAGTTTGATCATTTTCATAGTGCCGTATCATTTGATTTATTGGCATTAAGTTAAGAAAAGCTGTCGTTCCCGGGAAGACGAGAACCCATTTTTAGCAAAGCATTTTGTTTATTTAAGAATAGATTCCCGCCTTCGCGGGAATGACAAAAAAACTTAACTTAAAGTCAGTGCAAGCCTCACTATGTTCGGGATGAGGTAACTACGATCGAGAATGAAATACGTTCATTATTCGTGATAAAAACTCATCAAAAACGAAAAATCAGATGCGCAGCTACCGAATAAAGAAACGGATAATACGTGTCTGCCGGGTTAAGTTGCGACTCTCCATAACCAGCAGTAAAACTACCGGCAATTTCACCCATGATGTGCTCAGTAAAGTCATAATTTACACCAACGCTAAAAGCAGGTCCCGGACGCCAATCATCAACAACAATATCTTTACGATGTACACCAGCCACTCCCGCGCCAGAAAAAATTTTCATTTGAGAATGAGGAATAGGGACCATAAGTTTTCCCATCAAAGTTAGCGTCTCCGTTTGAGATGATAAAGATTCTAAGCCATCATGCTCAAAACTGAATAAACTTATGGAATCGAAAAGGACATTTGCTTCAGGAAAGTGGGTGTAGTTTACTTCAATTGCAAAAAAACGAGTAAACTCATATCCCGCCATTATACCCCAAACACTTCCGCCTTCCTCAACACTGGTAGGTGTAGATAACATCAAGGCAACGTTTTGATTTTCTTTAGTGGGGACCAAACCTTTCCATGTAGTTGAACCAAACCCTCCAATTGCACCTACGTAAAAAGGATGGTGTGGTTGATTCTTTGTCTCTGCCAAACAATAAGGCGTTGAAAGAAATAAGAATGATAATAAGAATAATTTCGATTTTTTATTATGCACAATAATTACTCTATCAAGATTGCTTTGACCATTAGCATTTTGTTGGGCCGAAGCCCAACCTTAATCCATTTTTTTGACTTTAATTTACTATAATTTACTGACAGGGCTTTTTGGTAGAACTACATATTCTGCCGCGAGAGTCAACTCCTCCCTGACGATAACAATTCCAGTTATCAAGGCAATCTTGTTTTGTAGTATAAGGTTGAGCCGCACATGCTTTATCCAATGAGCCATAGACACTTACCATACGTGCATAAAGCATATTCATATCTTGGCACATACCAGAAGGCAAGCCTGAAGAGGTACAATAGCAGGTTGCAACTTTTTTAAATGAGGAACAAAAATTTACATCATTAGTTGGTACAGCATTACCGCAAGAACTACCGTATGAAAAAGCAGAGAAACTGAGTAAGCACATTAAACCTGCAAAAAATCCTCGTATCATTTTAACATCCTCTAGTTAGCTCGAAAATTTATCTAAGTTACTCTATCAGAAAATTAATCAGGCTGCAAAAGGCATCGGTATTAATATTGTGATTTTAATATGTGAAGAACGAAAACAATAAAGTATTCTAACAGCAATTACTAAAGCAGTTGCTCCTCATGTTCATATTTTTGACCGGCCTCATATGAACTTTTTTCAAATGCTACTGAGTTTATAATCCGAATTGCTTCCAAAGCAATTTGTTTGCGAAACTCGGGTTTTAAGTTTGCTGAAATGACCAAGTAGTGAGCATTTTGATTGTCATCTCGAATAAAACTGGCTTCAAAAATATAATCTATTGCCAGTAAATCATCTTTATTGTTTTTAATCTGTTTAGTATTCAAACCAAATAATTCTAAATTTTTATTAGAGCAGTCAATAAAATTACTTCTGATGTTGAGGTTAATGACAAATTTAGTATTACGTTTAAATGAAATCATCCGACTGCCACATCGTTTTAAGATCTTGCGATAAATGGAAGGGATTTTGAGCAGCTTTACATAAAGTGGAGTAATTAAATGGTTAAACAGATTTTCAATCATATTGGGTTTAAAGGAACCTATGGAGCAAAGTTTTATTAAATTGGAGCAGTGTTGATAACTACTTGTGTCAATAATCCCATTGCGTATTTGTTGGGATAGACCAGTCAAAGTCGCTTTGTCATCAAGAATAATTTTAGCGGGCTCGACTCTTAGAAAACAACCAATTGTATTATCATAAATTGGGTTGTCGCGCGTTGATTGAATAATATTTATATAAGTATAAGGTACTTCGCTTTTATAGATTCCACAGCAATTTCGTAAAGCCAATGCAATTACCCCACATAATGCGCTATTAATACTGATATGATTTAGTTCGCAAAAAAGCTTGAGATGATTTAATGAGTCTTCTGGTATGATGGAATAAGTTGAATAAGGAACATGTTCTGCTTGCATATCAGGGACTATATGTTCTTCGGGAAAAGTAAATAAATGAGTATCACTGAGATACTTTTCCCAAAATTGAATGTCTTCATCCATGTGCATTTTCATTGCGGTTCGCTCACTAAAAATATGTTCTTTAAAGTGCGAATCCGGTTCAATTTGATCAAGGGTTAAGCGAGAGTATTGATCATAAAATTGGGATAATTCAGAGAATAAAATATCTGTACAATGATCATCAGAAATTAGATGCGGTATACAAATTTGTAGTTCCGACTCATTCTCATTTAAGTAAAATAATTTGCCAATAATCAAGGGAGTGTTTTTCGGCCATGGATAAAAATCAATTAATTGAGTCATGGAGTCTTGCAATTCTTTTTCGCTTTTTTGTGAAGAAAGCATCGTAAAATCAATAGTCTCTAGTTTGAACGACCAATTTTTCTGTTTTTTTTGGGCGGGTTTTAATTTGAATATTTGATAAGTTAATGTTTCATGCTTTTTTAAAATTGCTTGAAAAGCAAAATCTAAAGCCTTTTCATTTAAACGACCGCTGAGACGTTTTCTAGCGACAATATTTAGTTTTTGGGCTCTGGGTTCAAATGTGTGCGACATCCACAATAAAAACTGGAAATCACTAAGAGGAAGATTAACTACCTTATGATAATTAGGGACTCTAAGCGTGCGTTTTTTCTTGTTCTTCTTAATATTCTTAATGATGGGGACTAATGTTGCAATGTTCGTGGCTTTATAAAAGTCATGCAGGCTTACGTTTCTATTTAATTCATCATTTATTTTTGAAATGATTCGTGCTGCTGATAAAGAGTGTCCCCCTAAATCAAAAAAATCATCATGAACGCCGATGAGCTGAACTCCTAATTCATCTGACCAAATTTGCGCAAGCTTTTTTTCCAAAGCAGTAACAGGCTCAACATAATTATGGCTAGCAGTTAATAAAGGTACGGGTAATGCTGACTTATCCAACTTACCATTCATGGTCAGAGGAAAGGCATCCACTTTTACAAAAACTGTAGGGACCATATATTCCGGTAAATATTTTTGCAAATACTGGCGAATTTGATTTGTATTTAATGTGGCATCATGGTCTTTTAGAATGTAATAGGCTACTAGTCGTTGTTCTCCAAAAGTGTCTTTTTGAGCCAGAAGCGCAACTTCTTTAATACTGTGATGACTCATCATGTATTTTGCTATTTCGCTTGGCTCAATACGGTATCCACGTATTTTGACTTGCTCGTCAATTCTTCCCAGATATTCAATTGTTCCATCAGGACGTTTTTTGCATAAATCACCAGTTTTATATAAACGAGTTTTACTCTGTGTAATAAACCGTTCTTGTGTTAATTGAGGTTGATTTAAGTAACCGCGAGCCAGACATGTTCCACCAATAAATAGCTCACCTGCTTCCCCTTCAGGGACAGGTTGATTATTGGCATCGAGAATAACGCAACTCATATTAGTTCCTGCTATGCCAATAGGAACATTAGTATCCAGATGGTTACAGTTTAAATTAGTTACTTTATAAGTGGAGACTGCAACCGTTGCTTCAGTTGGTCCATATTCGTTAAATAGAACATGTTTAGGATACGATGCAAGCCAGGATTGGCATTCAGCAGAGGATAAATTTTCCCCGCCGAGAATAATGGAATGCAGCTGCGGTAATATAATGAAATTATTTTTTGCTTCGTGCAAAAGCACTTTAAAGTAACTTGGAGTTAACTTTATGATGTTGATGCGTGATTTCGCTAAATAATGCAAATACGAGCGAACTTCTTTTTTGGTAATTTCTTCGCAAAGAACAACAGTTAACCCAAGCATTAAAGGAACGAGGGTAGTAGTTACTGACATATCAAAAATAGGGTTTGCAGAAAAATCGATACGCTGTTGCGCTTTGCATTGGGTATAGTTAGCAAACCAGTGGCAGTAATTGATGACCGAACGGTGCTCAATAAGCACACCTTTCGGAGTTCCAGTAGAGCCGGATGTATAGATTATATAGGCTAAATGCTCTGGATTATTTGTTGGAGATGGATTGTCAGTCACCTGCTTTTTGATATCCTTATCATCTATGTCCAATACTATTAGTGTTCCCTGATATGGTTTAAATTTATCTTTGAATGTAGATTTAGTAATTAAAATCGATGCTCGGCTATCACGAAGTAAAAATAGTAAACGTTCTTCAGGTTGGGATGCATCTATAGGTAAATAAGCACCGCCCGCTTTTAAAATGGCTATAAGTGTAATTAGAAAATCAAAGGAGCGCTCCAAACAGACCGCAACAGGGGTATCCGGTTTTAAACCTGAGCTTTGTAGGTAATGAGCGAGTTGATTTGCTCTTCGATTGAGCTCACTGTAAGTCAGTTTTTCATTCCCTTTTAGAGCGGCAACATGATTAGGGAAATGATGCGCATGCTCTTCAAATAAGGCTTGTATTATTTTTTTATTCGCCATTTTTTATCCTAAATCCGGCAGTTAAGGAGTAGCGTAAAACTAAAAACTTATGCAGAATTTAAAAGTCTTGTAGTTATTTTTTATGAAGTATTCACGATTTCAATATTCTTGATTTTTTTCGTCTACTATAAAAAATAATTAAAAAACCTTTAAATTCAGTATACTAGACGGTTTGGGTATATTCAAATTTGCACTTGGTACTACAGCTTAGGCAGAATTCGATCCAGCCATTTGGGTAGATACCATACCCAATTTTTAAAAATGGCCATTGTTGCTGGTACTAAAAAGCTTCGGATTAAAAAGGCATCAACAAAAATAGCAACTGCAATGCCTAATCCAAATGCTTTGACCATTAAGACATCAGCGATCAAAAAGGAGCAGCTAATCACAATAACAATAAGTGCAGCACTAGTAATAATACGACTGCTTTTTTCAATGCCAAAAATAATGCTGCTATTGTTATCTTTAGTTAATTGATGCGCTTCTTTGATTCGAGAGAGCAAAAATACTTCATAGTCCATCGAAAAACCAAACAGAGCACAAAATATAATTACCAATAAACTGATGTCGAGCATTTCTTGTGGTTGAAAGTTAAGGATGCTGGAGAAGTATCCCTCTTGAAATACAAAAACCAGTGCACCATATGAGGCACATAGACTTATTAAGGTCATTATAATTGCTTTCAAAGGCAAGAACAGTGATCTTAATAAGAGAAGCAAAATTAGATAGGAAAATACAATAATCCATATGATGGCATAAGGCAGATAATGATAAATACTGTGTAGCACATCAAAGTTACTCACCGTTACTCCGGTAAGTTGTACTTTTAATCCTGAGCCTAATTTTATATTTTGTAATTCATTTACCAGTGTCTTGGTTTCCTCTGAATTAACGGGATACTTGCTAATGACATTAAGGATTGCCATATGTTTGGTTGTTGTCGTATCCAATAATTGTTTAACCTGTGGATCAAGCAATTTTTTATTCAAATGATAAAGAGTGTAATATTGATTCTTTTTTAAGTCGGAAGTGCTACTGATAATGCCATTGACCTCTTTGACCCTTGGATTATCTTTCAATTTTTCGACCAAATTATATATTTTGGACAGGTTATGACGTGATAAGATTGATGAAGACGGCGATTCAATCACCAGGACTATAGGGCTTAATTGTTCAAGGTCAAATTTCTTTGCATAGGTGTCATAAAAAGCACGGTTTACTGATTTCTCCGGGAAAATACGATAATCGGATATGCCAAATTTCGCCTCTAAAAATGGATATCCAAGCACTAATAAAAAAATGAGAATAGGAAGGAAAAAAAGATAGGGATGATGAACAACTCGTTCTGCGAGCCAACGCCAGGAACTGGAACGATTTTTGTTCTTAAATATTATGTGTACTGAAAGAAAATTAATTTTTGATTTCAATACGGCAAGAATCGCAGGTAGGAATATAGTAGAGATTAATACCGCAAAAAATACAGCAGCCAAACCACCAACTGCAACTGAAAAAAGAATGTTGACCGGGAATAAAAATAAAGCACTGAGGCTTACAAAAACGGCTAATCCACTGAAAAAAATTGCTTTTCCAGCGGTTTCTTGAGTTGTTGCTATCGCTTCCTCAATATTTAATCCGTTCTTTAATTCATCTCTAAATCGATTAATAAAAAACAATGAATAATCAAGACAAAGACACAGGCCGAGCAATAAAGCGATGTTAATGGTGAAAATAGAAAGGGTGAACAGATGTCCAAAGAAATAAAGTGTTGTCAGGATGATTATGGCACATCCGCCACCCAGAATAATTGGAAGGGTGGCCGCGACTACTGATCCAAATACAAGAATCAAGGTGATAATCGCTATGGGTGTGGCGACAATATCGGCCTTATAAAGGTCGGTTTGTGTTTGTTGGTTCACATTTTCTACGAAGAGCGGCTCGCCTCCAATCCACATCGTCATCTGGCTCGGTGTTTTTATGGATTGTTTAAACTGGTTTAATAAGTCATTGCTAAGCGGCTTATTGCTCTTGATGATCACTGCAACATAAGCTGTATGTTTATCCTTGGAGATTTGATGCGTATCATCAGGGTAAATGATTGTGTGTTTAATCGGAAAATCTTTTAAATCAGACAATGATTTTTTAATTTTTTCTTTAAATTTATCTTTCGTTGCCAAAAGCTGTTTGCTGTGATACATGATAAGAAATTTATTGTTATCATTATATCCTAATTGCTTATTCATATACTCTTCGGCGCGCGCACTCGCAGAAGTCTCATCAATAAATCCAGTTGTTTTAAATGGAGAAATGATGTGTGGCAAAAAGGGGATGCAGAGTAAAATGGCAAGCAACCATAAAACTATAATTGGCCATCGAAGTTTATTTATAAATCTTCCCAATCGGTACGACAGTGCTTTTTTTTTCATATTATCGTCGAAACTCCAAATTCCGTAAACTCATAAAAAATAATGACTCTTTTATTATATTAGTATAAATTAGACATTATGTGTAAATTAATGAGTGAAAAGCTATTTATGCATCATTATCAGGATTTAATAACTCTTTTTGATCATTGCTTTGGCAAAGAATTTAATACCAGACTCATTAAAGGTGATGATGAGCCAATCTATTTACCTGCTAATGAAGAGCATTCTTATAACGCGATATATTTTGCTCATGGCTTTTATAGCAGTGCGTTACATGAGTGCGCTCATTGGCTCATTGCAGGGGAAGAGCGCAGAAAGCAAGTAGATTTTGGGTATTGGTATATGCCTGATGGGCGTACTGCAGAACAACAAGCTTTATTTCAACATGTTGAGGTAAAGCCGCAAGCATTAGAATGGATTCTTTCCAAAGCGGCCAGGCATAAATTTCACATCAGTATTGATAATTTAAATGGCTCAGAATCAGATACTGTTGCTTTTAAGAAGGCGGTTTATGAACAAGTAGTTCATTATTGTCAGTATGGATTATCACCACGTGCAAAGAGATTTCGTGATGCTTTAAGTTCTTTTTATGGTCAATCAACTCTTTTAAAGGCTGAAGATTTTTCTTTAGAAGAATTGTGAGCCTCATTTAGAACGCATGTAGCCTGGTTACAGCGCAACCAGGCTACACATCATCAATGATGTAATACTACACCCAAAGTCCAATCCAGATTTTGTGCTGAAGAAACATAATTTATCTGTTGATTTGCTGTTAAACCATAACCTTCCACCATCAATGCATAATAAAAAGCCGGTAAGAGACAATATGACTCAATGTATTCATTGTTAGGGAATTGATTACTAAGTGTTTCCCATTGTTGATGGCAAATCAGATTATTTGCTTGTTGCAACAAATCTTGAATAGTCAATTGATTGTTTTGAAATTGGAATGGTTTGCTTTCTGCAAGATTTGGGAAACCGCCGATCGCATACCATGAGTTAATATGACTCGCAGAAAGAATAGGTTGTACTTCTTTTTTGACCTTATGCATTTTAATTAAGGGCGATACTTCTCGCTCACAGATTAAGGCATCACCTTGTCCAGAACGTCCATCAGAAAGTGGATATCCATCTGAAAAGCAGGAAGCGGTATCTAGAAGTTGATGCGCCATTTCGTTTTGTCCAAGTCCCAAGAAACTGTGGACCGATAAATTAATATGTTGGCCATAAAGATCTAATGCAACTTGCGTACCTTTCTCTTCAGTATTTTTTTGTATTGGGAAAACAATTTGCACTGACGCTCCACCAATATCCATGACTCCTACGGGGTTACTAGAAGATGATTTGAGTGCGTCTATATGATAATTTACTGCAAGCCAGTCGTATAATGCTTCATCATGTCCTGTAATGGTTTTGGCTTCCATAAGTTGCCATGCAGATTGCTGACTAAACCATTTTTGTACTTCCTGATAATAAATTTTTTGTTTGGTTTGTGGTACAAGACGCATGCCTGCTGTTGCATAAAAATAAACAGGGATGTTTTGTGCAGGAGCTCCAGAGAAAAGGGTAGTCAGATATGCATCGATAGTATTTTGATTTGCTTCAATCATTGCAAATCCAGGTTTGATCTTTTTAGACCATATTTCAGCAATATGAGATGGAGTGTTGGTTTCATCAAGATCATAAGCAAAAATATGAAGCCTAGAGCCAGTACTCCCTGCATCAACAACGGCAATGCATTCATGCTCAGAACACGCGGCCGAATCAGCATAAACATTATTACCTATTACAAAAAGGCAGGAGATAAAGAGCAAAAAACGAAGCATAGTTGAAATCTCAATAAAAAAGTAGGCAAATGATACATTATGTATTTTTTATTTTCAATATGGTATTATGTGGAAAAAATGATACACTATTTTTTTATATTTTTATGTAGGTTTAGAGTGCTTTCATGTGTTCTGGTTGGATTAAAAATCTAACCTGCTTTTATTTAAGTCAGTTTTTCAGGCAGTATCATAATGATAAATCAAGAGTATCGCGGTTCTATTTACGCCATTTTATCCGGATTCCTTTACGGTTTTATTGGTTATTTTGGTTTGAATGCGATTAATGGCAATCTATCCGCGAGCACAATGTTGTTTTGGCGCTTTTTAATTTCCAGCATGATTATTTTAATTATTATGCTGCCAAAAATAAAAAAAACGAACGATTCTTATAAAAATATGGCTATTGCCTTTTTAACAGGGGTCTTTTTTTATGGTATATCTACCTGGCTATATTTTTTAGCATCTCTATATATAGGTTCTGGATTGGCGATGGTTATCTTTTTTACGTATCCAGTACTGATTATGTTGATCAATTATTTCCTTTATGGGCAGTCTATTCCGCATATTTATTATTTCGCTATTCTGGTTATTTTAATTGGTATGGTGCTTATGGTGGACTTCGATGCATTGTCTTTTGACTTATGGGGTATTTTGTTAGGCATTGCTTCTGCATTTTTTTATGCATGTTACGTGATTGGCAGTAAAAGAAATGAGCTTTCTCCAAATATGTCTACTTTTATGGTTTGTTTGGGATGCATGGTAACCAGTTTATTTGTTTCTCTTTTTAATCACTCGTTTTCAACCCCTTCTTCAGTGGATGTTTGGTATCATCTTTTGGGAATTTCAATTATTGCAACCGTAATTCCAATTATTTTGTTGTTATACAGCTTGAAATACATCAGCTCAGAAAAAGCTTCTATTTTATCTGTTTTAGAACCAGTATTTGTGGTCATTTTTGGAGTATTCCTCTTGGGTGAAGAAGTGAGTCTGTGGGGCGTTGTGGGAATTGTGTTGGTATTAGCTGGTGCGCTGATCACTTTATTCAGTCATAAAATCAATCTTGGCCAATTGAAGTTTCAGTTTATGCGACGCAGTGAAGATGTTGGCTAATAGGGTGGTGCAGGAGTATTTTATTCCTTCTCATCAAGGACATATGAGTTGTAGCTGGGTGAAGGCTTACGCCATAACCCGGGGGATCCCCAAGTTACAGCATATACAGCAGTGATCGGATATTTTTAATACCAACTTCCATTGCAACCGCCACAGCCACCACAATCACTCGCACAAGTCCCGCAACATGGATTGCCGTTAGAACAGTTGACTAAGAAAGCAGTTGAACACACTAGGATTACAGCCAGTATTATTTTTTTCATTACCTATCCTTGTTATAGTATGTATATTAACTATACTCTACGATTTTGAGTTTAACCAATTTATATCCAAGTTTTCCGACTTCCTATCTACTCTAAATTGAGAAAATAGTAAATGAATAAACTTTAATTTTCTGCAATTTGTAGCCATTGCAATTTCCATAAATTATAAATAAATATTTGATTTTGTGTAGTATTTAAATAACTAGCAAGAAATTGATGAGATATGTAACGATTATTGGCCACATAGCTTAGTAAATCATGAGACACACCAGCTATGTCCCATTCACAGCCGTTAATATAAAGTTGGTATTCGGATTGTTCATCCTGACTTTGATAAGCAAAACGACATGATGCATCTCTGGTGAAATTTAATCCTGTTTTTATTTCTTTAATAAAACTTGATAAATCAATTAACTCATCGTCTTCTAATGGCAATGGTAATTGATGTTCTGCTTGTTGATCGAGCTGTGTTGCAAAGCATCCAAACCAGGATTTAATTATTTTTTCATCACTGATTAATTGCTGTAACAGTTTTTGCGCGTTTTGCCAGGCTGGCTGAGTGATTTCAGAGGTATTACGCAAATGGGACCAGTCTGGATCTTGATATAATGTTTTGAATGTATCTTTTTCAGCTAAATACTCACCAAGACTATCCAATAATTCTTGCCCTTGATAACTGCGGTAACCAAAAGAATAAGTCATACAGTCCTGTGTAAGAGAAATGCCATGGTGTCCTACATGTGGTGGAAGATACAACATATCTCCTTCTTCGAGAATTATGCGTTCTTCAACTTCAAATTGTTCCATGATACGAAGTTCGAGAGAGTTGATGTAATTTTCATTATTGCACCTCTTAGTGGTAAGAGACCATTCCCGTCGCCCCAAACCCTGATATAAAAAAACATCATAATTATCGTAATGAGGTCCAACACTACCATGAAGTGCTGCATAACTAATCATGATATCGTCGATTCGCCATTGGGGAATAAAATTAAAATGTTCAAGCAACGCATAAACTTCAGGAATTAATCTATCCACTCCTTGGACAAGAAGGGTCCAATGTGTTGAGGGCAGGGTATTAAAGTCATGCTCAGAAAATGGGCCGCGCTTTAAATGCCAATGGGGTTTTTCATGGGGTGTTTCAAAGACAAGCCGGCTTTCTACATCCTCTTCAAGAGCAAGACCAGCCAACTCATCGGGAGATAATGGATTAATAAAGTCTGGCAATGCATTGCGAATTACTAGAGGCTTTTTTTGCCAATATTCACTGAGAAAAGTTTCTAAAGAAATTTGCTGAAGATTAATCATGCCTAGTTAAAACTCCTCGTAGCCGTGTAATTTATTGTTAGCCTGGCTCAGTGCAACTGAACCAGGATGCATTTTTAATTTGATTGAAGAATGCGTTCTAATTCACCTTTTGCTTGTCGTGAGAAATTGATTAAATCACTTTCTTTTTCAAAAAAATCAAAGGATTGAATTAATGTTGTCTCATCGTGTTTTTTGAAGGCTGTTGCTTTTCTCTGAATGTCCTCATGCGCGTATCCTAGAAATCTCATAACCTCTTTAGTCATGCTCAAAGAGGAATCAAATAATTCTCTAATGAAATAATCCACACCTGCTCGATATAATTCATATGCATGCCGACGATTACGAGCTCTGGCATAAATTTTTAAATGGGGAAAATGTTGTTTGGCTAACTTCACAATCTTTAAATTAGCTTCTACATTTCCCACGGCGACTATGAGCAATTTCGCGTGTTCGGCACCAGCACTTTTTAACATATCCAATCGGCTTGCATCTCCGAAATATCCGATATAACCGAATTTTCTGAGCAACTCGATTTGTTCTGGATTTTTTTCCAATACTGTAATTTTTATATGTTCACCGTTAAGTAAGCGCCCTATAATTTGGCCAAAACGACCATAACCTGCCAGAATAATCCCATTTTTTTCATTAAACGAATCGTATTCTCGTTCCGGTAAAAAACTCATAAATTTGGGTAGGACAAATCGATGATAGAAAAGCATTAAAAAGGGAGTTGCAAGCATGGATAATGCAACAACAAGAGTAAAAAAGGCTGCACTTTCCTGATTGATTACTTTGGTAACACCCGCATATTCGAAGAGTACGAAGGCAAATTCACTCCCTTGCGCTAGCGCAAATGCAAAACCTAAACTTTGCAATTTAGTTAAATCAAAGAAACGTCCTAACAGGTACAAAATAATGGCTTTGAAGGTAATTAAGGAAAGTACAGCAACAATAATCAGCAGTGCTTTATTGGAAAAGAGAGAGAAATTCATCCCCATTCCGACAGAGATAAAGAACAATCCAAGCAAAATTCCTTTAAAAGGTTGAATATCAGCATCTACTGCATGTTTGTATTGAGAGTTAGCTAATACAACACCAGCAATAAAAGCACCTAATGCAGGAGAGACGCCTATAGATTCCATTAATAAAGTAACACCAACTACTAAAGCAAGAGAAAAGGCGGTAAATACTTCGCGTAAATTGGTTCTGGCAATAATTGAAAACAAGTGCCTGGATAAGTAATGGCCCACTAAAATAACTGCACCGATCACTCCAGTTACCAAAACTGCATGTAACCATCGAGGAAGATTCATGATAAATGCTGTTTCGTGGATGTTGATTTTTATATTTGCATGTTGTTCGAGTAATGGAATAATGATTAAGATAGGGATTACTGCAATATCTTGAAATAATAATACAGCGAATGAGGTTTCACCTTCGGCTGTTTTGAGCAAATTTTTTTCTTGAAGCATCTGCAAAACAAGAGCGGTTGATGAAAGGGATAAAGCCATACTTACGGCTAAAGTTGCTCGCCAATCAAAACCAATGAGGAGCCCAACAGCTGTTAAGATGCTTGTAGTTAAGAGTACTTGTAAACCACCCAAACCCACAATGAGTTTTCGTAATTTCCATAACATGGCTGGTTCCAGCTCCAAACCAATAAGAAACAACATCATAATCACACCAAATTCGCCAAAATTCATAATTTGTTGTGAGTTTCCTATTAGTTTTAATCCAAAAGGGCCAATAAGAATACCAACGGTAAGATAGCCGAGAACGGAGCCTAATTTGAATCGGCTGGCAATAGGAACCATAATGCTGGCTGCGGCAAGAAAGATGAAAATATTAAGCATCAAGTGACCATTCATAATTTTAACTCTGATTGTTATTTTGCATGACAATTTTTAAATTTTTTGCCACTACCACAAGGGCAGGGCGCATTACGTGCAACTTTGGGTTTATTAGTTTTTTCTAATCTTTGTTTGTGAACTCCGCTGACATAAAACCAACGACCATTTTCTTTGTGAAATTCACTTAGCTCATGAATAATTTTTACTCGGTTATCCTCGAAATAACGTGCAGCAAACTCCACAAAACCTTTATCAGGATCCGGTGTATTTGAATTCAAAACGTCTAAACTAATCCAGGTTACACTTTTAGCCCACTGCTCTGCCTCCAATTCATTAAAACCCATTAAGGCTTTGCCTTTCATTGTATTTTTGATGTAATCAATTTTACCCATACTGTAAGCAGTATATCGAGAACGCATCAATTGCTCTGGAGTTTCTGGTTGTTGTTTTTTCTCAAGATATAAACCACAACACAGTTCATATTTATTTTGTGATCCACAAGGGCAAAATGACATGGTATGATCCAGCTAAAAGTCAAAATTGGATTTTTGAATTATATTCGATGTAGCATTAAATTTTTACTAAATTACACATTATTTAAGGTAAAATAATGAATTCCTATTTATTTACGCAAAACATAGAACAAATCGATCACCAAAAAAGTGTTAATCTATTAGAAGCTGGCAAAGTTTTGTTTTTTCCAGAATATTTTTATGCTCCTGTAGACTCGATTTTATTATCTGAGAATGTCCTGGATGGCAGCCGTAAAAATGTAAGTTACGATATTCGTAATAAAAAGTTAAGCGCTTATAAAAAAGATATAAATAATTTGGATGCTAAACTTAGAAATATGATGCATGGTTATGCAGAATTTGCACATCAATTAATTCAAACTGCTCTTCCTTCTTACGCGCCTCATTTGCAATGGGGAAGAACCAGTTTCCGGCCCGCGCAAATTAATGGCCGTGTTTCTTCAAAACGTAAAGATGATACGCGTTTGCATGTGGATTCCTTTTCAGCAAGCCCTGTCCATGGTTTAAGAATTTTACGAGTTTTTTGTAATATCAATCCTACTGAACCACGAGTTTGGAATCTTGGTGAGCCATTTGAGGATGTTCTTAATCGATTTGCACCTAAAATTGCTCCTTACAGTAAAATGAAAGCAAAAATGCTGAAATGGGTCAAAGCAACAAAAACTTTAAGACCTGCCTATGATCATTACATGCTGCATCTACATGATACGATGAAATTGGATGATACTTATCAGGCAAATGTTGAAAAAGTGCGAATTGATTTTCCTGCTAAAAGTACCTGGATAGTTTTTACTGATCATGTGTCGCATGCAGCGCTAAGCGGGCAGCATTTGTTAGAGCAAACGTTTTATCTGCCGGTTGATAAGATGACAACACCAGATTGCTCTCCCTTAAATCAATGGCAGAAAATTAGGCCCGAGCTGAGTTCTTTGAACCTATATAGCTGATCCGTTGTAGCTTGAGTGAATGCGTAGTAGTTCACGCTACAAATAAGCGATTAGGAAAGCCTAGCCACGATACTTTAAAAACTGTTCAAGCTCACTGGATGTCAGGGGTTTGCTGAAAAAAAATCCCTGTACTTCGTCACAATTTTGTTGTTTTAAAAAATCCAGTTGGTTTTGACTTTCTACTCCTTCAGCAATAACTTTAAAGTTAAAACTACGCGCCATAGAAATGATTGCTTCAATGATTACTTCATCACTACGTGAAGCAGATATATTTTGTATAAAAGACTGATCGATTTTTAGGCAGTCAATATGAAGTTGTTTCAGATAATTGATACTGGAGTTTCCGGTTCCAAAATCATCTAATGCAATTTGAATGCCGAGTTGCTTGAGTTGATTGAGCGTTTTTACAATATCTCTGTGCGTTATAATCACGTTTTCGGAAATTTCAAATTCTATATATTGAGGATCAAGTAGATACTCTTTAAGTGTTTTTTCTACAAAATAAATAAAATTCGATTGTTGTAATTGACGGGTGGTAATATTAATCGCGACTCGCATATAAGGTAAGCCTTTTTTGTGCCAGGTTTTTATTTGTTGGCACGCTTCGCTGATAATCCACTCACCCATAGGTATAATTAAACCTGTTTCTTCTGCAAGAGGAATAAAATCCATCGGTAGCAATAATCCTCTTTCGGGATGATTCCACCGAATTAAGGCTTCTACGGATAATAAATTTTCTTTATCAAGATTAAACTGCGGTTGATATAATAAAAAAAACTCTTGATTTTTAAGGGCATTCCGTAAATCAGATTCGAGTTTAAAACATTGGTTAGAATACTCATGTAATTGGGTAGCATAAAAATAGTATTGATTTCCCCCTCGCTCTTTAGCCTGATACATCGCTAAATCGGCATTTTTTAACAAATCTCCAGGTGTTTCCCCATCTTTTGGGTAGATACATATTCCAACTGCAGGAGTAATTGTTATATCCCGATTTGCAATTTTGAATGGTTTTTTCATTGAATCTAAAATTTTGTTGGCAATTGTACTAGTATCCTCATTTTTAACTACATGACAAATCATGACAAACTCATCACCACCAAGCCGAGCTAAAGTATCTTCTTTACGAATTAGAGAGGACCATCGTTGCCCAACCATACGCAATAATTGATCACCAACTTCATGCGATAAACTGTCATTGATTAATTTAAATCGATCTAAATCAAAATACAGGATGGCAAATTTACACTCGTGTTTCTGTGCGTATTCAATACTGCCTAGTATCCTTTGGATTAATAGCGCTCGATTAGGTAATTGGGTCAATGGATCATGCAGTGCTTGATATTTAAGTTGTTTCTCAAGATTTGCTTGTTCCGTTATATCGCGAAAACTCCATACACGACCAATGGTTTTCTTATTCAGCCGATGTGGAAGAGTATAGCATTCAAGTATTTTGCCGCTCTTAAAAGTCACAATACTCCTACCAGCCTCATCAGTGTTTTTTCTTAGACGAACGACATCTGTTAAATACTCTCTGGGGGTAATGAGCTGATTCAGCATATAATACAAAAAGATGTTTCCATCATCAGTTTCCAACATGGATTGAGGGATCTTCCACATGGAGATAAATTTTGAATTACAATCGATTAACTTGTTGTTTAAATCGATAACTAAAATTCCATCCGCGGATGATTCAAATGTGGATCTTAAGAGTGACAAGGATTGTTGTAAGGATTCGGTACGTTCCTTAACTGTCTGCTGCAATATTTTCTCATGATGTTTGGCATCATTGGCCAAAATCCATTTTCTTGTTAACGCGCAGGCAAGTTGCCTTACTGCAACTACATCAAAAGGCTTTTTCAAGATGAGATAATTATCTCCAATGCCTAATTCTTTAACTGTTTCTTCCCAACTGTAATCAGAGTAAGCAGTACAAATCACTACTTGAATATCAGGATCTACCTCCCACATGTGCTTAATTGTTTCAATTCCGTCCCAACCAGGAGGCATTCTTATATCTACAAATGCAAGGGCATAATGTATCCCTCTTTCCAAGTTTTCCTTAATTTTTATAATTGCCTCTTGGCCTTGACTTGCTGTAGTAAAAATAAATTTAGGTAAAAAACACTCTATATCAGGATCGCCTGAGTCATTTAAAAATGGATCATCATCAAATAATTGTTTGTCTAAATGATTCAGTTCTGACTTTGTATTCGAAGCAGTCAAAACCTTGATAAAATCCTGATGTATCGAGGGATTATCATCAATAATCATAATATTTAGTGGTATATCACTCATCAGGTTCCCCCTAATTTATCTAATCTGTCGATAATCGGTAAAGTCAATGTAAATTGAGCACCACAACCTTCACCCTTGCTATCAGCCAAAAGAGATCCACCCATTTCACGGGCTGATAGGGCAGAACTGTGTAAACCAAAGCCATGGCCATTTTTTTTTGTAGTAAAACCAAAAGCAAAGATACGTTGCAAATTATCCGCATTTATTCCAACTCCAGTATCTTCGACAATGACTTGTACTGAATTTTTCTCTGATTTTTGTACTATTAGTTTGATTTCTTTAATGTGAATAGCAGTGTTTTCTAGTAAAGATTCTTTGGCATTTTGAATTAAATTGATCAATATTTGCAGTAACTTGGATTTATCTGCGATGACTAATGGTGCTGACTGAAACTCTTTAATTATCTTAATATTACTATTTTTTGAGGTACTCATAGTGATGTTTATGGCGGTATCAATCAATTCTGGAAGATAGACTTTTTCATTTACACTCGATAAACCACTAATCGATTTTTGCGTATCTACGATTTGATTAATATGCTGTAAATCATTCTGAAGATTATTCACTTCAATATTATTTTTTTTATTTTCTTCCAAAATAATTTTGGCAAGGGTTAATAGATATTTGGGAATAATTTTACCTTTGGGATCATGGGATAAATAATCAGATAAATCGTGTTGATTTTCCTCCATCATCTCCATAATTTTTAATAATTTTTTATCATAATCTTGTTGGAAACTATTTTTTAATAATGTGATGGAAACATTGGAGCTATTTAAAATATTTCCAATGTTGTGCAAAATAGTCGTTGCTACCTCTGCCATTCCCGCACGACGAGCGGTAGTTGATATTTTTTGATTTAATTCTTTGATTTTTTCTTCGGCAATTTTGCTTTTATGAATATCAATAACAATGCCAGCAAGCTGCTTATTTCCCTTTTGGCATTGGCCAATCGCTCTGTACCAGTGGTAATTTCCATTAGGATTTCTTACACGTATTTCACACTCATAATCAATTTTATCGTTTAAAGCACTCTCTATTTTTTGGACAAACTCAAACCGATCTTGCTCATGAACTAACTCTAGAAATTCTTGCGGCGAAGGAGGTTTATTGATCGGATTTAAATGAAAGAGATTGAATAACTCATTGGACCAGATGGTGTGCCCTGTGTTGCCGTCAAAAGACCAATATCCTAATCCTGCAATGTGTTGGGCAAACTCAAGCTTTTCATTCAAACTCATCATTTCACGAGAAGAAATTTTCATCGAACGTTCATGTAAATAACGCTCTTGATCTGCTTCGATATACGTATTATTGATGCGCTGGATAAAAATTTCCCATTGCTCATCAGTTTCTGGTTTTTTATTTAGACCAATGTTTGAGTGTTCGAGTTGTCGTTTTAATAATTTATGAATTTCCATATTGTCTTAGTTTAACCTTATGTTTTCATGTCTCATAAATCGTTGTAATTGTCATGGTTTGGTTATGTAATTCACAATTCCCCACTGAAAAAGGCGATAATTCTCCATATGAATAAAAACCCACTTGAGTTGAGCCTTTTGGCAGAGCAGACATAGTAGATTCAATTTCTTCTTCTGTTCGTTCGCCCAAAAGTAGTCTCCTGCCTACACAACTGATATCAATAGCCAAAACAGGTCCTAATTTTTCCAGGTTATCATTGAGCATCAATTTATTTGCGAGCAGACCTGCTTCATGAGCACTATCAATTAATCGATCAAAATTTGCTCTCATTAATTGCGCATGCCATCCCATTGGAATATCTCCTGCAAATGTCAGGGATTGTTCTTTCTCATTAATAGCAAGAATAGTACGAACCAATTGGGTCTCATCATGTATCTGAGGATTATTAATAGCCAATGGATAAAGTAATCCTGAAGAAGGTAATTCAGAGGCTTTTTCACCTAAATATTCTTTATAAAGTTGTAAAGCCGGTTGATAATCAAGCTCATATAAAATATTGGATTCCGAGCGGGTAATTCGACGAACTGGACCAAAAATATCCCATCCTCCCATAGAAGCATGGCCAATATGAATATCAGAACCATAAAAACCTACCGCAACGGCATAATGATCAAGAATTTTATTATTTAAAATAGCCCAAGTTTTTCCGAATTGGCTGCCATCACCTGCTAATCCACCTGTAATAATGATATTTTGGTTGGCCTTGACCGTATTTAATCCTTGCACGAGTTCCGAACCATTTACATTAAGTCCGTCAGATAAAATAAAAATACTGTGTAGATCGTCTGCTTTTAATTGTTCGGCAATTACCTTGCCAGCATTTTCTGAGTCTTTGCTGTTATTTACCTCAGCTTTTGCAATTTTTAATGATGTTTTAGCAAATTTGATTACAGCAACTGTAATACTACGGTCAAAAAGATTATTGCCAAAAATTTCTCCAGCAGTGGAGCAACCGATGATGTTTGAGTTGGAATAAAAGTTAGCCAATTGTATTATTGGATCTTGAAAATCCTTGAACTCTGGTGCTGCAAAAATTAGAACTAATGTGTTCTCTGAGTCAAGATCAGGAAATTCTTTCAAACTCCATCCTTTATTTTTAAGGAATTGAAAGGTCTTTATTTCCATATATCTCTCCTGTGTAACTCATTTAAGTTTGATGCTGAAAAAAATGATTTTTTATTAGTATAGTGTTAATTTTTGGTATTTACTTGGGCAATTAATTTATTTTGCGGTCAAAAGCAAGGCTAATCCTTTTTAATCTAGATTTTTTTGCTACCCAAACGAAAATTCGTTATGATAAATTTCAATATTTTTCTTAAGGGACCTAGTTTTTATGGAAGGAGAAAAATCACCAGCCAAGAATAAAAAAATGGTGATTTCTGATCGTTGGCGAGAACATTTCCCTGCAGAAAATTCGTTAGGCGTAATCATAATTTTAGTTACTCTAGTCGCTGTATTATGGTTCTATATCTCCAATAAGAAAACGCATAATGTGAGTCCTAAACCTATCCCCGTTGTTGCGGGTATTTCTACAACTCGTGATGTACCTATTTATGTTGCGGCACTGGGCACAGTAACTCCGGTGTATACCGTTACAGTGCAAACTCAAATAAATGGTTTGTTAATGAATGTTCTGTTCAAGGAAGGGCAATTGGTTAAAAAAGGTCAGTTACTGGCACAAATTGATAAGCGTCCTTATGAAGCATTACTTACTCAATATGAAGGGGATCTAAAACGGGATTCAGCTCTGTTAGCGAATGCAAAGATTGATTTAAACCGTTATCAAAAGCTATGGAAAGAAGATTCTATTTCCCAACAAACCTTAGCAACGCAGCAATCACTTGTAGAACAATATGAAGGTAATGTTAAAGCTGATCTGGGTCTCATTCAGAGTACCAAAGTCAATCTTATTTATTGTAATATTATTTCGCCTATTGATGGACGAATTGGTTTGCGTTTGGTTGATCCAGGCAATTTTGTGCAAACCTCAAACACCCAAGGTATTGCAGTGATTACTACCCATGATCCCATTACTGTAATTTTCCCTGTAGCAGAGGATTATGTGCCGCTTATTGCACCGCAAGCTTATGCTGGTAAAGAGATGGAAGTGAACGTTTATGATCGACAACAAGACCATTTACTTGCAAAAGGAACATTACTCGCTTTAGATAACCAAATTAGTACTTCTACAGGAACCGTAAAACTCAGAGCAATCTTTAATAATAAAAAGAACAAATTATTTCCCAATCAATTTGTGAATGTGAAGATATTAGTTGAAACATTGCACCAGGCAACGGTTGTGCCAACAGCTGCTCTACAGCATACAACAACAGAAGATTTTATTTACGTTCTTAATGAAGATAATACAGTAAAAATTCAAACGGTAGTTATGGGACCCGCCAGCGGTGATGATACCGTAATCAAAAGAGGTTTATTACCCGGGCAAAAAGTAGTAGTAAACGGTGCTGATAAATTAATGAATGGTTCCAAAGTACTTGTCCAAAATGAGCACGCATCGAGTGTTCCAGTCCAAAAAAGCCAAAAAGGCTTAAAGGTGAACAGTTTCACATGAGTATTTCAGGTCCATTTATCGCAAGAGCCATAGCTACTTCGTTATTGATGTTTGCGATTTTTCTGAGTGGGGTCCTTTCCTACAGGCTATTACCTGTTTCAGCGCTGCCAGATGTGGAATATCCCACAATTCAAGTATCAACTTTTTATCCTGGAGCAAGTCCGGATGTAATGAGTACTACAGTTACGGCTCCACTTGAACGTCAATTTGGACAAATGCCGGGTTTGGATCAAATGACTTCAAACAGCTCAAGTGGTTCATCCATTATTACCTTGCAATTTAATTTGGATATGAGTTTGGATGTGGCAGAGCAACAAGTTCAACAAGCAATTAACGCTGCAAGTAATTATTTGCCAATTAATCTTCCCAATCCTCCTGTCTACAGTAAAGTCAATCCAGCAGATACACCAATTCTAACATTGGCTTTGACTACAAGTACATTGCCTTTAACTCAAGTAGAGGATTATGCAGAGACACGTCTTGTTCCGAAAATCTCTCAATTATCGGGTGTTGGCTTGGTAAGTATCGGCGGTGGACATCGACCTGCAGTACGTATTCAGGCTAATCCTAATGCATTATCTGCATATGGATTAACTATGGAAGACGTACGTTCCATCGTTATGGCTTCAAATGTGAATGCTGCTAAAGGAAATTTTGATGGCCCACGCCTGGCTTATACGATTAATTCAAATGATCAGCTCTTGTCTGCTGCAGATTATCGTCCATTAATTGTTTCATATCAGAATGGAGCTCCAGTGCGTTTATCTGATGTGGCCCATGTCATTGATGGAGCAGAAAATACGATGCAAGCAGCGTGGATGGATTCAGAGCCAGCGATTATTCTCAATATCCAACGTCAACCTGGAGCGAATGTTATTGAGGTAGCAGAGCGAGTTAAAAACTTATTGAAGCAAATGGAATTGGCAATTCCTGCAGGAATGCATATCAAAGTACTTACAGATCGTACGATTAGTATTCGTTCTTCTGTAGAAAATGTCCAATTTGAATTACTTTTGTCAGTAGCATTAGTCGTAATGGTGATTTTTCTATTTTTACGTAAATTATCCGCAACAATAATTCCTAGTATTTCAGTACCATTGGCACTTGTAGGCACATTAGGCCTAATGTATTTGCTCGGGTTTAGCCTTAATAATCTTACGTTGATGGGATTAACTATTGCTGCAGGTTTTGTGGTTGATGATGCGATCGTGATGATTGAAAACATCATGCGCTATATCGAGATGGGTGAAAAACCTTTGGAAGCCGCTCACAAAGGAGCCGCTCAAATTGGATTTACTATTGTTTCTTTGTCTATTTCTCTTATTGCAGTATTGATTCCTTTATTGTTTATGGGGGATATAGTCGGTCGATTATTTCGTGAATTTGCATTGACCATAACCATAACCATAGCCATTTCTGCATTCGTTTCGTTAACGCTAACGCCCATGCTTTGTTCTCGGCTTCTAAAGCCGCAAAGTGAACGTGAAGTGACTGATTTAGAGCGTTTTCTGGAGCGTCAATTAGATTATCTTATTGAGCGATATAAGAACTCCCTGCATTGGGTTCTTTCCCGACAACCTTTTATATTACTGATTTTCTTGATTACCGTATTAATCACAGGCCTTTTATTATATCTCATTCCTAAAGGTTTTTTCCCCATCCAGGATACTGGAATTATTCAAGGAATATCAGTAGCTTCTGAATCGGTTTCGTTTAAAGAAATGGCTAATCGACAGCAAGCTTTAGTACGTGCAGTACTTTCTGATCCCGCCGTTGACAATGTATCGTCATTTATCGGTATTGATGGTACGAATATAACACTCAATAGCGGGCGTATTTTGATCAACTTAAAACCTTTGGAACAACGTTCTGGTGTTATCGAGGTGATGAATCGTTTGCAATCCAAAATCAATCAGGTTGCTGGGGCTTCTTTATACATGCAACCTGTACAAGATTTAACGATTGATACATTAACCAGTCGCACACAATATCAATACAGCATTAGTGCTCCTGATCGGGAGGAGGTTACTAAATGGTCGCAGCTCATGTTAGAGAAAATGCGCCAATTATCCATTTTGAAAGACGTTAATACTGATCAACAAAATATGGGTTTGGTTACCTCAGTGGATATTGATCGCGATACAGCATACCGATTGGGTATTACCATGCAGATGATTGATGATACTTTATATGATTCGTTCGGTCAGCGGCAAATATCCATTATGTTTACGCAACGAAACCAATACCGAGTTGTATTGGAAGTATTGCCTCCATTGCAAAGAGAATCGATTGCTTTTGACAATATTTATATTAATTCCTCTGTAATTAATTCTTCTACAAATTCTTCAATGAATTCTTCGGGAACAAATAATAATGGGATAAATTACTTGTCGAGTAATTCATTGACAGGCAATTCACAAACCCTTAATTCTTCATCCGGGATGATCTCAAGCGGTTCTGTACCCATTAAAACGTTTTCTCGTTTGAAGCAGTCGGTTGGCCCCTTGGTTATCACTCATAAGGATCAATTTCCCTCTGCTACGCTTTCGTTCAATCTTGCAAATAATGCATCCTTAGGTGATGCAGTGACTCAGATTGAAGCCGTGAAAAATAGTCTCGATATGCCTTTCAATATAGAAGCTGGTTTTCAAGGAACAACAGAAAATTTTCAAAAATCACTCGCTAATGAAGGGTGGTTGGTTGTTGCTGCAGTGGTTGTTGTTTACATCATCTTAGGTGTGCTTTATGAAAGTTATATACATCCGCTTACTATTTTATCTACCTTACCCTCAGCCTCAATGGGGGCATTGTTTGCATTGTATATAACAAAGAATGAACTGAGTATCATTGCTTTAATTGCGATTATTTTATTGATTGGCATTGTATTAAAAAATGCCATTATGATGATCGATTTTGCTCTTGAACAAGAGCGTGAATACAAACTCAAGCCTCAAAATGCAATTTATGAAGCTGCTTTATTACGTTTTAGGCCGATTTTGATGACTACTATGGCCTCCATGCTTGGTGCAATTCCTTTGGCATTCAGTAATGGTATCGGTGGTGAATTACGACGTCCATTAGGTATTGCGATTATTGGGGGACTGATCGTGAGTCAGTTGGTGACTTTATATACGACCCCTATTATTTATCTGACCTTTGATCGTATATCGCGTAAGATAATGAATTATGGCAAGCGCAATTCAGGTGCTGTGGAGACTGGATTGTGAATTTATCCTCCTTATTTATTAAGAAACCTATTGCCACAATTCTGTTAGCGTTTGGATTAAGTTGTGCAGGAATTCTTGCATTTGATTTATTACCTGTAGCACCGTTGCCTCAGATTGATTTCCCAACCATTATGGTTCAAGCTCAGTTACCAGGAGGTAGCCCAGAAGTTATGGCAACCTCAGTTGCAGCGCCTTTGGAACGACAGATAGGGCGAATTGCGGGTGTCACTCAACTTACTTCAACAAGTACTTTAGGGCAAGCCAGTATCACCGTACAATTTGATTTATCGCGTAATATTGATGGAGCTGCGCGAGACATCCAGGCAGCAATTAATGCGTCATTAAGTCAATTGCCCACTAACTTAACTAATAATCCTACTTATCGCAAAGTAAATCCTGCTGACGCGCCGATTATGATTATTGCATTGACTTCGGATAAATATACTCCAGGACAGATGTATGATGTCGCTTCAACTATATTGCAACAAAAGATTTTGCGTATTGAAGGTGTAGGGCAGGTGGGTGTTGGTGGGGGCTCATTACCCGCAGTTCGTGTTGAAATTAATCCTACAGCTTTAAATAAATATGGAATTGGATTAAACCAGCTTGCTGCAACTATTAACAATGCCAATGTGAAAGGGGCTAAGGGGCAGTTGATTCATGATGATAGCGTTTCAGAAATCAGTAATAATGATCAGATGCATAAAGCAAGTGAATATGCCCCACTTATTATTAGCTATTTCAATAATCAGCCAGTACGTCTTTCTGATGTCGCTCATGTATTCGATTCAGTTGCCGACGTTCATACTGCGGGCTTAGCAAACGGGAAACCAGCTGTGCTTTTGGTTTTATTTAAGCAACCCGGAGCCAATGTAATAAAAACAGTGGATCATGTAAAACAAATCTTACCCCAACTGGGGGCATCTATATCCAAGGATATTAAATTAAATATTTTGCTGGATAGAACAACCTCAATTCGTACCTCATTACATGATGTGGAGCTTACTCTGCTTATCGCCATGTGTTTGGTAATTTTTGTTACTTATCTTTTTCTTGGAAGTTTTAGGGCAATGATAATTCCGGGCATTGCAGTTCCATTATCTTTGCTTGGGACTTTTGCGGTAATGAAATTACTAAATTACAGTCTGGATAATTTATCGCTTATGGCTTTAACCATTTCTACAGGTTTTGTGGTCGATGATGCAGTTGTTGTATTAGAAAATATTTCTCGTCATATTGCCATGGGGAAAAAACCACTTCAGGCTGCTTTTGATGGTTCAAAAGAAATAGGTTTTACGGTGCTATCGATTAGCATTTCATTAATCGCGGTATTTATTCCAATTTTTCTTATGAGTGGCATCGTAGGGCGTCTATTTCGTGAATTTGTGGTGACACTTTCTGTCGCAATTCTGATTTCACTCGTTGTCTCCCTAACACTGACACCGATGATGTGCTCTCAAATGTTGCATGAGAATGAAGGAGAAAAAAGCAATTATTTTATGCGCTTTATGGAAAAGGTACGTTCGCGTTATGCAAAAGGCTTGCATTGGGCATTGTTTCACCCACGGGTCATGTTAATTCTTACTTTTGCAACTGTGTTACTTACTACAAGTTTGTTTGTGGTTATACCTAGAGGATTTTTTCCACTACAGAATACGGATCGGATCGCAGGTTCTTTACGGGCAGATCAAAATATCTCGTTTCAAGCGATGAAAAAGAAATTAATTCAATTTGTTTCGGAAATTCGCAATGACCCAGCCGTTGCTAATGTTGGAGCGTTTATTGGTAGTGGCCCGGGCAATAATACAGCCAATGCAGGCTCTATGTTCATTACGTTGAAGCCTACCCAAAATAATAGTCCAACCACCCCTCAGGTTATACAGAGATTGCGTAGCAAATTATCTTTAATAACTGGTGCTACATTGTATATGCAGGCAGCCCAAGATCTGACCATAGGTGGTCGACAAACGGCAGCGCAATTTCAATATACGATAACTTCTGATAATTTAAATGATCTAGCTACTTGGACGCCACGAATTATGGAGCAACTGACAAAGATTCATGGGATTACCGATTTAAATAATGACCAGCTCAATCATGGCTTGCAAACTTATGTGAATGTTGATCATGACACTGCAATGCGTTTTGGGATTACTCCAGAACAGATTGATCAAGTGTTATACCATGCTTTTGGCCAAAGTCAGATCTCGGTTATGTATATGCCAATGAATCAATATTATGTAGTCATGAATGTTGCTCAGAAATATTGGCAATATCCTGCTGTGTTGGATGAAATTTACGTCAAATCATCGGTTGGAGATGAAGTGCCTTTATCTTCGTTTGCCAGTTTTAAGACAGGTTCTACCTTATTATCAGTAAATCATCTAGGCCAGGCTCCTGCGGCAACTTTTTCATTTAATTTGAGTCCGGGAGTATCGTTAGGTGGTGTCGTGAAACAAATTACTGCTGCAATCAAAAAAATGAATCTGCCACCAACCATGCGAGGTACGTTTCAGGGAACGGCACAAGCGTTTCAAGAATCATTTGCAAATGAAAGATATTTGATAATGACCGCTATTTTAGCGGTCTATATTGTGTTGGGAATGCTTTATGAAAGCTTGATTCATCCAATAACTATTTTGTCCACTTTACCGTCGGCTGGAGTCGGTGCATTATTGGCTTTGTTGTTATTTAAGGCAGATTTGAGCATTATCGCTTTGATTGGAATGATTCTTCTGATTGGTATTGTGAAAAAAAATGCCATTATGATGATTGATTTTGCCTTGGAAGTTGAGCGGTTAGAAAATAAATCCCCACGTGAAGCAATTTATGAGGCTGCATTATTACGCTTTCGCCCAATTATGATGACTACAATGGCCGCTATATTAGGTGCCATGCCTTTGGTTATTGGTTTTGGAGTGGGTTCAGAATTGCGTCGCCCATTAGGTATTACTATTGTTGGTGGGCTGATTATGAGTCAGTTACTCACACTATACACCACACCAGTTATTTATTTGGCAATGGACAATGCTGGAACGCGTTTCCGTAATTTTATGAAACGATTTAAGTTACAAGGTGCCTATGGTCACTCATAATCGATTAAAAGCAGTATCTAACCTTGGTGAAGCGAAGCGAAATCTAGTACCTAAGGGTTATAATACTCCCAGTTTTCGCTTCGCTGCACCGAGGCTTAAATTTTTAATTTTATCTTCTCTTTCACTGTGTTCCTGTATGGTTGGACCCAATTATGTGCCTCCAAAACTTGTAGTTCCAACGCAATTCAAAGAAGCCAAAGGTAAAGAAGTAATAGGGTCTGAGCGTAAAAATTGGAAACCCATCCAGCCCCAAGATGACATAGATCGTGGCGAGTGGTGGAAGATTTTCAATGATCCAGTATTGAATGATTTGGAAGATCAGTTGAATCATTTCAACCAAAATATTGCGAATTCAGAGGCAAATTTCAGGCAGTCATTAGCAATTGTAGACCAGGCACGGGCTAATTTATATCCAACAGTAGTAGGTGCCTTTAGTTTGTTCCGACAACGACAGGCTGGAGGAACTACATCAATTATCAGTTCTTCTGGTACGACGGGCACTGCTACGACAGGTATTGTACCTACAGCAACAACAACTACAATTTATACTTCATTTTTGAATGCCAGTTGGGAGCCTGACCTTTGGGGGCTTGTTCGTCGAACCATCGAGTCAGATCTCGCTTTAGCACAATCCAATGAGGCGTTGATTGGGGTGACTCGTTTATCAGCTCAAGGTGCTTTGGCGCAATATTATTTTGAATTACGCACACTGGATAAAGTTCAAAAATATTTGGATGACATCGTAACTGCTTACAGAAAGGTATTACAATTCACACGAAATCAATATGCATCAGGTGTTGTATCGCGCGCTGATGTAGTTCAGGCACAAATCCAACTTGAATCAGCTCAGGCATCAGCAATTAATAATGGAATTTTACGCGGTCAATATGAGCATGCGATTGCTGTATTAATGGGGCGTCCGCCTGCCTATTTTTCATTAAAACCTGCAATTATAAAGTTGAAACCACCAGTGATTCCCTTGGAGGTACCCTCAACTTGGCTGGAACGAAGACCGGATATTGCCCAAGCTGAACGGCTCGTGCAACAAGCGAGTGCTTTAATTGGGGTGGCTATCGCTGCGTATTTTCCCAACTTGACCTTAAATGGAACGGTCAGTGCAGCGGGACATAGTTTTCATCAATTAATTCATAAACCCTCGATCAGTTGGTCTACAGGTATGCAATTGGCAGAAACAATTTTTGATGGAGGATATCGTGCGGCAGGGGTAAGGGCTTCAAAAGAACAATATATGGCCCAAGTTGCCAATTATCGTCAAGTAGTCCTAACTGCATTTCAGGATGTTGAGGATAATCTGGTTTCGTTACGTCTTCTGGAAAAGCAAAGTATAGTCCAGGATAAGGAAGCAACAGATGCGCTTTTTGCACTCAAAATTGTTAAGAATCAATATAAAGCGGGCACAGTTCCTTATTCTAATGTACTTTTGGCGCAAATCAGTGCGCTTACAACGGAACAGGCGGCAACACAAATAGACGGCCTACAAATGACTTCTGCTGTTGGTTTGGTTAAAGCATTAGGTGGGGGTTGGGTTGCCCATCTACCACCCAAGCGTAAAAGTTAATCTCGAGTTAAACTGGAAATTTTCAGATGTTAAATAGATTGACATCGATACATCATCTCTTTAGCATGGGCAAAAACTAAGCGCAATGAGGGATATATGTTGGGATTGATAAGTTTAGAGGATATCTGGTACGTATTAAATGATGAGAATGATCCGGATGATTCTTCATTTTTTTCTTATAAAAGAGCGCGATTTATTGAGCTGTATAAAAAACGTCCTGGATTTTTTCAACCCTACCAAGACGGTAAAGAGGTTCTTGGTGGTGCGCTAGCACCGGTTGTGCATCCCTTGGCGTTTGCTTCTTTGGGTATACTGGGAGTGGTTGTAGGTGTAATTTCTCCACTGGTAAGCGTTGGAGGCTTGATTGTTGGGCTGGGGGCTGCTGCGTTTGGAAATACAAAGCTTTATGATTCATCTCTTGAGGCTGCATCCACATTTTTGTATTTAACCGGCTATTCGCTTGTAGTC
Organism: Legionella qingyii; assembly: GCF_003990155.1. Classification (NCBI taxonomy): domain Bacteria; kingdom Pseudomonadati; phylum Pseudomonadota; class Gammaproteobacteria; order Legionellales; family Legionellaceae; genus Legionella; species Legionella qingyii. Next base: position 61,988 of record NZ_RZGX01000020.1, read on the forward strand.
GCCGCGGCGAGTCTTTTACTTGCTGCTCTTAGCATTCCATGCGCTTTAGTTACTCTTGGTACTCGTGGTTTTGCTTCTGTCGGTGCTAACGTACTTGAATGTATGAATAATATGGAGACTACTACGGAAGTTCAAACAAGTATGTTGAAATAAAAATTCCATTTTATATTTAAAGAATGATGGGGCACTGAAATGCGGATAATTTTATGCTTTATTTAATTGGCGAAAAAGAAGTAAATTTCATTCTGGATGGACAGACTTTTGAGGAACTCACTCGTCGAGCAATTAACACATACAGAGACCGCCCAGGTTTTTTCACTCCATATAAAAATAGGTATGAATTTATAGGCGAGTTAATTGCTCCGGGCATATACCCATTCGCAGGCATAGTTACTGCTGGATTTTCTGTATATGCTGCAGCTCTTGCAGCAGTTATTTGTATTGGAGCTTTGCTTGTTGCCGCTGGCAGTGCATTATTTAGAGCTCCAAAACTCAGTGATGACGCACTGCAATTTGCCGGTTTTATGTTATGTTTTGCGGGAGTTGCTCTTCTTACAGCGGCTGTGGGCGCTTTATTAGCGATCATTAGTTTTCCTCACAGCCTAGTCTCTGTTGTTACTCGTTCTGCTGCTTCAATCAATGCATTAATTTCAGGTAAAGCTATTGATGCACCAGCAGTATACGATGCTGCTGAAGCGGATGCCAATACAGAGGAGTGTGTTTTCCGATGCATTTAGATAAAAACTGTCTGAGGCCAGCGCATTCTATTTTTATTGATTAAATAAAAGGTCACCCTAAGGAGCTTTTCATCTGATTGGTTTGTTGTCGTTCCAAATAATTCGCTAACATTTTTAATTCCATTTTAATGCGTTTGATTTTATCTTTTAATTTATTTTCTATATCTCGATGGTTTTTAAGATCCCGAGTTATCGCTTCCCTTTTTTCTTGCTGTTGGGTAATAAAGTTAAGCCAATTGATTTCAGCTACTGGATTAATGTTAAGAGAATTCGTGCTCGTTTGATTAATGTGCTCTTCAATTTGTTGAATTTGCTGTTTGAGCTCTTGATTCTTACATTGCGTTGTATATAAATTCAAGTCCAGCTCAAGGAGTTGCCTGTTTAATTTATCTATTAGGGAAGTTAGTGACTGATTCATTATGAGCTTATAGTTCAATTTCGATTAATTTCATCAGGACTTACGAAAAACCCCAATCTCTTTGTTAAAAAATGTTTTTAATTCGGTCATTTAGTCTATCTAAACTCCCTCATTAAAAACATTTTTTGCCTCGACCTTGAGATTTTTCGTAAGTCCTGTTCATACGTTCGTATATTCCGCTTGTATTAATAAACTGAAGATTACTTTTTTTTCATAGAATTCATTTAAAATACAAATGCTGATTAAATCAAACTTAAAAAATTAATACAACTGGATGAAAAAGGTTATTGGTCTGATTGTTAATTGCTCATCATAGTTGATGTTGTTAGAATTCGCGTACTTACAATCTGTATTTATAAAAGGTTTTACTTAATGAAAGAGATTACTCTAACTGCAATATTTGAAGGAACAATCTACAGTATTGAACAACCTAATACGCATTTGCACCAGGTTTTATTTAAAGATTGTAAGGGGGTGCGTATTAACTCAGCTGAGCAGGTTGACCTAAATAAAGATGCTACTCATTTTAAAATGGGTTTTAATGGATGTGGTGTTGACTATGGTGTAAAAGGACTTTTATTCGGAGCAGGTGTAAAACAGCAAAGCGATCAACTTGTAGCGGTGGTTAAAAAGTTAATTAAAGAAGGCTATAAGGTAAAGTTAAATTGTATTGGTTTAAGTCGAGGTGGGATTGCGGCAATCATGGCAGCTATAAAGTTAGCCCACGTTGATGGTTTTCACTTGGAAACAAATTTACTTCTTTTAGATCCTGTACCGGGTAATTTATTTTATGTTCCTTTTTTAGATTTCTTCAATTATACCTTGACCAATAATGCAATTAATTTATCTAGCTCTAAAAATTTAAATTACGTTGAGACGCTCTATCCTTATCTTGAAGTTGGTGATGATACTGAAGAATGGGTGGATCGCGTTCTCGCAAAATTCCATATACCAATCAGACCTACTTATCCGCAACATTGTCAGGTTAGAGAGGAGGTTATTTTAGGAGCACATTTAAAAGCGTTCCAGGATGTTAATAAGGAGAATGATGCTGTTCATTTACGCTATGGGGTTGATGTAATTCCTATAATCAGGAAGCTGAGTAAAGCAATTATGTATCAGTTCCTGGAAAGGGTAGGTAGCTTGGTAGGAGCAGGAGAGAATGTAGAGCAATCTGAGATCATCAATGAATTTCAACGTGAAGGAGCGCAATGGAAGCGTATTTTAGCTGAAATTATCGCCAGTATTATCCCTAAAAGTAGATTATTGCATTCTCAGGATCAGTCTAGGATTACGGTCTCGAATTCAGCAAAATATCTAAATAAGACACATCGTGAGCTGATTGATAAGGACTCTCAGGATCCAGAGGAACTTTGCTTAAAAGTAGAGCCAGAGAGAAATTATTTGGAAAAGAAGAAAGCGCCACTAACAAAAAATGTATTGCTGGATTTGATTGAATTTATCCACAGTAAAATGACTAATGTAAGTAGACAAAGTTCAAAAGGCAAGTTATTAACTAAGATTAAAGATGGTATTGATGTTGAAAACGATGATTTCTTTACTGACGAGCGTTTGAGTTTTATTCTTAGAGATATTCTCGCAGTTGCATTACAACGTGATCGATATAGCTATAGTTTTTACAGCACAACCACTTCTGGACTCGCATTGGTCAATGCATTAAATCAACGCAAATTTATTGCAATTAAAGAGCTACTACAATTTGATGATAAACCAATTGAATACTCGGATTTGACTACTTATGTTTTGGGCCGAAATGATCCAGCACATTTTAATAGTCAAGATAAGAACGTAAATCTTATTCAACTCGCGGAACATTCGCCTGGAGAAGATGGATATGCACTGTTAATTTAGATTGCTATGCGCTCTTTTATGAGCGTGCAGATAGCCAATCAATCAGGTAGTAGTTATAAAAACAATCAGGGACAGTATGCTAAAAAAATCAAAGGAAAAAAATAAAACAGATATCCATTACCATGAAGGCGAACGACTCATAAATATTCTTTTTGTAACGGCTATTTTCATTTGTTTCGTCACAACAGGGTACATCTCATGTTTCAGTGGCTAAAAGAATGGTGGTACCAACGCATCATACGTCATTCACCTATAACCGATGACCAATGGAATGGCGTGTTTCAAAATTTGCATTTGCTAAAACGCTTGAGCGAAGAGGAAAAAATAAAGCTTAAGCGATTAGCCATTTTGTTTCTTTACTATAAGTCACTGGAAGGGGGTGGAGGTCTGCAAATAACGACTGCGATGCAATTAAATATTGCGCTACAAGCATGTCTTCTAATTTTGAATCTTGGTCTCGATTGGTATGATGATTGGGTTTCAGTTGTGATATATCCCGATGCCTACTCGCATGTAAGCAAGACAATCGATGAGTTTGGTATAGAACATTTAGGCAGGTCCAACTTAAGTGGAGAGTCGTGGCAGCACGGCCCCGTCATTATTTCTTGGAATGATGCATTACATCATGGTGGAGCGAATGGGCGTAATGTAATAGTTCATGAATTTGCTCATAAATTGGATATGCAAAATGGCAGGGCGAATGGATTTCCCCCACTTCATAAAGGAATGTCAGCAAAACATTGGTCTGAAGCGTTTAACAATGGATATGACGATTTGATAAGCCGTATCCAAAAAAATGATCCCATTCCAATTGATCCCTATGCGGCTACATCACCAGCCGAATTTTTTGCAGTATTTTCTGAATTATTTTTTGAAAATCCGCAAGTAATCAGACAATACTATCCTGACATTTATGATTTACTCACTCAATTTTATCGTCAAGATCCACTTGGAACGGATGGTTTTTAGCCTGGGTGAAGGGCGAAGCTGCAACTGGAGATTTAACAACCACTCCCGGATCCCACTTCGTTTCACCCAGTTTTGATAATTACCAACTGAATGTATATCGTGTCTCTCTCGAGCTCCATCCATCAGTAATGTGAACTTCGAGCTGTCGTTCAGAGATCAGATTAAACTCGATTAATGAACCCCAATAAGGATTATGAAATTCAAAGCCTTGTTTTGTTTGTCCTGTTGTGAGCTTGCAAGAAACTTGCCGAGGTTCAGGAGCTCCAAGACCGTCACCATAACTTAAATCCAATTGAGTAGATCCCTGTGACTTACCTGCAGAAGCTACTTCATTCAACCAGTTACACTCGATTTTAGCCGATTGAGCGTGTTGATTTTTGAGCTTTAAACAGCTTCTATGTGTACTGATGCATGGCTTGGCAAAACACGCACCAGCTACTAAACCCATTAAAAGAAAAGTATAGAATTTTATCATTTATTATGCCTATCAGTTTGGGTGAGATGTTTTTATCATCGTTATTGAAGTGTTGTCAATGGTTTAAAAAGTTACTATTTATTGAAAAACCAGAAAATAAGCGTAATGATTAGACTAATTAAAATGCATGCAGTAATAGGAAAATAAAAGGTAAAGTTGCATTTCTTAATGATGATATCACCAGGTAATTTACATAAACCTATTTTTTTATAAGTGGCCCAAAAAAAATACCAATTATTAGCAAAATAATGGCTATGATACAGCCTAACCCATGCTTGGCTAGATTACTTTAACCAAGCACATATTCAGATTCATTGATTAATCATAGATTGGGTAAATTCAGTAGGCTTTCCGTATCCCTATTCGATATACATATTTGTGAGGGAAGCTCATATTTATGCTCCAACCCTGTCGAAGGAATCTCGCGAGGAAAAAGCCTATTTCTACTTTGCACAGGAGGTACAGACGAACGCTCAGCATGTACCTCCTGTGATGGAGGCAAGTATCCTATCAGTAATCGAGAACTGGAATTAGGTTCTTTTTCCTGAACAGGTTTTTCTTTCTGGAAGTAAGCTTTTAATTCACTTACTCCAAGTCTAATAAGGTCTAATCCATATATGGGTGCATTGATAATGGCTAGGGTAGCTAATTTAATACCCAGGAGAGTGAATGAAGCTGCAAGGAAAAGGAGTACATCGGTAATTATTACCAATTTAGCGGCTGGAGATACTATCAAAAATACGGGTACCAAAAGAACAGTCAGTGGACGTGTGATAAAAATTGCGCCCAGTTTATTGAAAAAGCCTTCTGGCAATGGGCTAATGATGCTCTTTACAATAGCCTTAGCCTGTAATTGCATCTTAGTAAAAACACCGGGGTAGTTTTCATCATTGGTTCTCGTTTGCTCAGTATTTCTTTTATAATTCTCAATTTCTTTTGCAAACTGTTCTCCAGCAAAAAGATTGAATAACCAATTATTAATACCATCAGCTAAAGAAGTAAGCTTAAGGATTAAAAAGCCAGTGATTATCAAGCTGACTTCTGCGAGAATTAAACCGATATTAATTATCCATGATGCGGTATTAGCCAGCGAGCGAAAAGGCTGATAATAACGTTGGTAAAGTAAAAAATGATACAAAAATAGTTCATTAATTTTCTTCCATAAAGCTTCGCCTGCTTCAAAAGGATCCGCTTCAAAATTGCCAAGTAAATTATCTTCCTTATAACGATTGGATATTATTTTAAAAATCTCATCTGTTATATTATGCTTCTTTAGACGTTCGTGCAGTTTGGGCTGGGATTGTTCTATCTTATCAGGATGAAAGACTAAAGCTAATTTTTTAAATAAAGCCTTTTGCTCTTCTTTTTCGACCGAACTAAATGCCTTATCAACGTGTTTTTCGATCTGAATTAACAAAGCTGCATTATCAGATGTCTTAGGTGGTTTATCTTTTAAATCCTCAGCAATTGCATTAATCAAATCTGAAGTAATTTGACCTAGATTACTCATTGTCCTCTACTTGTAAATGGAAATAATCAAATTGAACTATGAAAAATCATAGTGACCTTATATTGGTTGCATTATGGCAAAAAAGAAGGATACAAATCCAGTGATATTTTAGCAGCTCCTTTGAGAGCGGTTATTGACGAACGATTTGATTAAACACCATTTTTAGATAATCCTGGCTGTATTCACAACCAGGATTTGAAATTATTTTTAATGTGTTGTTTAAAGAGGCAATTAATAAACAAGAGGCTCTGCGTTTGGAATTGCGCTCTCTTGTTCCGAGCGCAGTATCTTGGCTTCTTCTTGAGCCAAGCTTGCCTCATAACGTAACAACTCACTTGTTTTAAAGAATCGACGCGATTGATAACAAGTCTTTTGACGTTCTTCTTTTTCAATCCGCTCAATAACAGGTTCAGTTTCGCGGAACTCCTGTTCCGTTAAAGCAACTTGTTCTCTTGACGTTTTATCCAGGTAGGATGCAAGATCGAGCTTAGTCTGTTCAATAAATTGTGTTATGAGATGTATTCTGGTTACATCCAGCTTTTCTTTATGATCTTTTAAAGCATCAAGATACTCAGTTTCTTTCTTGCGAATAGGAACCAGAGATTTTTCTAACTTCTCGATTTTCTCATTAATTCCGTCAATTGAGCTTTCATTTGTTTCGTTAAGAAACCACAATTTCAACTTTTCCAAATTGGAGTAGTTTTTTACACCCCCATTTTCAATTTCCCTTTCCTTTGCACTGATTTGTTCTTTAATTTTATTGATACTATCTTGAGTTTCCTTAAGCTCTTGATTTTTAATTGTTTGCTGCTGGAGAAGAGAAAATAAGGGGCCATCAGGTATTTTGCCAAAAATCACTTGCAATCGATTTAGGTCCACAGGATTTTTTTTCCAATCCCATCCTTTCATTTCATCAACATATTCCATTTTTTGTCGAATTAAATCAGGTAGTTCGCGGCGATCAATATTCGACTCATTCCAATCAAGAGTTGAAAGTGCTTTTAATCTGAATAGCTTTTTAAAATCGGCTTGTTTTCGTTCTGGAAGAGCTTCAATAGCTGTTTCATCAGCTAACTTGAGAAGAGCGTCCTTATTCTCATCAAGGGTAGATTGAGCCGTTTTGAGTTTTTTTCGTTCTGACTCTACTCGTGCTAGAAATGAGGATTGATATCCAGTAAATCCCTCTTGTAAAGGAGCATCTTCAACTTGCAGTTCTATATAAGATTGAATCCCATCCGTGCCATTTTGAATACGAATTTTTTTGGGGTCTACTTTTAGTAAAGCAGCAAATTGGGACTTCTTTTGCGAAAATAGGCTTTCCTGAACATCTTGAATAAGCCCATCATCTTTACCCAATTCTTCTATGGAGCGTGCAAGTTGTTTTTGTAATGCATTAATTTGATTTAAATAGGGCTGATACGCTTTATATGTGCTAAAGCGTTCAGTTGCTTCATATAATTCATGAATAATATGACTTGGATTATCCTTGCTTTGATTACTTATTCTTAGTAACTCCTTTTTCAGGTGTTCCCAAGTAGGATCATTGGTTTTAAAAAAATAAGGCGAGGTTCTTGTCAACTGTTTACGAAAGGCGGCAATCTGATGTTCTGAAACCACTTTATCGTGACAATTTTGTCTAAAATCAAGATCACAATGTGGGGCATTATTTAATGAGTCAATAGCATCAAGTGCATCATTAATTACCTTTCGAGGTGATGAGTGACTTATTGAGAATAAATATTTATCTTTTAAAATGACTTTATGTTGTTGAAGCGCAGTATAAAGATCACGAATTATATTTTGATCCTGAGGCGAATCGATTAAGTTATGAGCCAAGTTATAAATCTCCAATGCTGCATTCTTGGCTTCAGTTCGTTCAAAAATTGCATGGAGCGGAACTGGATTTTCTATTACCCAAGCAAATTCATTGACTAAATATTCGGCTAATTTTTTCATAATTTCTGCATCGTATCCCGTTTGCAGCTCATCTAAATTGGCATCTTCTGGTAAACCTAAATTTCGATAAAGAGTCGAAAAACTAAGGATTAAGCCCTGCATTTTAAATTGTTCAACCAGCGAAAATTTCTTAAAATCAGAGCAATGGCTTAGAATTAAAGGTTTCATATTGGCCAATAATCCCTGAATTTGATCACTATCGGCGTCTTTTAATTTATTTTGATAAAAGTTAATGATGCTTGCAGCAACTTCTTGTTGCTCATCTCCGTGCAGTACTTTATTTTTTTGTTCGATGAGTTTGTCAATTACATTTCTGACTATTTCGGGTACAAAGTATGAATTTTGTGATGTATTCTTAGGGAAAAATACTTTTATCGCATTTGGACAAACAGCACAAAACTCCCCAATCAAATTGGGCAATATTTGTTTGCTTTGTGCTAATTGTAGTTGTTTTCTCGCTTCATCTGAGGGGTTGGTATACTCAAGAACTGCCCCTGCTTTATCAGCAATCACAGTTTCAAGGTTTTGGTGCATTAACGCCTTTTTTCCCGCAGTAAATTCTTTGCTATTTTGGTGCAGCTTCGTTTGAATATTTAATTCCTGGAGGAAATCTAATTCTTTTAAATACTTAAATCTTAGAGATTGCTCGCTACTCATATGAGCTTTTGCGGCTTTTGCTGCCCATTTTTCTTCGCGAGCAGACTCCCAAATTTTGCTCGCTGATTTTTTAAACTGAGCAATACTTTCATATAGAGAAGCCTCAGATACACTTGCATCCTGCGAACGAGTCAATTCACTCAAAAGCATTTCACGCCATTGATAGAGCTCATATAGCATTTTAGGATCATCAGGATAGAGCTCGAGGAGCAGGCTTTCCCACGATTCAATTTGAAGCATCAAAATTTGTTGTGCTTCGTCAATAGCTTGAGTGTATGTTCTGTCGACAGTAGCTTGTAACTTGATTTTATCTCGTACCGCCTCTATTGTATGTTCATTAATACGTTGACGAGTCCAAGGGAACACATAGTAAAAAAACTTATTGAGTAAATCCTCTGGTGGTTTTACTTGATAAATTGGTAACCATTCACCAGGTTTTCCATTACGAGCAGCGCGACCAGCAATTTGGGTAGTCATTCTTTCGGTATCAGGATAAGTTTGAATCACAAATAAACCTTTAGGATGATCTCCTGTATTGATGTCTATCCCTTTTGCAAGCATTGCAGTACCTACAGTAATGGTATTGGCTTGGCCTGCTTGCTTAATGATTTTATCCAACTCAGCAGAAGATTCCTTGCCAGTAATAATCTGGATTTTGAACCCTTGCTCTTCATAGATTTTTAAGCTGTTACCAATGGCCTGTGCTTCATCAAAATCTTCATTAACGATAAGAATGGGTTGAGTTTGCGTGTGACTCCACTTTTCAATGGCGTTTTTTCTTTGCACAATGAGCGTTTCATCATAGGGGAGAATTGTTTCATCAGGATTGATTTCCATCGTCGGCTTGGTGACAGGGCGCTTAATCTTTTTAAACGTTTCATGTATTGCCTTGATGGTTTCACTCCGATCAAAGGTAAAAATAGGCGGATGGTTTATGCGTTTGTCGCCTGCATAAGGCGCTACACTGATTGCCTGAGTTCCCAGTGAGGTAGCTAAACTTTCCAGCTCGGCTTTATCTCCCGGAGTAGCTGAGATTCCAAGCAGACGTCCTAATGTTTGTTGGAAAAACTTGATTAATCCTCGTGCAGATTGGCTACCAAGCACTGAGGGAACTGTGTCAATGCAAATATACTGAGCTTGATCTTTACGCTCTGCTTTTAAGCGAGCTTGTAATGCCTGTTGCACAGATTCAGTAAAAATTGAGCCTGTCTTAGGAGTACTACGAATTAGAGGGACACAGGCGATTTTCTTGGTAATTTCTTGACCAGCTTCATTTTTCTCATTAATAGGCTGCATTATGAAATGCTTGTTTTCAACTAGAGTTGCGGCGATACAGCTCGCATGAATCCATTGTTTCAGCTGAGTATTACTCGATGCCATCAAATAATTTTGTTTTTCAACATCACCATTAAATTGCTCATTGATTTGCTTGTTGAGAAATAGTCGGAATTGGTCCAAATCTTCATCTTCATCCCAGGCGGGGTTAAGGTTACGAAATCCTGGAAGATTAATGAATTGATATGCAAGTGGATAAATCCACTGTGCAGGATTGTTCGTATTAGCAGCTTCGACTTCTGCAACGAGTTTATAAAGCGTTACTTGATCTAACAGTGCATCGTCACATTCATCCAAAACAATATGGACTGGACCATCAGTTTCAAGTTGTTTTTCCACTTGCGCTATCTTTGCTGCCAAGTGGAAACTGGCCATATCCTCAACTGTAGAGCAGTTAATTCCATTCGGTATGAATGATTCGATGGGGCTATTACTTTGGATTAGCGCGGATTTAATTCCCAGAAAATTAAAAAATGGCTCACAGCTGTTTTCATAATCTCGAATCAGTAGGGTTGGGTTGGCCGTCCATTGAACCACTGTACCACCTTGTGCCCATTGTAGAACAGAAAGCATAGGCGTATTGATACTTTTTCCTTCGCCTGTTTTGATGCGCATTAATAAATTAGATGATGGATCTTCTAGGGCGAGCAATAGAACAAGTATTTGTGTTGTATTTGGAAATAAACCCGTAGTTCGGAAATAGATTTCTCTTAAATGCGCTAAGAGTTCCAAATGAGTTACTTCTCGTTGTTCTGGGCTTAGTTTTTGCGAACGCAATTGTTGCAGTAAGGTGCTGGCTTTTTCTTTTAAATCATGACGCGAGCAAGCGGTTAATCCTTTTAAACCGGTAAAATCACCAGGATTTAGCGGATCGGTATAGCCTAATGTTTCTATATATGTTAATTGTCTTGCAAGCTTCATTTGTAATGAGTGAGGTAAATCTTCTTCATGAAGCAAATCTTGCAAATTAATTAAGGCATCTTTTATTCGATCTGTTGCAAATTGTTTAGCCAAATCCCTTTTTTCACCGGTTTTAGCAAAAGGGTTCGTGTCAAAGCTTAGATAATAGGCATTAATTTTTTCGGAATCATGTGCGATTAGAGCCGAGTTGAGGCTTTGTGCATTAGGGTAGGGAGGAGTAGTAAATAATTTCAGGACTTGATCTACATCAGCAGGTAAACGCCGTTTTAATCCTTTGGTGATTTCCAATAATGCAGGTAAATTTACGGTAGAATCTTTTTTGCTTTTAGCTAAGCCGGTCAAAATCGTAGCTACTTTTGCTCTCTTCTCTGCTGGATTGATTTCAGCCAATTGTTCGAGGATATGAGGGTAAGTACTCAGATTTTGGTTGTTATCCTGTGAGATTCTATTGAGTAATGCAATACAAAGTTCAGGTTGATCTATATTATTAGTCAAGAATAATTGGGTCTTTTCAACCATTTCTTGAATGAGTCCTGAATTGGTCGTGGATAGTCCTGCTAAAATTTGAATAATTTGCTTGATAATTAATGATTTGATCTGTTCCGGAAGATCTGATTTTTTGAATTTATTTAATACCGCAAGTGGGAACGGCGAAGTGCTTTTCAAATTATGGGCCATGCTCATTTTGAAGAACATAATTTGAGTTTCTGGCTCAAGATCCTGTAAATTAAAAAGCTCAACCAAGCCATCGATTGCCCGTTCAATTGCAACACCATCCGCACCAGGATGTTCCTCTAAAGTTTCGGTTGTCAGTTTTAAATAAAGATCCAGTTTCTCTGAATCGCTTTTAATTAGCTTATTAACTAGAGTATGCTTTTGTTTATAATCTAAGCGAGCAAGAGTCCCCGTGCTAAGTTGTTTGTAGATTTTAATGAATTGTTGAGGCAGCCGATCATTGATCTCAATCAGTAAGTTGAGATAATTTGCTATCGACTCAATTTTGTTTTTATAACTTTGCAGTGCTTGGTCAGCGGGAGCATTTTCATCGATTAAAGCCGCTTCATCAAGGATGCTTTTTTCAAATTCAGGATCTTGGGTATTTAACTGCTGTAATGTTTTTTTCAAAGCAGGTAATACTTTTTTCTGGATTAGTTCCTCTTTGAAGAAGAACGTTAAAGAATGCGTCTCATTAAAAGAATCCATCCAGGATAGACAGGTATCCAAATCCAAGTCGTTGACAATCTTTTTATTCAGGGGATTGTCAAAGAAAGATTTCATTTGAGACAAAAACAGATTATGTACGGGGCCTAAAACAGCGGCAAACGCTTTATTTGTGGTTTGATCTGTAGCTTTTCTTTTTCCTGTGAGCAGGAAACTTAAAATATATTCCCCTTTTGTCCCTCCAAGGAAGAGACTATACATCCCTTCGAGTAATGCAGGTTTTTTTTCTTCAAAAAATCGAAGTTTTTCAATTACCTCTGGAAACTGAGGATTGGGCCCTTGTAGCAGGTTAACTAACTCTTCAACTGCATCAAAAAGTGGTATGAGTTCTCGATTCAGTTGATCGCGTAATTGCTGAGGAACAATGAAATTTTGTAGGTTTTGCTGTAATGCGGCTTTGAGTATATCTATTTTAAATACAGCACTTCTTTTTTTAATTGCATCAACTAAAGCATCAACAATTAAATCATCGAGCTTGGAAATATCTCCATTACCGAGGACACAGCCAGGAAAAGGATTATTTTCAATGATAAGTGCTTTTAACCATGTTTCCTGTTTTTCTAAAGTTTTACACTCAGGAGGGATGTTATCTTCTGAATTCGCAAGTACCTCCAGCAGTGCTTGAATTTGTTCTGCTTTAGGTAGTGCTTGTGACTTTGAGATATTGATTTGACTTAAAATACTTAATACGGTGCTCTGAAAGGGCTCTCCCTTTCTATCTTTTATCCTTTGAAATCTGAGTAACAATTGACCAATTTGATCTTGGCTTAAATCAGCCTCATCGAGTTTTGCGAATAATTTGATGATCTCTGGGGATAAGTCCTGACGATTCTTTTGCAGCATCGCAGTAAAGGATGCAGTAACTTCCAGAGTGAATTGCTCTATTTCGGGTGGAGCAGTTTTTTGAATACGCTCTTGCAGTGTATTGAGTAATTCAAACCCTTCATTTTCCAAACACGCTACCAGTGGAGCAATGAAATCATCTTTGAGGTTTTTATTAGGAAATTCTTTTTTAAAATCAATACATTGCCTTATTAATGTATTAATTTGCATCAATGAAGGGCTGGGTTTGAATTTAAAACACCGTGAGAAGGCCTGCAGTAAATCAGTACGATCGTTTGAATCCAGCCCTTGTAATGAATGAATACAGTGATTTAAAGTTTCTTTCCATTGTGCAGCACTCAGGGCAGCATTATTTGCAAAAGAACATGTTAAAATGAACGTTAATTGATTTTTCTGAACTGAAGTCCAGGAAGCAAGTTTTTCAATTTCACGAAGTTGATCCTGGATGTCAGTTAATCTTATTTCTGACTTCCAATGTTGGCCCATATATCTAAATAGCCAGGGTTTTAGTTCATAGGGTTCTTTGTCGATTTGCTGATAAATGAGTTCGGGATCCGTTATGGTATCCTCTGGCTTTTCAATCTGCATACAGGCGGCAACTTGATTAAATTGCTCTGAAGCTGGTTTTTGCAACATGGCATAATGTACGCCTGTTGCCCCCCAATTAAGTTCCGATAGAGAGAGGCACTGTTCTTGTGGATTCTTAGCATGTTCTATTACATCCAATACCCGATTTAATGTAATGAGAAAATGTCCCTTGTGACGAATCGGACATGGATTAGGCAGCGTAAGACTTTTTTCTGCAATGCGTGGGAGAAGGATTTGAGTATAGGCATCAAAAAAGGTATTAAAATCAAAACTGTTCCTGTCGTACTCTAGATGCGCATTAACCAGCGTATTCCACCATTCTTTTTGTTCTGAGGGGAGTTGGGTCAGTTTTTGCAGATTTTTAATCCCTCGCGTACTCAAAAGTGAATTTTGTACCTCAGGATTTTTAAGAAACTCAAGGTCAATTTTTTTATTCAAACAGGCATTAAGCAGTCTGACCAATAAATTAGTGTGTGCTTCACCTCCAAGTACATATTGCTTACAAAGTAATGGAATAATGAATTCATCATGTTGCGTAGGGGAGAGCGATCCATTTGATTTATACAATTGAAGTAAAAACGTTTTGATTTCATTTTCATATGCAGGGACGAGGCGAAGCAGCGTGTTTTTTTGATCAGGTGAATACTTGGTTTCCAAAAGCATAGAAAGAGTATGTTGTGGAAGATGAGGTAATAGCGCCGTTACTTCCTCAACTGAAGGTAACGTAAACGATTCTTGTGTTTTGAGTACAGGAGCTAAAGCAGAGGGGAGTTTTCTTGGTGCATCAGTATAACAAAGCGCTTTTTTGTCTTTGTTAATATAAAATCCTTTAGGAAGATTGCCTGGGATAATACCATCACGAAAGGCATAACTATGTTCTTTTATTAAGGGAAGCGCCGATTCTTGCAGGTTGTCAATCCCTAATGCCTTGAGTTGTTTGATTAATTCAAGTAGCTCTGTAGACTCAATCGGTATCGTGATGAGATCAGGGCTTCCCACATGTTCAATCTGATCGGGATGAATCGCTTCCTGGACACTTGGAGGGGGGGGGAGAAGGATGCTTTTTTGAATTTGGATGCGCGCACGGACAGCAGGGGATTTAGAACTTAACGCATACTTTAATGGGTTAATTTTCGGTTCGCTGGATGTATTTTTAAGTAAGGTTTCTGCTGTTTTATTTAATGCTGTTCGACGCGCATGAAGTGCGAGTCTATTTGATGCTTGTTGGTTTTCTGGAATTTTAAAAATAAAGAGGCGCTTACGATCATCGTTAATAAAGTTGATCAGGCTATCAATATCATGTTCAGCGAATTGTTTTGAATCAAGCTCAATTTCTAAGGGAGTGTAGTTTATTTCAGTTTCGTATGCAGCAATGAGATTTTCTAGTAAGGATTGAATGTATTTATTTTGTGAATATTGTCGCACAGCAAAACTCCTAGAATCAAAGCAAATAAATAAAAGAATACATCTTTATTATTAACAGGAGATTAAGCATTAAAGATGCAATGAATATTTTTTATTTCACAAATGGTGAAGCGTATTATAATGAGAGAAAATGAATGTATACAATGCGGTGTGTAAATAAGTTATTCATTGGATCTTTTTCATCATCTGCATTTTCCTTTATCCTGCATTAACTCCATATATGTGGTGCTCATTTACTTCACAAAAGCTCCATTCTTCGAAACAAAGATAACTTGCACTAAAACAAAATCTAAAGATCCCTTTTTTATTCGTTCTTTAAGAACTGCGCGTATTAACTTTCTGTAAATTAAGTAGCTTAAAAAATTAATTTCTCATTATTTTCGATTATAAAATAAACTTATTTAACAAAAGTGAAAAATTTACTTGACAGATCTTGGGCAGCTCATTAAACTGCGAACCTAATTTTGGGGTTATAGCTCAGCTGGGAGAGCGCTTGCATGGCATGCAAGAGGTCGGCGGTTCGATCCCGCCTAGCTCCACCATCAACATCTTTGATGTTGATGGAGAAAACGTTCAAGGTCCCCATCGTCTAGCGGCCTAGGACACTGCCCTTTCACGGCGGTAACAGGGGTTCGAACCCCCTTGGGGACGCCATTATTGGTGTTGAAGTTTAGTAGTAAAAAATATAAAATAAAGATCCAGGTCCCCATCGTCTAGCGGCCTAGGACACTGCCCTTTCACGGCGGTAACAGGGGTTCGAACCCCCTTGGGGACGCCACATCAATGATAATTCAATCATTTGGCTCTTCCCCAAATCAGGGGGCACTAATCAAGAACACAAAACTTTAACCCTTAACCTATAATTTTCAAAATTTCTAAATCCATAAGCACGTCTTTGAATCAGCTTCATCTTCCTATG
>NZ_RZGX01000021.1:0-68655 GCF_003990155.1 Legionella qingyii
TTTATGTAATAATTCAGTCAAGTGCATGATGGTGAACCCTTATAATGTCGAAAATATATTGGATCACATATCTTCATGCACTTCAAAAAAAATTATTCTTTTTTTAAAAATAATGGTCACTCTTTGTGACCATCTCTCAGGCATAAAGCGCGGGAATTAGGCGGAACTAAATGAAATGTTATTAGACCCCTAGATTTTAAGCAGTATAATTTTTTTCTTTATCAAAAGGTTTTAATGATTCTGCAATTTGCTTATATAATTCAGGAAGCCATCGGGGCTGCGCAAATGTGGTGGTAGAGGGCTTGCTTTTACGCAAATCGTTAGGTGCAATAATTACCTGAATATTATTTAAACCAACACGTCGTGCCAAAACAAAAAGCTGATCTATAGCAAGATCGCCTACAGCTAAACAACCTACAGATAAATTTTTCCCATGAATAAAAATATTATTGCCTAAATTTCTTCTCCCATCTTGATAACCTTTTTGTTTATCAAAATTATTGGGATAATTAATCATCATTGACAAATGCATGCTACTGAATGGATTAAAATTGACTAACTTATAGACACCCTCGGGAATTTGTTTATCATTCTCACGTAACTTAGGACCTAGACGACCACTGAATCCAGTTAAAGGGTAGTCATGGATATGTTTCCATGATTGATTAGAGTTCTTAGCCCAGAGTTCAACTTTTCTTTCTGATTTAAAGGCAAGTAAAGCAATATTACTCGGGGGATAACTTACCTTTGCTTTGGAGAAATAAGATTTCAGTTGTGGTTCAACACGTAAGCCATATCGTTTTATTGCTCGGTCTACTGCTTGATCCCAATTAAGCTTAGGAGCCATAGGATAGCAATTAAGGCTAAATATCATTATGACAAATGCAAATAACCGTTTCATAGAAATACTAGAGTGATGGATTGTTGGCATGTTATCAAATATTAATGCAAAGAACAATTTAACCTCCCAGACTTCTCTCTTAAATAAAATTACGTAGTGCTTTATTCTATTTTATTGATTCTCTACTTGGAACGTATCAATACGTTTAACTTTTATTTTTTTGTTTTAATAGTATTTGTTTTTTTATTGGTAATGATAATTGTGTCGCAATGAAATCGGGACTCGTTGCTAAATGTCCTATGGAGGGTAATAAACCATAATGGTTTGGACAAAGATACGCGACTGAGCTGTCACTATCAATTTTATAAAATACATACTTACTATCGCAATACCCAGGTTTTTCAAAGAGAGCCACTTGCATTATGGGCGTTCCTTCCATCTTATTTTCTATAAAAAAAGCATTAATCCACAGATTACTAATAACAATAAATGCTCCTACAACTAAAAATGCATTAATCAAGGTATATGTGTATTTAAAAGTAGGACCATTTATACTTAAATGCGATATGACTAGTATTAAGGCAAGTAGCAAGATAAGTAAATTAAACGAATAGATTCCGGCATTAAGATAGTTAAAATAGGTTCCAAAAATTTGATTTCCAGAGAACTGAAAATGAATGAGTAGCGCAATAAGGCTAAGCCAAAGAGATGAAATGATGTAATAAATAGCTTTTCTTTTAATTCCAATAATAAAGAGTACTAGAGCAATTAATGGAAAAAGACTTTGTATTAATTTTCCCAGTGTATACATTTGAGCCATACTCTCAAAATTAAGTGATATTTACTTTAAAACTATATAGTTATAACAGTATTTTTCGTATATGTATAGATTATGGGTGGCTTGAGCTTTGGTTTCATGAACTATAGTCACGCTGTCCATACCAGAGTTTTAAAATGAATTATCTTGAAGGAAAGATATGATTCTGAAGTACATCCGGACAAAATGTCCAAACAAATTATCTTAATGAGTTAAGCCTGTCAATTTATTAATAGGTATTGGTATTGTCGATGCATTTTTCTTTAATAAGCGTTAAGTAGGGCTGTGTTGGATATATTGTTGTTTTAATCATAGTCTCTGGCAATTTGATTTGTTTAACTGCAAAAGGATTTTCAGATTTAAACATATAATTTAGTGGGTTGATTGGGTTTGGAAAATAGCCCTGATTACTCATTTGCTTGTTCGGGCGATTGGACGGATGCACACTACCAATCCATAGGGGTTGGTTTGATTCTAAGAAGTTAAAACTTGATTCCCAAATTCTTAATTCCAAAGATAACTTGGTTTGTTGATCTGTATAGGTCATGATCAGCATAGGTGCTTTATTCTCATATAACTGAGTAAGTAATGGCAGTTTAATGCTATTTGGTTTTTGACTTATTCGTCGAAGTAAGTTGGTAAAAAATGAATCTGTGTGTGATTTCCATCCATTTTTTTCAAGATTACTTTGCAACGTATCCAAATTACCTGAGAATTGAAGGTTTAATAAACTAATTCGCTTACCTATCCTACTGAATTGATAAATGGGTAGAGTAGGCTTCTCTTGTTCCCACCATGTTTTTTCGCTCAAAGTAAATTTTTTATGATAGGGCGTATGGCTATAAGATATAGTTTTAAAATTCAGATAAGTGGATCCAAATGAAGATAAAAGAACTCCGATAAAAAGCAGAGAAATCATTAATACTGAAGGTATTGCTTTTTTTTGCAGAATATTAGATTTTCTATAAATCAAGCAGTGAATTAAGCAAATTGCTGTACCGGCAAAGTAGGATGCTAAAATATCTGTAAGCCAATAATCTCCTAAATAAAGAGCACCTAAACCACTCAAGCCAAGAACAGAGTATACAACAGGCTTTGACATGTTGATGAACAAGTCGTAGGTATTATTGATGTAAAATAAAATAAATCCATACAATGCTGTAGCAATCAAAAGATTAACTGCGGGAAATGAAGAACCAGGCATCACAATCAATAATCCAGCAGGCCTTGGGCTATGAATAAAATATCCAAGTGATAGGGCTAATAAAATACTAAATATAGTGAGGCTAGATAAATAAATAACTGCCGCTTTATTTTTGCTGTAAATAAACCAGCAACAACAAATGATAAAGAGACTGATTATCGTTGTTGTAGAGGCTAATTGACTACAAAAGATAAAAAATATTTTTAATGTTGGTGTGTTAAAACTTTGTAAGAATAAATAAGCTGGATAATTAACCAACGTTAGATATTGAGTCGATGCAGTTAAGCCTAAGAGGATAAGGAAAAAAAGCAGACAAATGACAGTTATCAATACAATGGCAGCAGTGTGATAGTGATTTGATTCGCCACGAGGTGTAATTACCTGATACACATAAACAAAAATAGAGTTATTTTTTAGCTTTAGCCAAAAGGTGTGTAAGTGTAATTTTAAAATAGAACTTAATAATCCAATTATTCGTTTTATAAATAAACTAATAAACCAAAGTCCAGCAAGCAAAATAAGAATTAATATAAATAAGCGCGTTGCACTTTCAGTGGATAGTTCATGACTCGCAGCTCCTATTGCAACACCAGGCATTATGTATAAAAGAGACCAGCCAATCGCTGATATAACATTTGCTACAAAAAATCGCCATTGCTTCATATGCAGTATACCTGCAATGACGGGAATAATTGAGCGTAGAGGACCCACAAAGCGACCAATTAGTACACTTTTACCACCGTGTGTTTCAAAAAAATCTTTGCCATATTGTAGCCAACGTGGATACTTACTAAATGGCCAAATTTCAGTCAACCGGTCACTATAGTAATACCCCAGGAGATAACTAAGACTATCACCAGCAACCGCTCCTAAAATCGCAGATAATAACGTAAGATCAATACGCATAATCCCTGAGCCCGCAAGTATTCCAATGGCAGTCATGGTAACACTGCCAGGTACAATACTACCCACAATCGCTAGAGACTCAGTCAGGGAAATTAAAAACGTGATAAATAAAGACCAGTGAGGGTTCTGTTGCAACCAGTCAGTAAGTGGCTGTACATAATCTACGAACAAGTTCATATTTATTTCAGGGATAAAATTGTTGCAGAAAATATTGCACGAAATGCTGATTTACTTCCTCTATTTGCACAGATGGAACAAACTTGCTTATTTGAGTCATTTCCATTTTTGCAAATCCACATGGATTTATTCCTGAAAAAGGTTTTAAGTCCATATCAACATTAAGTGCAATTCCGTGATAAGTACAACCATTTTTTACTCTTAAACCGATTGAGGCTATTTTTTTATCATTAACATAAACCCCAGGTGCTCCACAACGAATAGAACCTTCTATTTGATACTGTGCAAGAACAGAAATTAAGATCTGTTCTAATTGACTCACCAATGATCTTATACCTAGGTTTTTCCTACTGATATCCATTAAAACATAGGCAACGAGCTGGCCTGGTCCATGGTAGGTTACTTGTCCTCCTCGATCTGATTGCACAACGGGTATGGATGCAGGATTAAGTATGTGTTCGGGTTTACCTGCTTGTCCTTGCGTATAGACAGGGGAGTGTTCTAATAACCAAAGTTCATCTTGGGTATTTACATCACGGTTTTGTGTAAATTCTTTCATTTGCAGCCAAACATCATTGTAATTTTGAATACCTAGCTGTCGTATTTTCATTATAGAACCATTTTTACTTCTGGATGCTGCGTAATGGCTCTATAAAATGTATCCAGTATCTCTTGATTTTCAGCATAAACAGTAACAGTTATAGCTAAATAATTCGAATCTTTACTCATTTTATGAGTCAGCGCATCTTCCGCAATATTAGGAAAGTGTGTGACGGTAATTTCTCTGATCTCTTCAAGAAAGACAGTTGAATTATTCCCTATTATTTTTATAGGAAAATAACAGGGAAATTCAATTAAAGTTGTTTTTTCCATCCTTATACCCTATAAATCCTAAGAGCCAAACCAGCGTTTAAAAGCCAAACGGATTGAGTCTTTTGTTCGAGTATAAATACCACCTGATTCAACATCTTGCAAAGCATAAAGAGGTCGGGTTGATACAACGTTATTATCAAATTGAACCACCAAATCACCTATTTTATCACCTTTCTTAATTGGTGCCTCCAGGTATGAGGGAACTTTAGTAGAAATATTAAGACGTTGATACTGGCCAGTAGGAATAGTAATGTATTGATCTTCATTTAAGCCTACAGTTATCTTATCAACACTCCCTTTATAAAGTGGAAGCTCGGAAATTGATTGTCCTGACTTATAAAGCTGATGTGTTTCAAAAAATCTAAAACCATAGTTTAGTAGTTTTTCACTATCATCAGCACGAGAAGAGTCGCTTGGTTCACCAAGGACAACAGCAAGTAAACGCATATTGTCTCGTTTTGCAGAGGATACAAGACAAAAACCTGCTTCATTCGTATGACCAGTCTTTATACCATCCACTTGATTATCGCGCCATAACAAGCGATTTCTATTGGGTTGACGAATGCCATTATAGGTAAACCATTTTTGCTTATACCAATCATAATATTGAGGGAAATCAACAATTAATGCTCTTCCAAGGATCGCTAAATCTTTTGCGGTGGTATATAGATTAGGGTCAGGCAAACCAGTACTATCAGTAAAATGACTGTTTTTCATTCCAAGGTTTTGAGCCTGCTGATTCATAAGATCAGTGAATGAATTTTCAGTGCCACCAACATGTTCTGCCATAGCAACACATGCATCATTGCCTGAGTCTACGATAATCCCTTTGAGCAGGTCTTCAACAGGAACTTGTTGGCCCTCTTTGATAAACATGCGAGAACCACCTATTTTCCAGGCATCACGACTCACTCGAACGTTATCAGTGAGATGAATTTGTTCATGATGCAGGGCATTAGATATAACATATAACGTCATCATTTTCGTTAAGCTTGCGGGAGGCAAACGCTCTTCACTGTTTTTCTCAGCAATAATTTTGCCACTGTTTACATCGATCAGTATGTAGGCCTTGGCATTAAGCATTGGAGCTGCAGGAGTAACTAAAGGTTTATTATTCACCGTAGGTGAGGGTCTTTCCAGATCTGCAGTAGGTTTTGTTGGTAAAGTACCTTCCTCAGCCATAGAGTTAGTTGACTGTACAAATAAAGTAATGATAAACAGTGTTGTCAATAAAATAGACGTTGTTCTTGTCATGTTGTTATCTAGTCCGATTACAAAAATGTGGATATAGTACTACCACAGCCTTTTGCAGGCAACAAAATAGCAGATGAAAAATAATGAAATTTTTTCCAAAATAAAATAAATCTTCGAAATTATCTGATATTTCTGTATATTAGCCAGAAAACAATAATTAAAACTAGAAATTATGCGAAAGATACTTATTGCCGTGACGATTATATTAGCAGGTTGTCAAACTACAAATCAGTCTCTTGATTCTGCATCATCAAAAACAAAGCAGCCTACACGACAAGTAACTCAAAATAATAAGAATTCCAATAATTCCATATATAATCGTTATAAGAACAAAGGGAATCGATATACTCAAGTTCAAGATGGAGCACCCACTAAATTGAGGCATATCAGTTTTAAGGAACCTGTGCCCGCCAAGGAACCTTTAAGTCGATATGGCAACATATCAGAATATTCTGTTGATGGTCGCTCATATCAAGTGATGAGGAGTTCAACGGGATATAAAGCAAGGGGGATTGCTTCCTGGTATGGAACAAAATTCCACAAACAAAGAACTTCAAGTGGTGAGCCTTATGATATGTATGTGATGTCTGCTGCACATAAGACCTTACCTTTACCTACTTATGTAAAAGTTAAAAATTTGAATAATGGAAAAGTTGCAATTGTTAAAGTAAATGATCGAGGGCCATTTCATTCTGATAGAATTATCGATTTATCCTATGCTGCGGCTTTAAAACTAGGAGTCTTTCCGAAAGGAACTGCACCTGTTGAAATTGAAACATTAATGGGACCGGCTGGGCAGGCGCATTATTATCTTCAGGCAGGTGCTTTTACAACCGAAATTCTAGCAAAACGCTTAAAAGATAAATTAGCACGTATCACTCCATCTCCAGTTTATATCGAACACTATAAGCAACATTATATCGTGAGGGTTGGTCCATTTGGTTCAAAAAATATGGCCGATAGTTTGAAGCACAAATTAGCGCTTAATGGAGTAACGGGATCTTTTTCCGTTTTGATTTGATTCATATTGAATATTGATAGCTAA
Organism: Legionella qingyii; assembly: GCF_003990155.1. Classification (NCBI taxonomy): domain Bacteria; kingdom Pseudomonadati; phylum Pseudomonadota; class Gammaproteobacteria; order Legionellales; family Legionellaceae; genus Legionella; species Legionella qingyii. Next base: position 7,118 of record NZ_RZGX01000021.1, read on the forward strand.
TTAATGGATTAATGGTTAAAATTATTGCGTCAAATTTTCAGAACGTTAGAATTACTAATAGTAATAAAATTGTAGCCTTGGGTAAAAGCACAGTATACGCTCTTTATTTGTATTCAACTTCTTGTTTTTTTGCGCTTATTCAGGCTTACAGTTTTTTTTTAATTAAAGTCGGTTTTATTTTAATATTGAGGTACAAAATCAATGCATGATGGCTCTGTGTTTTATACAATATTCTTAATTTTCGCAGGCGCTGCATTTTTATCAACCCTGGTTCTTTATACCAAACAATCTTTGCTGGTTGCGTATATCCTTCTCGGCGCAGTATTTGGACCATGGGGTCTAAAACTTGTATCTGATGTGAGTATTGTCAAACAAATTGGTGATGTTGGAATAGTTTTCCTATTATTCCTGCTTGGATTGCATTTGCAACCACAAAATCTCGTGCACATGTTAAAGAAAGTTACCTGGATTGCTTTAATTAGTTCTGTTATGTTTGCTGTGACTGCATATTGGATTGGCAGATTCTTTGGATTAACTGTGACCGAATCATGGATTTTGGGCGCTTCAATGATGTTTTCAAGCACTATAATTGGTTTGAAATTATTACCCACGACTATTCTGCACCATCAACATACTGGCGAAGTGATGATAAGCGTGTTGCTTATGCAGGACGTCATTGCAATCATTGTACTGATCTTAATTAATGGCGCTCAACAAACGGGTGGTTTTTCCATTGATGATATTATTTTAGTAGGGATTAATTTACCTGCATTGTGTCTTTTTGCTTTTGCTTTTGAGAAATATGTTTTAATACGGTTACTGGCTCGTTTTGACAGAACTCAGGAATATGTATTTTTATTATCAATTGGCTGGTGCCTGGGTTTGTCTGTTCTTGCGCAAAAGATGGGTCTTTCAGAAGATATTGGTGCTTTTATTGCTGGAGTTGCGTTGGCAGCAAGCCCAATTTCCCTTTTTATTGCAGAGAGCCTCAAGCCTTTAAGGGATTTTTTCCTGGTTATGTTTTTCTTTTCAATTGGGGCAACTTTTAACTTTGGTTTGGCCCAGCAAGTTGTAATTCCTGCGCTTATTTTATCTGCTTTAGTGTTGCTGTTTAAACCGGTTTTATTTTATTTGCTTCTTGGAAAATCTGGCGAAAAAAAACATGTTGCGAAAGAGGTGGGTATTCGTTTAGGACAAGCGAGTGAGTTTTCATTGCTTGTAGCTAGCATTGCTTTAAGCACTCAGCTTATTTCGGATAAAGCTTCAAATTTAATTCAAGCAACTACTATTTTAACCTTTATCGTGTCATCCTATTTTGTTGTATTGAAATACCCAACCCCCATAGCATTCTCTGATAAAATGCGTAAGGATTAAATAATGAAATTATTAGTAATATTATTGTGTTTATTAAGTGAACGTTTTTTGATTCACTCTATTTCCTACCAGCGATTTTATTGGTTTTCAGATTATTGTCAAAAAATCAAAAATGTAGGCGATAAGCATAGTGTTCTTAATAATCCATGGGCGCTCTTGGCGTTAATGATAGTGCCTATTTTACTGCTTGTATCCATCATTTATCTATTACTGCATCCTATAGTATTTGGTTTGATGGGATTTCTTTTAAGTTTGGTGATTTTCTTTTATTGCCTTGGCCCTCAAAATCTTTTTTATCCAATAGTACAATCAGAAGTCAAGAGCAACCAAGAGCTCGTAGGGGACTATTTTATTTTAGTCAATAGACAATTATTTTCTCTTGTATTTTGGTATATCATCGCTGGGCCTATTGGCGCATTGGCATACCGATTGATTACTTTATGTCGTGATATTCATTTCGTCGGTGAGCAAGCAAATGAAATTACTGATTTGCTAGAATGGATTCCTGCTCGCATAACCGTATTACTTTTTTTACTTGTGGGAAATTTCCAACGAGGTTTTTCTTTATTCGCCAGTTACTTTCTTGCTAAACCTGATGTAAATAGTGACATGTTACGTGAATGTGGATTACAAGCAGTTAAAACAAATGAAACAGAAGAAATTCCTATGCCAGTAGCAGAGGGATTGGTTGAACATGCAATTATTGTTATGTTGGTTTTTATTGCTTTATTTACATTAATTACCTGGTTGTAGATGAGTTAACAGTGGTATTGAGCTAACGTAGTTAAGCTACATAATAATTTTGTGGATATTATCTATATGAATTCTTTTTTGCGGCTAGTTTGTTGCACTATAATATTACTGCTTGGCGGTTGTCATGGATTGCAACAAAATGCACTAAAAGGCCAAACATTAGAACAATGTAATAGGACTTGTGTGCAACATTTTGATTTTTGTAGACAAAATTGTGTTAATAATTGCTCAACATGTTCCCATGCATCTCAAAGGGAAGCAGAAAAAAATTTTGCAAAATATGTGCATGAGCGGAAAGTTGAAGGCAAAAAGGTGATGCGTGAGTTGAATTCTTACCGCGATCCACTACAATGCCGCAAAGTAACATGTGATTGCTTATCAGATTTCACAATTTGTAAGAAAGGTTGCACGGGTGTAATTCCAAAAAAATTACAAGCTGTACCTTATTGAGTTTAATAGATTTCGGGGAACACTTTCATGGCAAATGAAAATAATTTAGATTTGGATCCTATAGAAACACGTGAATGGCTGGATGCCCTGCAAGCTGTATTAATCAATGATGGTCCCCAACGAGGAGCTTTTCTTTTAAAACAGCTTCTTAATAAAGCGAATGCGGAAGGGGTCAACTTAGCCAGTTCAATTAATACACCTTACAGAAATACCATTAATTTGCATGAAGAAAAGCAAATACCTCCCGATGAAGGTATTGGCAAACGGATTAGCGCATTGATTCGTTGGAATGCTGTGGCAATGGTATTGCGTGCAGGAAAATATGCTCCTGAACTAGGTGGACATATTGCCTCTTATGCTTCATCATCTACTTTGTATGAAACAGGTTTTAATTACTTTTTTAAAGGACCAAATGGTGAGCATGGCGGTGATTTACTATATATCCAAGGTCATTCTTCCCCCGGTATTTACGCACGTGCCTTCCTTGAGGGACGACTGACAGAAGAGCAATTAAGTAAATTCAGACAAGAAGTAGAGGTTGATGGTTTATCTTCATACCCACATCCTTGGTTGATGAGTGAGTTTTGGCAATTTCCTACTGTATCTATGGGATTAGGCCCTTTACAAGCTATTTATCAAGCCCGATTTTTAAAATATCTAGAAAATCGAGGGTTAATTAATAACGAAAATAGAAAAGTATGGGCATTTCTTGGTGATGGTGAAATGGATGAGCCTGAGTCAGTAGGGGCTTTAAGCATTGCCGCACGAGAAAAACTTGATAATCTTATTTTTGTTGTGAATTGTAATTTACAGCGACTTGATGGCCCAGTACGTGGCAATGGCAAAATTATTCAAGAACTAGAAGGATTATTCCGTGGTGCCGGTTGGAATGTAATTAAAGTCATTTGGGGTGGACGCTGGGATCCATTGCTTGCGCGTGATAAGGATGGCTGGTTGCAAAAACGCATGGAAGAGTGTGTTGATGGTGACTATCAAGCTTACAAAGCAAATAATGGTGCCTATGTCCGACAACATTTCTTTAATGAATATCCAGAATTAAAGAAAATGGTCGAGAATTATTCAGATGAAGAAATCTGGAGATTGAATCGAGGTGGCCATGATCCTCAAAAAGTTTATGCTGCCTATGCTAAAGCTGTGGAACATAAAGGATCGCCAACGGTTATTTTAGCAAAAACAATTAAAGGCTATGGAATGGGAGCAGCTGGTGAAGGTCAAAATATTACCCACCAGCAAAAGAAGATGACTGTGGATCAACTGAAGGCATTCAGAGATCGATTTAGTATTCCTATCAGTGATGACCAAATTGCAGAAATACCATTTTATAAACCTGCAGATGATAGTCCCGAAATTAAATATATTAAAAAACAAAGAGAAATGTTGGGCGGGTATTTGCCCTCACGCACTACCAAAGTTGATCCTCTAAAGGCTCCTGACCTAGCTGAGTTTTCAGCAGTTACCAAAGGGTTAGGTGACCGTGAAATTTCAACAACGATGGCATTTGTGCGTATTCTTTCAACCTTGTTGAGAAGTAAGGAAATCGGTTCACGTATCGTTCCAATCGTTCCTGATGAATGTAGAACTTTTGGGATGGAAGGTTTATTTAGACAAATCGGTATTTATTCTCCAGTTGGTCAACTTTATACACCGGTAGATCATGAACAAGTCATGTTTTATCGTGAAGCAAAAGATGGACAAATTCTTGAGGAAGGAATTAATGAGGCAGGAGCTTTTTGCTCGTGGATTGCCGCAGCGACCTCTTACAGTTCGAACAAATTGGCTATGATCCCATTTTATATTTATTATTCAATGTTTGGATTTCAACGTATTGGCGATTTGGCATGGGCTGCAGGGGATATGCAGGCCAGAGGATTTCTATTAGGCGGAACTGCTGGACGAACAACACTTGCTGGCGAAGGGTTACAACATCAAGATGGACATAGTCATTTATACGCTTCAACAATTCCAAATTGTGTCTCTTATGATCCTACTTATGCTTATGAACTTGCTGTGATCATTCAAAACGGTTTGTATCGTATGTATGAGAAGCAGGAAAATATTTTTTATTACATTACAGTAATGAATGAAAACTACATGCATCCAGATATGCCAAAAGGGGTTGAAGAGGGAATCATTAAAGGAATGTATGTATTGCAAGAAACCAAGAAGAAATCGAAACAACATGTACAGCTAATGGGAAGTGGTACCATTCTGCGTGAAGTAATTAAAGCAGCACAAATGTTAAAAGATGATTATGGTGTGACTGCAGATATTTGGAGTGTTACAAGCTTTAATGAATTAAGAAGGGATGGTTTAGCTGTGGAACGCTATAATGCAATGCATCCTAAGGAAAAGGAACAAAAAAGTTATGTTACAACTCAATTAGAAGGTAGACCAGGACCTGTGATTGCTGCAACAGATTATTTAAGAATTTATGCAGATCAAATTAGACCGTTTGTACCTAATCACTATATAACTTTGGGTACTGATGGTTATGGAAGAAGTGATACGAGAGAACGTTTACGTCATTTCTTTGAAGTAGATGCTAAATTTATCGTTCTAGCGGCATTGAATGCTTTAGTCGCTGAGGGCAGTATCGATAAATCCAAAGTTGTGGATGCCATGAAGCGCTATAACATTAATCCTGATAAATTAAATCCGGTTAATCATTAGAATTAAAAGTATATAGTAGGCTTAGTAATCCAGGTTGTGATTGTATTGGAACATACAGTAATCGCTTAGGTATGTTTCCAACACAGTCATGATTTGAATACACTGAGTAACCTTTTGAGGAAAGACATGTCAAACGAAATAGAAGTTAAGATTCCTGATATTGGTGGAGCGACTCAGGTTGATGTGATTGAAATAATGGTTCAAGTAGGAGATCAAGTAGAAGTTGATACTCCACTCGTTACTTTAGAATCAGATAAAGCTAGCATGGAAATTCCTTCTCCAGTTGCTGGGAAAGTCACAAAACTGAATATTAAAGTAGGTGATAAAGTATCTGAAGGTGATGTGATTCTTTTTGCCACAATTGAAGAAAAAGCGAATATTGAAAAAGAAAATGAAATTCAAGCTCAAGCTTCTAAAATAGAACCTGTCAATGTTGAGAAAAATGAGCCTATGGTTTCACAAGAAAAGAAATCTGAACAGGTAAAGGAAGTTAAAATTCCCGATATAGGTGGCGCAAGCCATGTTGACGTGATTGAGGTAATGGTTGAAGTTGGGGAGCAAATTGAGGTGGATACCCCACTCATTACTTTGGAATCAGATAAAGCCAGTATGGAGATTCCTTCACCGGTATCAGGAAAAGTTACTAAACTAAATGTTAAAGTAGGTGATAAGGTATCTGAAGGTGATTTGATTCTTTTAGTTGCTACAGAAAATGGCTCGCAAGCGGAAGAAAAAATAGCGCCTGCAGCTGAGCAGAAGCCAGCAAGTTCTCCTGAAACATCAAGCGCAATAGAGTTTAATAAAATCGAAGCAACTTCCCAGCAACCAGTTCTTACTGAGCAAGTAGATTCTTCAAAATTAATTGCTGCAGGCCCTGCAGTAAGACGCTTAGCTCGAGAATTTGGTGTGAATCTGGCGGAAGTTAAAGGTAGTGGTCGTAAAGATCGTATTACTAAAGAAGATGTACAAGCTTATGTGAAAAGGCGTCTTAGCGAACAACCAAATCAAGGTTCTTTTGGCATTCCACCTAACCCCGTAATTGACTTTTCTCAATTTGGTGACATTGAAACCAAGCCACTTAATAAAATTAAAAGGCTTACTGGAGTTAATGTTCATCGATCTTGGATAACAATCCCTCATGTCACCCAGTTTGATGCAGCAGACATTACCAATGTTGAAGCATTCAGGAAATCTGAATCAGAGCATGCTAAAGAAAAAGGATATAAACTGACATTGCTGGCATTCGTTTGTGCCGTAGTCAGTAAAGCATTAAAAACATTCCCTCAATTTAATGCATCTTTAGATGCCACTGGCGCCAATCTTATTTATAAAAAATATTGCAATATAGGTATTGCTGTAGAAACACCGAACGGTTTGGTTGTCCCTGTTATCAAAAATGTCGATAAGTTAACTGTTGCTGAAATTGCGGCTGAAATGACACGTTTAAGTACCAAAGCCCGAGATAAAGGCTTAATGCCAACAGATATGTCAGGAGGATGCTTTACTATTTCCAGCTTAGGTGGAATTGGTGGTACAGCATTTACACCTATAGTGAATAGTCCTGAAGTAGCTATCCTTGGATTATCTCGCTCGGAAATAAAACCCGTCTATGAAAATGGTACCTTCCAACCAAGGTTAATGCTGCCTTTGTCTCTCTCTTATGATCATCGTGTTATAGATGGGGCTGAGGCGGCGCGTTTTACTCGTTTTATTTGCGATTGCTTAAGTGATATAAGACGAATTTTACTCTAATTTTTTTTATAATATCTAATTGAAGAGGCTTGTAATGGCTAACAAAATAAAAGCAGATGTCGTTGTATTAGGAAGCGGCCCTGGTGGATACACAGCGGCATTTAGAGCAGCAGATTTGGGAAAAAAGGTAGTATTGGTCGAGCGTTATGATTCACTAGGTGGTGTTTGCTTGAACGTAGGTTGCATCCCTTCCAAGGCATTATTGCATATTGCAAAAGTTGTTGATGAAGCTCATGAAATGTCCGAACAAGGTGTTAGCTTTGGAAAACCCAAGTTGGATAGTAAAAAAATCGTTGCATGGAAAAATTCAGTAGTATCCAAATTAACAGGTGGTTTGAAGACATTAGCAAAACAGCGTAAAGTCGAAGTCGTTACAGGTTTAGGTAAGTTTTCAGGTACGCATCAAGTAACTGTCGCTACTAAAGATGGGGCAGTGGACGTTGAATTCGAAAATGCAATCATTGCAGTAGGTTCTGAATCCATTAACTTACCTTTTATTCCCGAAGATAAACGAATTTTTAGTTCAACAGGTGCTTTAGAACTTGCTGATATTAAAGGAAATTTGTTGGTTTTGGGTGGAGGAATTATTGGTCTGGAAATGGCTACAGTTTATGCATCTTTAGGTGTTGAAGTAACTGTTGTTGAATTTATGGATCAATTGATCCCAGGTGCTGATTTTGATTTGGTTAATGTTTTGCAAAAACGCATGCAGAAGAAGGGTGTTAAATTCCTTTTGAAAACCAAAGTAACTGCCGTTGAAGCCAAAAAAGATGGTATTTATGTCTCAATGGAAGGTGAACATGCAACAGACAAGCCACTTTGTTTTCAACAGGTTCTTGTTGCTGTTGGTAGAAAACCTAATGGTGGTGCAATTGATGCAGAAAAAGCTGGAATAAAAGTTGATGAGCGTGGTTTTATCAAAGTAGACAATCAACAAAGGACGAATGTATCACATATTTTTGCTATTGGTGACGTTGTTGGACAACCAATGCTCGCACATAAAGCAATTCCTGAAGGAAAAGTTGCTGCGGAAGTTATTGCGGGTAAAAAACATTACTTTGACCCTAAGTGTATTGCAAGTGTCGCTTATACCGATCCAGAGATTGCTTGGGCGGGTCTAACTGAAAAAGAAGCTAAAGAAAAAAGTATACGTTATGAAAAGGCTACTTTCCCCTGGGCTGCAAGTGGTCGTGCTCTTAGTATGGGGCGTGAAGAAGGGATGACTAAATTATTGTTCTGCCCTGATACGAATCGAATATTAGGTGCAGGAATTGTTGGAATTAATGCCGGTGACTTAATAGCTGAAGCGGCATTAGCTATTGAAATGTGTTGTGATGTTGAAGATATTGCTTTAACAATACATCCTCATCCGACACTTTCTGAGACTATTGCTCAAGCTGCGGAGGCATTTGAAGGAACAATTACTGATCTATATTTGCCAAAAAAGAAAAAAACTAATGAATAGTATGTAATACACAATCTGGGTGCAGCGAAGTGGTGCTGCCATTAAGTTAAGTGATTTGGACTATACTCTTTGTCATCTCCGCGAATGCGGAGATCCATTTTTAGAGCCTTTGCGGGGTGACAAAAATCTTGAACTTAATAGCAGTACGGGCGACGCAACATGGAAAATTATTGCAATAATCACCGGGACAGCACTTCATTACCGGGGTATGATTATTTGTTTAGGAGTGACAAGGATGACACTTAATATTCGCAGCATGAATGAATCAGATATTGATAAAGTTTATGCAATTGAAAAAGATGTTCATATTGCTCCTTGGTATAGGGACATTTTAAGGGATTGTGTACGTGTAGGGTATGATTGTCGTGTATTTGAAGTAGATGTTGAAAATAGTCTAATTATTGGTGGTTATATTATTTCTAGACATAGTAATAAGAGCTGCCATATTTTAAATTTCTGTATAGCTAAATCTTTTCAATCAAAAGGTTATGGGCGGCAGTTCTTAGAAAGAGTACTGCATTCATTAATTGAATCACAGCATATTGATTATGTGGTTCTTGAAGTGAGACCTAGTAATAAAGCAGCATTACATCTTTATAAAAGCATGGGATTTGAACAAATTGAAATTAAACCAGCTTACTATATAGAAAATAACCATGTTGAAGATGCAATTGTGCTAAAAAAAATATTATCTATTTAAAAATCAAATCCCAGGGAATGTTGCCAACTCATCTGGGGCACTTCGGCGGCGAGGTGAATTGGCAACAGTCCCTAAAAATCCAAGGATATTCTATAACGAAAAACTCCTACTCGTTACTTGATCATTAGCCTGTAGTATGAGCTTATATAAATTAACCTAGTTCAGGTCCTTCTTTTTGGGGTTCCTCATCAGTAATTTCTTCTATTTTAGGACCTATTTTTCTCATGTAAGGTAATGCCTCAATTGTTTTCATCATATGATCTCGAATGGCGTCCATATCGTTAACTGGAATATTGCTCGGTACATGTGAAAATACATATGTTTCATCATCATTTTCATACATACTGTTAAGTATTTCCAATATGCCAGATTTGGCTAAGTATTTTGCTTCATGCATCGTAATCACTCTGCCATCAGGAGGAATAAGTCCCATATCACGATTTCTTTGATTAACTAACTCAAATTCATCAGCAAGATAAGCATCATGCTCTGCAAAACCTACTTTAACAGAGCAAACTCTAAGTTTGTATCCTGGATTTTCAAAGCTTACTTCATGTAAAGGAGTCTTGATGCTTGTCCAATTACATAATAATTGACCTGGAACTGTTAGAAGATGAATTTGTTTTACATCGTGTATTCCTAATCCAACATATTTTTTACCAAAATTTCTAATCATAGTAATTTCAATGTTTTTTGCTGCCGTTTCCAAAACGTCCGTAAGCCCTTGGAATTCAGTATGCATTTCAGTTTCTAAGTCATAACGTTTTTTATAACGTTTATATAGCTCTTCGTGAGTACCCAGTATCTCTTTTGGATTAACAAAAAAAGGTGGCAGATTGGTTGTGACAATTGCTCCGGTGCTGGGTACAATGGTACTCATACTTGCATAAGTTCCACCAACTTGTAATGAGGGTGTAAACGAACCAAATCTGGTTGTGTTATTAAGAATAACATGTTCAGGAATGTTATAATGATCTTGTTTCTTTTTGCTGGGTGCGCATAAAAACTTTTTCATTTTTAGAAAATCGGCTACTTCATTATTGCTCATACCTCTAAATATCAGATTTTTTTTATTGTTCTTTTCTAGATGTGCAACAAAATTTGGAAATGTATCATGCCTCGAATGCAAATTTGTTTTATAAACCGCTTTAAAATCTTTTAAAATTGAACTTTGTCGAGTATTTAGATAATCTAATACAACATTGGAGTATGAGTACTCACCTTTGCGAGGTTGCCTTACATGGCTAAAAAATTGTTTTGCTTTCATCAAGAACACTCCAACGATTTAAAATAATCGAACTTAGATTCTTTGATTATAATTATAGCATTAAGTGTAAATATTGTTCTTGCTGGGAATGTATGTAAATAGAGATTAAAAATTGCAATAAATTATGGAACATAAGATAAAACTTAACGTTAGGAGAGGGAAATGAAACAGCATGCGCAAGGATTTTTAAAATTGGTTGCTGAATCCAAAAGTCGAATTAAAGAAATAACTCCAAAAGCATTAAAAGAAAAACTTGACCGCCATGAACCGATGCATCTCATTGATGTGCGCGAGCTTAATGAATGGGATACAGGCTATATTCCAACTGCAATTCACTTAAGCAAAGGAGTTATTGAACGAGATATTGAGAAAAAAATTCCGGACCTAAGTTCCCAAGTCGTTGTATATTGTAGTGGAGGTTTTCGATGTGCCTTGGTTGCAGAAAACTTACAAAAAATGGGTTATACAAATGTCTTATCATTGGAAACTGGAGTACAAGGCTGGCTTGATGAAGGATATTCGTTACAAAAATAGACAGGTTTGGTGCATTTTGAATTGGTATGAATATATGCTAGCTAACCTCTCTCGCAATGAGAAAGGTTAAGCATTCCAGATATGAAAATATCTTGCTAATCAGTCGCATGTTTAAAATTTATAGTATATTCGTTGTTCCAATGCCAATTTTTTCTCTGATTTGTTGTAATGACTAAGGATTTTACTTTTTTGGCGTCTAATTCGTGATTGTTCTTATAAAGTAACGAGAACTCAACTGTACTTTCAATGAGAGGCGAAAGAAGGAACGTTGACTTCGCCATGTTTGTAACAAGATGATACTTTTTTGTCGTACCATTGTTTAGATTCATAGTAATGTGTAATTGCTGTGGTTTAAAGACAATGGTTGCTAAAGATCCCAAAATGGTAGGGGTTATCTCAATTTCAGCAAATAGTAGTTGTGTTTCTGGTATTTCGACTGGCTCACCAAGAGAATGAGACTCTCTTTTTAATAAAGTGATGTTTATTGGATGTTCATGTTTCTTCCTTTTGAGAAATAGAAAATTATTCGTGGAATGAATAGGTTGGTAATTAGCCAGTAGTAAAGGCCAACTTGCACCATCCTCCAAAGAAGGGACTCGTTGATCAATTGGTTCAATCTTAAAAATGATATTATCAGGTTTATGTTTTCCTTGAAGATGTTTTCTATTATTCGCAGCTAAACCTGGATTAAAAGCAGAGTAGCTCTGAAAGATTGGACGTGGTGCCCAAGTATTGTGAGAGGATATTAAGTAGGCTTGATCGTAAGAATAAATATCTGTAGTGCCTTTTAAAATCGGAAAAGCAGCTTGATCGCGTATGAAGCTCATAGTAAGCGTATAGTTTTTTTCGAGCCAGGAAGAATCCTGTATTCTGTTTTTGAAGCCATGCCACGCTGACGAGTAAGTAGAGATGAAGTTATCCCGGATTGATATGTTTGTGTACTGACTATTAATGGAGAACCAAGTATTTAATGTAACAACAATGAGCAGATAGCTGGTCCAGGAGTTAATAATATAGGGTAAAAATAGTGTTGCAAGCAAAACAGAAGTTCCAGGTATAAAGGCATGACCCAAATGACGTGTAAAACCGGTTTTGAACGAAACAAATAAAAAAATAAAATAGACGCCCAATAAAAATATTTTGAGAGTAGCTGGTATTTGTTTGTTCAAGAAAATGGTTAAGAAAATTAATGAACAGGTAAGCAGATATAAAATGACTTCTTTCATATTTCCATCAGAGGACATTGCCTCAGTAAATCCTGAAGCGATAAAAAGTGAGTTGGTGAGGTAACCAGGTAGGGTGAGCAGAGATTGTCCCGCTGCCAACCAAAATAAAATGATTGATATTGAAGGAGAAACAAGGCAAATCAATGCGAGATTTTTTTCTTTATTGGCGAGAAAAAAAATGAAACAAAGAAGGAGCATAAGAAGACAAATAATTAGCATTGACCCTTTGATTAATGCCAATAAGCCCAATGGAGCGAAGAGAAAAAAAGCAAACAACAAAAGATAATTGCCTGTAATCTTATGTTCTAATGAGTTGATTTTTAAGCTGCACAATCCTGCAAGCAATGGATAAGAAAAAAACAGAGAATCCCTTGAATAAATCATCCCTAAAAATGGCACGCAATAAATTAGAGTCCAATACCATCTATTTTTTTTCATTAAAAAAAGTAAACACCCCCAGTAAGTGAATGCCAAGTAAAGACATCCAGCAATCATCATAAGATCAGTTGCTGGATGATAAGCCTTTGTATAAAGAGATGAATAGGGGCCCAGAGTAAATATTATTTCTTTGCCAAAAGCCAATCCTTGAGCGACAGCTTGGTTTAGTCCAAGTGCCCATGAAGGATCAATGCCTGGAGCTGGCATTTTGGGAGAAAAGGGGACAAAAGCAATTATTAGAGTAAGTAACAGCAACAATTGCGCCATAAAATCAAAGGGCTTATTTATTTTTTCAAGCAGTATCCTTGGTATGTTCCTCAATGTAGTTGTCCATAAATCAAATTTTTTAGTAGTGTAGCTTGGGTGATATAATGGAACAACCCTATCATAATATGTTGCTGGGTGAAGGGAAATGTAACCCGGGTCTGGCGGTTATATTCACATCCTGTACTCCTCGGTTATGTTATGCTGCATCCAACCAATCAGATTTTTAAATTCTTCTAAAACAGGAATGTCAGTCCTAAAGAAACTGTATTCGAAATGTCTGGTGTCGTACTTGTATCTTCAATTGTTTTAAATGCACCATAATCATGTTCGTTTTCATATTCAGCAAACAAACTTAGACCGGGTAAAAGGCGATAATAAGGCCTAATTGTATAACGCATCTGATTCAAACCACTGCCAATTTGAGCGTTGACCACGGTTTTAGTTGCTAAAATACTGCGAACACCCGTTCTTATAAAAAAATTATTGGTAATTTGCGTATCCCGCGATAGTTCAATATCAAATTTAACGCTGCCATTATAAAAATAAGTTCTTAGGTCGGTGTCAATGAAAAATGGCATTAATCCTTCCAGGCCAAGGCCTGCTTGCCAATAAGGATTGGTGGCAGGTTGATTAAAATAGTTCACTCCACCTTTAACTGCCCAAAATTGACTGATTAAATGCCAGTAAAATATATCAATATCCGCATTTTCAACTACACCTTTATACACCTCAGCATCATTGGTAAATAATTCTAATTTATTATAATCAGGGCCATACAAGCCCTTGTAAGTAAGACGTTGGGAGTCATGTAATGGATCCGCCCCCACATCAACAAAAGTTGAAAACCAAAAACCTGCGCCATGAGCCATAGGATGCTTCACCAAATGTAAATTAATCGGTCTAATTGCTTCATCGACTCTGATGATGGGGCGGTTATAATAAGCAGTATCCTTCTCAATGTCTTCCGGTTTGGCTTTACCTTCTGCGATGTTGACTATGGTTGTATATTGAAAGACCCGGCTCATTCCCGTCATCATATGATAAAGCATATGACAATGGAAAAACCATTGGCCGCTTGCATCAGTATCTACATCTGCAGTTATTGTGGCTCCTGGTGGAATATCCAGTGTATGTTTCAAAGGATCATAGGAATCCTTTCCAGTTCTTAATATGAACCAATGGCCATGAATATGCATTGGATGATGCATCATGGATGTATTAGTAAATACAAAGCGATAACGTTTCCCAGGTTTCAATGGAATCGGTTTAGCCTTATAACCAGGTACACCATTGATGAACCAGATAAATTGTCCCATATAGCCAAATAACTCCAATTTAATTATCCCTTCTACGGGTTTATTGGGATTATTGGTCGGAACTGCTGCAGTTAAATCACGATATTTTGTTTCCAATGACGTCATAAAGGATGAGTCAGAAGATGAGATTGTATCCCTAAAACGGGTTGGTTCCGTGGGCATTTTCATATTCATGGAATGCCCCAAATGCATACTATGATCCATGTTCATAGAGTGCATTTGTTTCATTGAAGACTTTGCTGTGGTTTGCTTTTGTTGGCTCATAGGTAGGGCACCATGATACATGCCACCCATCATAATATTCATCATTTCTCTACTGACAGGGATGGGCTCCGGAAACTGTTTGACATGACTGAAATCAACAGTTTGATTTGGTGTGGTTTTTAAAGCGCCGTATGCATTTCCTACAGTGTCTTTTGATCCGGCATAAATGATATAGGGTTTATTTTTTTCTATTTTTACTAAAACATCATAGGTTTCAGCAGGAGAAATTGTTAATTCTTTAGTCGAATAAGGTTTTACATCGTTTCCATCTGCTTGTACGACTTTCATGATAGAGCCAGGTATTTTGATACGGAATATTGTGCTACTTCCAGCATCAATAAATCTCAGTCTAACGATATCACCCACTTTAATGGGGGCAGTCCATGGGGTGGAATTAGGATGTCCATTCATTAAAAAAGCATCGAAGGCAACATCACTAATATCATATATGCTCATGCGCATTTGCTGCATGCTTTTATAATCGGCAAGGAGACTTTGTCGTTCACTTTTAGATGCTTTACGATAATCATAAATAAATTTTGCAAGTGATGGTTGTAGCGGAAAGCGAGGTGAATAATAATCACCAGATTTTTTAAGATTAGCTAAAACTCGGTCTGGTTTGGTATTAATCCAATCCGATAAAACGATCACGTAATCTTTAGTATAGGTATAACGGGGCGATTTTTTTGGTTCAATCAAAAAAGCGCCATATAAACCCTGTTGCTCTTCCAAACCGGCATGTGCATGGTACCAATAAGTACCAGACTGCTTCAAAGTGAATTGATAGTGGAAGACCCCGCCCGGAGGAATTTCAGTTTGTGCAACTCCTTCCACCCCATCCATTTGCCAAGGTACCAAAACACCATGCCAATGCAGGGCTGTTCCTTTATCCAGATGATTGTAAACATTAATAGTCACTTGATCGCCTTCTTTAAAACGTAAAGTAGGGGCTGGAATTTGATTATTTACAGCAATAGCTTTGGCTGGTTTATTGTCAAAGTATACAGTTTTATAACTAATTTCTAAATCAATAGTCTTTTGTGCTGCACATGCAGGAAACGCGAGCAAAAATGGAATCAGGTATTTAAAAACATGATATTTTTTAAGTTGTGAATTACGAAACCCCATCTTGCCATCCTTTAATGCAGTTGCTTTTATCCTATAGATTTAGACGTGATACAATATCATTTACATCAAATGGAAAACAGTGGGGGCTTTGGATTGGCACAAAGTCTAAGTTAAATATTATATAGAAAGAAATGATCGATAATTAAGGTATATTTGAGTCTTTATCATTATAAAATTCCTGGTTTTGTACTAGTAGGCTCTTCATCTAATCGAGTATGAATAAATGATTCTTCAAGTTTATAGATTTTTTTAATTGCCGCAGCCTCAGTGATTGCCGCATTTGTAGCGATTTCGATTTCTAAAGGAGATAGGTTCAAATGTTGCTGTAACCTGAATAGGGCTTGGGAAAAACTAGTAATTTGTCCATTACTTGCTTCTTCTAATGTTTTTCCTTGATACGCATTATTGAGCATCGGAGCTGAGTATGGCTCTAATCTTTTTGCAACACTCATTGCTTGAAATGCTTGAAGAGATAAATTTCGTCCAACTAAATTAGTTTCATTTTGATATTTAAGTAACTCTTGATAAACATTAGCCAATAATAAATAGCCTGGTGATAAATAATATTTTGCGGCGATTTGTGCGTAAATAATTATTTTTTGTGCAATCTGCTCATCAAATTCATGGTGCAATAAATTTAATCCACCTGTGCATAACGCATTCAAGGCAAAAAAACATCCATAGCTGCCTGAGGCCGCTAAAAACTCTTCCGCATCATCATAACATTTCTGTGTGTGCTCCATGTCTTTAAAAAATTTTCTATAATTTTCATAAAGATAAAGTCCTTTTAGCAGTTCAAAGCATGAGGAAACAGTAGGCATGGGTTGATATTCATGTACTGGTTCATGATTTAATGCGGCATTTTCTTTTGGATTAACACCACATAGGCGCCATATTTCCTCCCAATACCATTTAAATTCTGGGGCTTTACATATCGCATCAATTTCGGTGTTATTCATAGCAAGCTTGAATAACACCTCATGATCTGAATTTTCAATGATTTGACTAAAAAAATCAGGATCTAATCGTTTTTTTAAACTTAGTAACTTCATTTGCTGGTATTTTTCTTGAGCATTTAACTCAAGAAATTTAGCTAATTGCATATTTGATTCCAAATCGAATTGTTTGAGGAACACACAAAATATTAATATTTTCCCTACAAAATGAAGAACATGAGCGAATTATGTTCTTATCTCAGCAATTAATTGTACACCCTGTTCCTCTTTTTCTATAGTATCCTTAGATTTTTTATCAGCATGGACAGATGAAACAAAGATATCCGCATCTTTGGTTGTTCTTTGTGGGCCAAGCCAGGATAAGAGTTGTTGTTTGGATTTAGTAGAAACAGCTTGATTCTCTGTTTTCAATACTAGATGTCCATGTCCTTTAATTTCAATGATTTGATCCAGTTTATGTTTCTGTAAAAGAGTTTGAATCATTGAATGTGATGCACCACAAGTACTTGCTTTTCTAGCATTTAACAAGTCCTCTACAAAACCAGCAGCCACTTTCTCTTCAACACCCACTTTTTCCAAGTATTTAACGATTAAATATTGGCTATCCATGTTTGCATTGATGCTGGTTGGAGTAAGACCACGCCAAAAATTATAACACTTGATTTGTGCTCTGGAAGGAGGCATTGATCCAGGACCTACATCACCTCCAATGTTTTCTGATTGGAGCCATTTCCAGGTGGCATTCATATACTCCTTTTCTCGAACTGCCATGGCAGCTGCACCGAAGAAAATTACTTTTTTATCAGGAGAACATACATTAAGTACCATACCATTTTTATCATAAACAAGTGACAGATCGGCTTCGATTTCCTTGCAAATGCCTCTCATAAGATTGTCATCTTGTCCGACAGAGTAAATTAATTGATCACATTCAATAGATAATGCTTTTGTTTTATTCTTGGCATTTTTAGCAATGGAACTATCGGTTATAAATGTTAATAATAACTTTCCATTGCTTTGATGTTCAATTTTTATTAATTTGGCCAGCATTAATTCTCCACGTAACTGCGCAGTGGATAATGCAGTCGTAGCAAGTTTGCCCGTACCGGCTTTATCAAATTGCTTTGCTATCCAGATAACAGAGTTTTGTTGATTTGCTTTATTAAACTCCATATCTTCAGTTCGTTTATCATGACCAAAAAAACCTTTTCTATAACATGCCGCAGCAGTTCCCCCACCTCCATAGATCACAATTTTTCTTGGTGCCTTACCATGTTCTTCTGTATCCGTTAAAATAAATTGATTACCATCCACAATCGGTGTGAATCCTTTCTGAGGATCCAGTTTGTTTAAGCAATTAAATTCAGAAGATGAGAGTAATGATCCTGAAATGATATTTCGTGCAGGCCCAAGACCTGTACAAATGCTTAGTTCGTTTGCATAGATATTTTTTGCTCCATCAGGTGTACTCACAACCAAGCGATATTCCTGGTCTGGAGATTGCCAATCGCATAAATGGTTACTTCTTTTTTCAACTCTTAATACTGTGGCTCGTAATAAAGGAGCTTCAGTAAAACCAAGATTCACCTGATTTGCCTGGTAGACATGTCGGCCATTAGCATGAGGATTTTTTTGATAATAACCTGTAGGCAAATATATGGATGGGTTTTCTTTACATGCTGTTCGTTCAAGAATGCTGTGTGGTTGAGCAAGTGTGTAATCATGCTTCCAATTGCCTGGATCTTCACCGATCATTAAAATTGGAGGAAGCTCTCCATTAGCTAAGAGTGCTTGGCTGGTTCCATGATGTGCTTTATATTGTTCCAGCCAAAGTGTAGTTCCAGTATCACCTGAGCCAATAATTACTTGTGGAACCACTGCAAATTCTTTATTTTTTAGCACCCGTAAAATATTACTATTGATTTGCTGTACATTTTCTTGAGCCATTTCAAGGCGATCATAACCTTTTGTTACTTTGGTTAAATCATCTTCAGCTGATGTGTCAACAGCGGTTGGTTGGGTTGTATTAACTGTGTTTCTTTTTCTTTCGCTACTAACAAAGTTATCTATAAGCTCATCTTTTAGGGTGATTTTATAAGCATATACGTTATTGTAAGTTGTGATTGCTTTTTTGAGTATTTGAATGCATTGTTCTGGTGTGTATGTTTCTTTAAAAATGTGCGTATTTTGGTGAATTTGTTTAATAAGCTTATCAAAATTAGTTATTAAATCCTGGGTGGTACGGATTAAATTATGATTTAGTAACGAACAAATAGAGTTTATCTCGTTTTGTCTTATGTCTTTGGGAATGGAGCTTTTACCCATCTTTCACCTCTCAAGGCTGTTTAAAAAATGCACGCCTTGGTGGATTGTATCAAAAAAGTATTAAGAAATTATTAATGAGTCAAAATGGTTATTTAACTTCCATTTTGAAAATGGTTTATATCAGCAGAGAAACAGATAAAAAATTGGCATTTAAAATTAATCTTGAATAAGATAACACTAAATTTTTAAGGTGCTTTTTATAAAATGTCACGAACTCAACGACTATTGGACTTAATTCAGATATTAAGACGGCACCGTTTTCCAGTAAGCGGAGTATCGCTTGCCCAGGAGTTAGGAATTAGTCTCCGTACTTTGTATCGCGATATTTCGATGTTGAAAGGACAGGGAGCCCCAATTGAAGGGGAGGCGGGTATGGGGTATCTCTTGCGACCAGGATTTACCCTTCCTCCGCTCATGTTTACTACCGATGAAATTGAAGCTATAGTTCTTGGATCACGCTGGGTCGCGGATCGAACAGATACTCAACTTAAATCTGCTGCACAAAATGCATTGGCTAAAATTGCAGCGGTTCTTCCCAATGAATTACGTGAACAATTAGACATTTCTGGACTTCTTATTGCTCCTGGAAAGGTCACCGAAAGTAAGGACTCTGATTTAATTCAAATTAGAAAAGCAATACGATTGGAAAAAAAACTACAACTTATCTACCAAGATGTAAATGAAAATGCTTCGGAGCGGATTATTTGGCCATTAGCACTGGGTTTTTTTGACCAAGTCCGTATTCTTATTGCATGGTGCGAACTAAGACAAGATTTTCGACATTTTCGAACAGATCGTATTATTGAATTAAATCTTACAGAAACAAGTTATCCTGAACGTCGCCAATCTCTTTTGAAACAATGGAAGGCAACTCTTGCTGTGAATAAGTCTCAGTAAATATCAGTTTTCTACTGACAAAAACTGTCACTATATTCGATTACACTTGTAACTTCTCTAATGAATTGGTAATGGATCATGAGTAAAAATTGGCTGGCAGTTGCTTGTGCAGAACATGTTCGTTTGGGTAAACAAATAGGAATTATGCAAGTTTGTCATGGCAAACGTGCTCCTTTAGAGCGGATACATCCAAATGACTTTGTTATCTATTACTCTCCAACAATCAGTTTTCATGGTAAAGACAGATTGTGCTCATTTACAGCAATAGGAATTGTAAATTCTGGGGAACCCTATCAAGTTGAAATGAATAAAGACTTTCATCCTTTTCGAAGAAATGTACAATGGGCAAGGGCGCTTGAAATACCTATTGCTGCTTTACTTCATGATCTTGATTTTACGAAAAATAATAAAAATTGGGGTTATCAGTTGCGGTATGGATTAATTCCAATTAGTGAACATGATAAGTCAATTATTGCCGCTGCAATGCATGCTCAATGGTCATAAACTTAAGGGATAACTCATTATGATACATAATACGCCTCAACTTATTCAAATCGAATCTTTTACCGTAATGGGATTGAGTGAACGAACCTACAATTCCAATGAATTTAATCCTCAAACAGCAAAAATTCCAGAGCTTTGGCAACGATTTTATGCGTTACAAATACCTGCAAAAAAATCTAATTCACTGATTTATGGAGTATATTCTGATTATGAATCAGATAGTAATGGTCTTTATACTGTTACTGCTGGAATCGAACTTGATGATTTGGCAATAATAAATCATTTTTGTACCGTCAATGTAAAAAAAGGGAATTATCTTGTTTTTAAAAATTCAGGTCCTATGCCTAAAGCAATAATCGAAACCTGGCAAGCAATTTGGCTTTATTTTGAAACTCAATCCAATGTTATCAGAGCGTATGAGACCGATTTTGAGGTGTATATGGGGCAAGAGCAATGCGCAATTTATATTGGGGTTAAATCCTTTTAAAACTAAGGTTCATGATGTAAATAATTCGTTTATCGTCTTGATGCAGTGAAAAAATAACCGGAAAAATATCATGGTTCTATTTCACTGCATAAGGCATTACTTAATTGATACTATGCAATTGTCCGAATAATCCCGCCATCTACACGAATACTCGCTCCATTGGTAGCAGAAGATAATGGACTGCATAAGAATACAACCATATTGGCAATTTCTTCAGGGGTAGAAAATCGTTTGATTAGCGAGGTTGGTCTTAAATCCTCAAAAATTTCTTTCTCAATTTGTTGTGTTGATTTATTTTGTTGTTTTCCAAGATCGCTTACAAATTGGCTAATACCTTCACTGCTAGTAGGGCCGGGGAGAACTGAATTGACGGTGACATTAGTTCCTTTTGTTGTCTCCGCCATACCTCGCGCAATGGCAAGCTGTGCCGTTTTACTCATCCCATAATGCACCATCTCTTTAGGAATTTGTACCGCTGATTCACTTGAAATAAATATAATTCTACCCCAGTTTTGCTTTAGCATAGGGGTTATATAATGACGACTTAAGCGAACACCACTCATTACATTGACCTCAAACATATGCAGCCATTCCTCATCTGAAATATCAATAAAGGGCTTGGTGTTGTAAATGCCGGCATTATTGACAAGAATATCTACTGTGGGTATTTGCTTCATTAATGCTTCTGTTTCACTTTTTTTACTTAAATCAGCCGGTCCTGCAATCAAATTGGCTTCGGGATTGTGTGCTTTTATTTGTTGCATTGCCTCATTTACTCTATCCTTGGTTCGGCCATTAATAACAACTGTTGCGCCTTCCTCAGCTAATATTTGCGCGATTGCAAAACCTATTCCGGCTGTGGAACCTGTTACTAATGCTGTTTTACCTTTAAGTTTTAGATCCATGATTTATTTCCTGAAATCAATCGGTTGAAATGAAAGTCACCTATTTATAGGTTTAATCAGAAAGATTAGCAAATTTTTTTTAATTTTTAATTTTTTTATAATTAATTATTCTTATAGGAGAATGATGTTTAGAAGAAAGATAGTTATGAACAATCTAAGCTTCTCTCAGAACTTATGGCTGAATTATCAGGTTTAGTTTGGAAACCTCATGAGCAACTTCTTTAAATATTAAAGCCTTATATGTATAGTCTAGTCCTAATTTATTAAAAAATATTAACTTTTATAAATATATATAGTTATTTATAAAGGATAAAAAAATGTTGCTTCATGCTTGTTATAAAACATATTGGTAAGCAAAGAATTAGGTATTTTTTGAAATTGTTTTATTGTCGCTAACTCAATTTTGCCTTGTAATTTTATGGTAAAAATGAGTTGTTTTGCTTTTCCAGAATCTATCCATTTCATGATGAGCGCATAAGCTCGCTCAGGATAACAGGCGACATCCGATAAAACCCAATCATAACTGTG
The DNA here is from genome assembly GCF_003990155.1 of Legionella qingyii. Taxonomy (NCBI): domain Bacteria; kingdom Pseudomonadati; phylum Pseudomonadota; class Gammaproteobacteria; order Legionellales; family Legionellaceae; genus Legionella; species Legionella qingyii. The sequence goes on from NZ_RZGX01000021.1 coordinate 29,345, forward strand.
TTCCAACTGCATCGGGTCTATAGCGAAGGCGCTTTGTTGCAAGTAGTTAATGCGTGGTAGTTTGGCAATTTTAGGGTCTAATAAAGCTTTATCAACCGCAGTTACTGATGCCCCCAGCGATTGCATGACATAAGTCCATCCTCCAGGAGAAGCCCCTAAGTCCAGTGCTTCATCACCCGGTTTGGGATACTTCCCTAACAGAGTAAGTGCTTCCCACAGTTTCAAGTAGGCTCGATTAGGGGGATTTATTTTATCTTCAATAAAATTGCATATTCCATGCGGCCATTTTTTTTGCGTTTTGCGCTATAAATCAACGTATTTTTATCTAATAAGCTAAATGCTCCTATTGAGGGAATTTCAGATTCAATAGGAAAATGACGCATGAGCGGTGGAACCTGACGTAATTGTTCTTCGATTAGTCGAGAGCGTCTGATGTTAGAAATAGGGTGCAAATACCAAAATTTTCCGGCTTGGCGAAGAATTCGTACGGCTTCTGAAATTGATTGAAAAGTTACTTTTTGAGGTTCTAACCAAATATCTTGAGCAAAGCATACATCTAGTTTTTTATGAGGGGAAAAAACCAAATCTTCTATAATGTGTGAAACTTCACCTAATTCTTGAGATAGTAATGTTAGAAATTCTGGTTTAGTTACATAGATAGCAGCAATTTTATCCATAAGTTGAACTTAAAATACGGTTTAAAAAAACGATATATTATCATTATGATCGTATAGGAAACGAGTCTATGCAGATAAAAAATAATTGATGAACTCTAAGAATAATATGGTCTAACAGTAGACCTGATTAAGAATATGTATATCAGGACTTTTCCGTATAATTTTCTCTAGCCTCAAGACCCAAGGCCGCACCAAATTTCTGCGCAGCAGAAATGAAACTGCAAAAAGCAATTAATTCTGCAATTTCTGCCTCAGAGAAATATTTTTTTAAGCGAACGATTTCGTTATGAATGACATAGTATTTTTCCGTGCTGTTTCTCATCTGATACAAAAGTATATGTATAAATGTGCGCATTTTAAATATGTAGTGAAGTCTTTCTGGTTTCTGGCACAAGTTTCCTGGATTACAGCCAAAACTTTATTATAAGTATAATATACACCCCGCAAACAATGTCTAAAATTAAACCATATAGTGTGGTAGTGATTTATTAATGCTACTGAATGGCATTAATCAGACTTGAGAAATAGGGCAGTTGTTCTGGCCGATGATACCGAGCAAGAGAAGCAGAGTGTTCAAATGGTCGTCCTTGGTTAAGAACGTGTAAGGTATACTCGATTGGTTTACTGATGAAAAAGACAACTTGTCTTTTTCATCAGTAATTGCTTTATTTCACATATACAGTACTTGCTGCTGGACCGTCATTACTTCTTGCCTCAACAAAACTAACTCTTTTTCCTACTTCTAATTTATTGAAATCATAATCGATTACACTTTTACTGGTAAAACGAAGTCTTCTACCATCAATTGTTTCAATAAAACCATAATCAGCCAGAGGCGCTATTTCACGAACGAGCCCTATGGGTGGAAGTTCGTGATGTTTTATTTCACCACGTTGTTTATGAACGTATTTTTTTAGTTGCCGTGTCATAGCAAGAAACTTATCTCTTATTGCTACATAAACGTCTTCATAAGCATGATTTTCTGCAAGATCTCGGTTCACTACGAGTTCTGCATTTGGAACAACAAGATCAATACGTACATGAAAAATTCTGCCTTTATTGTGATGTCGATGCGTTTCAATGCTTACGCTACAACTAATAATACCGTCAAAGTACTTCCCTAATTTTTCAGCATGCTTGCGTACATTACTCTCAATAGCTTTTGAGTACCGTAGATTATTGAATATTATTTGTATAGGAAAATATGCTGAATTGTTCATTGTTTGCTCCTTATATCTCATACATCAATAACGATTATTTAAAGCTATGTTCTTTGTTTTGCTTCTTTTTTTTGTTGAAATTTGATTACATCAACCATTTTGACCATTGTCTCAGCTAGAATTTCAATGAAATCATCAAGAGTAATTATACCTATAAGCATTTTGTCATGATTGACAACCGGCAAACGGCGTATTTTTTTTGAATGCATCATTTCAAGCGCATCAAAAAGGCTGTCATTTTCAAAGACGCAACTAAAGGGTTCGGTGAGAATATCTCGGACTAACAATGAGTCAGGTTTAACACCTGCCGCCATAACCTCGACGACTAAATCACGATCGGTAACAATACCTATTGGCACCTTTTTATTTTCTTGTTCCTCAAGCAAAACTAAGTCTCCAACATGATGGGAACGCATGAGATCCGCAGCATTTTTTACTGATTCATAATCATTGATGACAACTACATCCCGGTTACAGTATTCGCCAACTCTCATAAAGGTCTCCCAAAATAATAGTTGCTATCGTTTTTTGCTTCGTAAACAAAGTACTTTTCGAGATAGAAAATGGTTCATATTCACTCTACGTCCAACAACGAAATGATCGCAGGGCATGAACGCTAAATAATTTTATTAACTGTTTTTAGTATAGTATATAAAACTTAAATCGGGCTAACTCGACTAAGATAACACTGATTTTATGCTGAAATTGAGGATATAGATGGTTGTTTTTTGAAAAACCGACAACGGAATATGTAAAGATTTATAAGTAAAAACAATAGAGATAAACATAAAGATATAAACAGGCTACTTTTTAATAGAATAAGAATAAATAAAACTAAAATGGATCGTATTATTTCAAAAAAAAGGACTTTTTGTTTGCCATTGGCAATTGAGCCAAGTGTATAAAGGGTGAATAAAATAAATGCTCCAATAAGCCATGAGCTCAGTGAGCTCAAAGTGAATATAAATGAAAGATATGCGTATAGAGCTATTGCTATTCCTATGTTTAATAACATATATAATTTAGGAGACTCGCTATTATTCTGATTGACCATTCTTTTGGAAATGTATTGATTCTGCTGCTGTAAACGATGAATTACCCATTCTGGAGGCATAAAAAATGCTTGAATGATGTCCAGCTTATTTTTCAGATTTTTTCCATAATACAATACATCTTTAATAACTTTAACATTGGCATAAAAAGGATTCCATGAATCAAGCGGCTCAGTTACCCCATATTCTGCAGATGTATTTTCTGGCTCAAATGTTCCAAAAAGTTTGTCCCATATAATTAAACTTCCTGCGAAGTTTTTGTCTATATATTGCGGGTTTATGCCATGATGTACTCTATGATGAGAAGGTGTATTAAAAATTTGTTCAAACCATCCCATTCGGTTAATCAATTGAGTATGAATCCAAAATTGATAAATAGTATTGCTTGAAGCGACTAGAACAAACATCCAAGTTGGAAAGCCTAATAAAGCCAGAGGCAGATAAAAAATCCAAGATGTTAACGTTTGAAAATAACCCTGTCTTAGAGCAACTGATAAATTATAATTTTCACTTTGATGATGAACCGAGTGTCCTATCCAAAGGAAATTACATCGATGGCTTGCTCGATGGTACCAGTAATAACAAAAATCAACACCAAGCCAGAGCATGAGCCAGGAAATAAGAAGATGAGGATTAATATTAAACAAGGCAAAATGCTCATATATATAATAATAACCAAAAATTATTAAACCTCTTACTGGTAGTGCCCCAATTTCCTCGAGTATGCCAGTGCTCAAATTATTAATAGAATCATTGAATTGATATACATCTGATTTTTTATAAAAGGATATGCTCCATTCAATTCCAATTAAAATTAGAAATATTGGTGCAGCAAAAACTGTTAAATTAATATCCATATCAATCCTTTAGCTTGAGTCTGAGTCAAGATAGAAATAATTTATTTTCTGCTAATTGTATTCTGATTGTAAATGTTGATATTAATGTTTATTTTCTTTTATTCAAGAAACATCATTTTCAGTATTGGTGCAATTAAATGAGTACCTGATCACTAGTTCTGCGCGATTCTAAAAAATTCATATATTCAGTTTCATAGCCTATGCAGGCTGGCAGATGAGCAACAGAGCTAATGGTGTATCTAATAGGGGGGGCAGAAGATTCATGATTTACCGATCGATTATTAATAAAACAATAATCGATTCCAAAGTTCTTTGCTCCATAACCATCACTAATAATCGAATCACCCACCATTAATATTGAGTTTTTTTCAATCACTTGTTTGCGCTTCCTCGTGATTTCTTGTATGGCAATATTAAAAATTTCTAAGTTAGGTTTCGCTACGCCAACTTCATCAGAAACAATATAACAGTCAAACCAATTATTTAACTGGAGTCGTTGCCTTTTTTCTTCTTGTGTCTCGACGAAACCATTAGTAATAATACCTAAAATATGTCCTTTTTGATGTAAGAATTGAATAGCCGTTCTCACGTTAGGTATCCAATGCGCGTGAACACAAAGATTGATATCATATTCATCTGCAATCACTTCAACAGGAGTAGTGCAAAAGAGCTTTTGATTTAACTGTACGAATCGTAATAACCTGACATCGCTTGGCATGAGTGCATTTTTTTCCGACCCAACTTGATTCCATAGACTAGTATTAATTTCTTTATATAGACGCTCAAAAAGAGTGTATTCGACTTTTGAGTAAAATTGTTTATAGATATTTAACAATCCCATGCGTTGGGAATAGGTAAAATCAATTAGCGTGTCATCTAGATCAAATAAAATAACTTGATAAGGCATTTATGAATCCTGATTATTCATCTACATCCAAAGATGCAAGTACCAGTTCACTATACTTTGTCCCCAGAATAAAGAAATTAATCCGCTTACACACAAAAAGGGACCAAATGGGATCGCAGTATCTTTGGTTTTACCTTGTAAACGTAAATACAATAAACCAATGATTGTACCACCAATTGACGAAAGAAGGAGAATTAACGGTAAAAATACCCAACCAAACCATGCTCCAAATGCAGCAAATAATTTAAAATCTCCATTACCCATACCTATTTTTCCAGTAAATAAATAAAATATTTTGATAAATATCCATAATCCCATGTAGGCTCCCGCAGCGCTAAGAACTGCTTGAGGTAATGAAGTAAATAGATTTTCAGTATTGGCAATAAGACCTATCCACAATAAACTTAAGGTAAGACTGTCAGGTAAAATTTGATGGTCCAAATCAATGAAAAATAAACAAATTAAAATCCAAATAGCAATCAATACAAAAATCAATTGTAAGGTAAAGCCAAAATGCCAACTCGCATATAATGAAAGGAGCATGGTGCCTAATTCAATCAAAGGATAGCGGATAGAAATAGGGCTTTTACATTGGTAACAACGTCCACGTAGAAATAAATAGCTTAAAATCGGGACATTTTGCCAAGCTTTAACCATGGCTTTACATGATGGACAAAAAGATCTTGGCAAAAATAAATTAATTGGTTGTTGCTCTTCTTCATTTTTGCCACCAACCAGTTCATTATATTGTTGTTTCCATTCTCTTTCTAACATGATAGGCAAGCGATAAATAATCACGTTAAGCAAACTACCCACTGCAAGCGAAAATAGAGCAATTACAAGGTACATAAACCAAGTATGATTACTAATAAGGTCATATATCATTGAATGATCCTGCCAAAATATCTAGGTGCAGCGAAGCGCAACCTGGATTTTAGGTCATAAATTTCCTGGGGATTCGCTTCGCTGCACCCAGGCTAAATAAGCTATTAGGATATAATTATTAAATGTTTTATACCGCAGATCCAAGTTTAAAGATGGGCAAATACATTGCAACAACAAGTCCACCTACCAAGACACCTAGAACACACATAATAATAGGTTCTAATAAACTACTCAGTGAGTCGACTGCATTATCAACATCTTCTTCATAAAAATCAGCCACCTTACTTAACATTTTTTCTAGAGCTCCTGATTCCTCACCAATTGCAACCATTTGGATCACCATATTAGGAAATAATTGAGTGTTTTCCATGGCTTTATTCATTTGCTGCCCGGTGGATACCTCTTCCCTAATATTATCGGTGGCTTTGGCGAAAATAATATTCCCCGTAGCTCCTGCTACGGATTTAAGTGCCTCAACTAAAGGCAGGCCCGCAGCAAAGGTAATTGATAGAGTCCTTGCAAAACGAGCAATCGCCGCTTTTTCAATAATAGGGCCAATTACCGGTATTTTTAGCAGTGCTTTATCTACATTTTGCGCAAATTGCGGTGAGTGTTTTTCTGCATAGATAAATGCATAAATCCCACCACCCAAAATTCCAAAAATTAAATACCAATAGGATTGAAAAAATTTGGACATACTCACTACAGCTTGGGTCATTGCGGGCAAGTCCGCACCAAAACCTTTGAATAACGCTTCAAATTGAGGTACTACGAAAATAAGTAAGCCTGCCGTAACCAAAAAAGCAACAACTAACACGGCGAGGGGATAAGTTAATGCCTTTTTAATTTTCTTCTTTATGGTTTCAATTTTTTCCTTATAGGTTGCAACTTTATCCAGCATGATATCTAGGGAGCCCGATTTCTCACCAGCCTCCACCAAATTGCAAAATAATTCATTAAAATGCGCTGGGAATTTTTTCAATGATTCTGAGAGCGTTAAACCTGTTTCAACATCTCGCTTAATTGTTTCAATTAATTCTTTGAATCGCTTATTGGATTGTCCTTTTGCAACAATATCAAAAGATTGTACTAAAGGGATCCCTGATTCAATCATTGTCGCTAATTGGCGGCTAAATACGGTTATATCCGCTGATTTTATTTTTTTGCTTTTTAGACTGAATAGAGGCGCGCGTTTTTTAGCAATTTTATTAACAACAATTCCTTGCTTTCGTAACTCCACTTTGGCTAAAGCAAGACTTCGAGCCTCAATATCTCCATTTATTTTTTGAGCTGCTTTATTAACGCCAGTGTAATGAAAAGTTAAGGTGGTATTGGCATTTTTTTTCATTTTTGCATAGTTAATCAACGGTTACCCGATTGACTTCCTCAATAGTTGTAATACCTTGCTTTATCTTTTCAAGTCCGGATTGATAAATAGTAATCATCCCTTCTTCCTGAGCAATCTTTAATATTTCCAAGGAGTTTCCTCCTGCCATGATGATCTGGCCTAGTTTCTTAGTCATAGGCAATACTTCAAATAATCCTATTCTTCCTCGATATCCGCTGGTACACCTTGCGCATCCCCCCGCTTTGTATAACTTAATTCCCTCTATATCAGCTTCGGTAAAACCTAACTCTAATAACCCTGGTTTGTTGAAGTCATCTCTTAAGACTTTACAATGTTCACATAACTTTCGAGCTAAACGCTGAGCAATAATCAGTGTTACGGAGCTCGCTACATTAAATGTTGCAATACCCATATTAACTAAACGATTTAATGTTTCAGCTGCACTATTCGTATGCAATGTTGAGAGCACTAAATGTCCTGTTTGAGCAGCTTTAACTGCTATTTCAGCCGTTTCCAAATCACGTATCTCGCCTACCATGATGATATCAGGGTCTTGGCGTAAAAAAGAACGTAACGCATTAGAAAATGTTAACCCTGCTTTAGGGTTTATATTAACCTGATTAATTCCTGTTACTTTTATTTCCACGGGATCTTCGGCAGTGGAAATATTGACTTCTTTAGTATTAAGAATATTTAATGCGGTATATAATGTTACCGTTTTACCACTTCCTGTTGGTCCTGTTACCAGGATCATCCCTTGAGGTCGTTCAATTGAATGTTTAAAATATTCTTTTTGGATAGGGCTAAAACCTAACGCTTCGATACCTAATTTTGCAGAACCGGGGTCCAAGATCCTCATAACAACTTTTTCACCTGCGGTAGTAGGGCAGGTGCTTACACGAAAATCAATGGATCTGGTTTTGGATATTTTCATTTTAAAACCACCATCTTGAGGAATTCGTCTCTCGGAAATATCCAAACTGGACATGATTTTTATGCGTGCAGTAATTCGCGTAGCTAAAGTTCCAGGAGGAGTTGCAATTTCGTGTAAAATACCATCTTGACGATAGCGTATGCGATACTCTTTTTCATAGGGTTCAAAGTGGATATCAGATGCTCCTTGTTTGATGGCATCAAGAAGTATTTTATTAACGAATTTAACTATAGGAGCATCTTCTGTTATCGAAGTGACAACAGTTGTATCACGCTCTTCTTCTTCCTCATTAATAATTATTCCATCGAACTCAGCAGTATCTCCAACAAATTCGGATAAACCTTCAGTTTCTTTTACGGTGAGTAAATGATCAATTAATGCACTCAGCTTATCTGCTTCAACGATAATTGCATGTATATTAAGTCCCGTATGGAATTGGATCTCCTTTAAAGAAACTTGTTTGCTGGGATCCTCTGTTGCAAGATATAAGTTATTTCCTCGACGGAATAGAGGAACCATTGAATGTCGACGAATTAATTTTTCATTTACCAGATTCGTAGGAATGGAATCGATGTCAATGCAGTCCAAATCCAGCATAGGAGCACCAAAATTATGGGATGCTGTGAGTGCGATTTGTGTGGCTGATAAAATGTTATTTTTAACAAGGTATTGAACTAAAGAGATTTTTTCTGCAGCGGCATGTTTACAGAACTCTATAGCTTGTGGTTTATCCAAAAGCTTTTCAAGGACAAACAATTGTCCTATTCCATATAATTTAAATTCATCGCTTCCTAACATAAGTTCCAGTAAGTATTTATTATAATATTAAATATAGTTAATCAATTTAATAAATTCACGTGTTCCATTAATGTTCGTGTTGTTCGAATTCAGTCCGAAGCGAGGAGTAATGTCATAACAATCGTCAAATGGTTGATTCGTCCAGAATTCATGGGTTCTACTAAGTCACCTAGACACTATTTAAAATCAAAAAATGGATTGTATGTATATGAAACTCGTTGTATTGTAGTTTAATTCAGGATTAACTATTTTAAAAGGTATTATTTTGTTGATCGAACGGCAAATTAAACAATATCGCGCCCTGAATAAATGGTTTCAATCGCCTCTTGGGCTTTTTGCTGCTCATGAATTTTTAGTAAATCTTGAACATGAAAGTGACTATTCACATGGCAATACATTACTGCAATTGGGGAATTGCGGCGATAATATATGGCTAAAAAAATTTAATTATATCAATAAGTGGATTGCGTCTCCTTTTTATATAGCAAATAAAGTTCAGATTGAATGTGCCTTACATCAGCTTCCACTAGATCGTAATAGTGTTGATTGTATAATTGTACCACTCACTCTTGAACCTTTTGCCAATAGTTTTAGCTTGATTGATGAAATTGATCGCGTTCTTAATCCAATGGGGTTTGTTATTTTATTAAGCATTAATCCTTGGAGTCTTTGGGGTGGGGCAATGAAATCCGGGTTTCTGCACTGCTACAGTGATCAAAAAGTTAAAATGCGAACGCCGTTTAACCTAAATCGGATTTTTTTGCAAAGAGGTTATAGACAGCATTCTCTAAGCAACTTTTGCTATATTCCTCCGGTTAATAACGCCTCATTAATTAAAAAATTTACTTTTTTGGATGAAATAGGCAAAATGCTTTGGCCTTTACCTTCTGGTTTTTACTGTTATGTTGCTCAAAAGTATCAGGTTATAGAACCTGTATTACAGGTAAATCCCGCGCAATTACCAATGAAAGATTACCAGGCTCCATTGCAGCCAGTTATTTTTTCTTCTCAGACCTCCAGTATTTATCCCCTTGATAAATAAAAATAATATAGATTATTGATCTTTTCATTTAAAAGTCATATCAAATGTTATTATCCCGTCCAAATTGCTCTTGAGTAATGTTTTCTTTTGCGAGTTATAATTGATGCACGCTAATTTAATTTGAATAGAGTGCCTTTGTTTTTGTATAATTTGCTTTGCCATAAAAACAGGTTAATCTTATGAATAAAAAAACGATATTCAGAATCACTTTTGCTAATCAAGAAGCAATTTATGAAATTTATGCACGTTCCATTAAAGAAAGTGAGATGTTTGGGTTTCTCGAGGTCGAAGAATTGGTGTTTGGTGAACAAACAGCATTAGTTGTTGACCCTTCTGAAGAGCGGTTAAAGATTGAATTTAATGGTGTAAAGCGGACATTTATTCCGATGCATTCAATCTATCGTATCGATGAAGTTACAAAACAAGGGACAGCCAAAGTAAAAGATAATCCAGGCTATGGAAGTAAAGTTAGCCCTTTTCCTGGTACAGGAAAAATAAAAGATTAAATGTATCCCAATAACCTGCTCTGCCCCGAGGACTGATAATGACTATTCCCGATAAAATTAAAGAAGTTTACGAAAAATCATCTTGTTTGTTTACAACTAATGAAGTTGAGGCCGCTCTTGATCGAATGGCAATTAATATACATAAGGAATTGCAAGATCAAAATCCTGTACTTGTCTGTGTTATGGTAGGGGGATTAGTCCTTTTAGGCAATTTACTTCCACGATTGGATTTTCCATTAGAAGTAGATTACGTACATGCAACTCGCTATCGAGGCGAGACAACAGGTGGAGATATTGTTTGGAAGGTAAAGCCATCGGCTAATTTGCAAGGCAGGACTGTTCTTGTTGTTGATGATATTCTTGATGGTGGTGTTACGCTGGCAGCAATTATCGATGAAATAAAATCCTTGGGGGCTGAAAAAGTTTACAGCGCTGTTTTGGTGGATAAGTACCGAAAACGTGTCCCAAATGGATTGCAAAAAGCTGATTTTGTGGGCTTACAAGTTGAAGATCATTATATATTTGGATATGGCATGGATTACAATGAATACTTGAGAAATGCCCCAGGAATTTTTGTAGTACATCCTGAGCATGAATAATCAAAATCGTAGCTTGATGAACTAAAATACTTATACCATACAGGTATTAATTGATGAAAAGGATTTCAAAACATCTGGTTGAACCAGCAGGCAAGGAGCCTAAAATCCGTTCCGTAGTGGTTACAGGAGTTTCATCTGGAATTGGCTATGCTATAGCTAGGCAACTGGTTGCTCAGGGCGTAAGAGTTTTTGGAAGTGTGCGTAATCAAAATGATGCACAACGTCTAATTAATGAACTCGGCCCTCTTTTTGTTCCTCTTACTTTTGATATAACCGATCAAATTGCGGTTAGAAATGCAGCCCAAATGGTACGTGAACAATTACAGGGTGAAATGCTCTGGGGATTGATTAATAATGCAGGGATTGCTGTTGTTGGGCCATTAATTGAAACGCCGATTGAAGAATTTCGCCGTCAATTTGAAGTCAATGTTATTGGGCAAATTCAGGTAACTCAAGCTTTTGTTTCTTTACTTGGTGCTGATGAATCTCTGAAAGGAAAACCTGGAAAAATTATTAACATAGGTTCTATATCAGGTAAAATATGTAGACCATTTTTCGGTCCGTATTCTATCTCAAAATATGGTCTGGAAGCGTTTTCAGATACATTAAGAATTGAATTAATGATTTATGGTATTGATGTCGTGCTTATTGGTCCAGGAATGATTAATACCGCGATTTGGCATAAGAGTGAAGACCTGGTTAGTGATGATAAACTGCGTAAATCAATTTATGCAAAACCGTTACTTAAATTTAAAAGTTATATTTATCATAAGATTGCTCAATCTGCTTTACCAGCAAAAAAAGTGGGAGAACTTGTATATCAGATTTTACCTAATCCTCATCCTCAAACGCGTTATGTTTTGGTCCCTAATCTCTTCTCAGACTGGATACTTCCAAGATTATTACCTAAGCGGTTTTTAAATAAGAAAATAGCAAAAGCACTTGGTTTGTTTAAAGAAGGCTCACCTGATAGTTAGTCATGTCTTATTGTTTCTTTATTGCCTTATTTTTGATCGATCGCAGTGAGTGCTGATTTTGTAGTGATGTACGGGATCGTACTAAACATGAATATCGATTTTAAAATCCAAATGATGTTAAATCTGATCTATCGATTAAACTGAAAAACATTAAAAATTTTAAATACAATTAAGGAAGTTATGGATGTACACGAGACACTATTTTGTAGATGCATTAATTAAAGCTATTAAAGAAAATAACTACGAGGATGTGATAGACCTGGTTAAGTTAATTAATGAACGATCACCTGCTTCTTTATTTGCGTGTGATGAAGAGAATAAAACACTGTTACATTTGGCCTTAGCAACTGGTGATGAAGAACTATCTAACTTTTTATTTAATGAAATTAAAAATAATGAAGTGATTTATACAAAAGACCATGAATTAAGAACGGTTTTTTGGTATGCAGCAAAAGATTCATTTTGCGATATTTTTATAAAGCTACTAAATCAGGCAAAAAAAGACGACCAACAAACTTTGATTTTTGCATGTGACACATATAAATCTACACTTTTACATAAAACAGCTTGGCTTGGTCAGCATAAAATTATAGATATCTTATTTCATCATGTCATTTCAGATAAAGATAATGAATTTATTAATCAAGCAGATGATGATGGTAATACGGCATTGCATAAATGCTACCAAGCACTTCTGGATTGCAGAAAAGAACAACCAATAGTTGAGGAGTCAATAAAAAATTTCATTCAGATCATAGTAAAACTATTTCAAAATGGAGCAGACCTACATCTTTTCAATAATGAAAATATCACTTCATTTATGTTGCATAGACAACTTCCTATCCGCGATCAAGAACATATTTTGCTTCGTCTTAAAAGCAGAGAGAGGGCACACTTTTTAAGTGCTTATGCTCGGTTATTCGACGAGCAAAAAGATAAATATGATCCAATGGAGAAAAGTCTTTATATACGATATAGCGGAATTCTTAGCCTGGTCGAGTTAGTTAGAGCCAATTATTTATGTAATCCAGGAATGATTCCACGGGCATTATATCTGCAAAGTGTGAGCGTACCAAAAGATCAAATATTATCATATGCAGCTAGGGGGTATACTTTTATCGAGTCAGATCAAAGATATCTTGAATCAGAAAAAGGTAAAGAAAAAGTTGAAGATCGTGGTTATAAAAATGACGAAGACTTTGTCTTAATGATAGGACAAGAAGTCATCCCTGACTCCATATTAGCGGAGATGCCGAGAGCGTTCAAAGATAATTTAAAATCAGACATAAATCTCAATACTGTAGCAAGGCGCAATATTTCGAAATCATCTCCTTCATCTTCAATCACTTATCACTATCAACATTCAAATAATGATAGGATTGTTTTGAATTGCTTGATTAAACAGATGGAAGATTATTTAGCTGACTTACAAAGACGCACTCCACAAGCTGATCCATTTTTTAGGGCGGCAACAATAAGTATGTCGGGTGGATCTATTTGTTGTTCACTAGTTATTATATTATATTTTATTTATAGTGCTGTTGATGCCTACCAATATTTGGAATCTCATAAAGAAGTGCTTGACTATGAAACAAGAGGATATTATAGGGAACAGGGTGACCTATACGTGGCTCTTGCACTTTTGGCACCTTGGCTTCTTCTTATTCCTGTGGTGGGGATATCTGCTTGCTCTGCTAATTTTTGGAATATAGAAAAAAAGATTGCAAGTCTTGAATATCAACGCTTTATTGAGAGATTGGAACTCGTTTCGAATAAGCTGGCTGATATGCAAGGGCTTCACGCCCCAATTCATCATGAAATTCATGTGCAATTATTGCAAGATATTGGCTTGTTAAAACAGGATCAGTACCTGACAGATACCATTAATATATTTGCGCGTTGTATTGAGGCATTAAAGGTAATACGACGAGACGTAATAAATAATGAAAAATTATCAGCGTATTCAATTTTTTCACGTAAGGAAATCGCTATTACAGTAAATGAATGTACACCGTTACAACAGATTCCCCAATCTAGATTAACCTATGGAACGATGTAGATACTTTCATGTAACAATCGGTGCTTAATCATCCTTATTCAAATGATTAATGGTAGTTAGTGAAGTCTACGTAAAAAATAATTTACTAATCAATTTATCTTTCACATTCTTAAACTTTCATTTATCCAATAATCCAATCTTATTTCTCTTTATGAAACACGTCTCAAGGTCTACCTTGAGACGTGTTTAGGAACATGTTTTTTTAATTACAAGAATATGTTTTTTCAACATCGGTAAAGGTTGTTGAATCCGTCGTGGAAAGGAGGTCAAAGAACATTTGCTGGATGGGAAGGGGCGGATCAAGCTTCCTCTTGTCCAACCCCTTTTTTGCCATGTTTCTCACATCCGCAGTTATGGCATTAGTATTAATATATTCTAGTTGACTTAGCATGAGCTGTTGTCTCTTTTTATCGTATTTATCCCAGTCATTGAACTTTTCCGTCAAATTAGCAGCTAAAGTTGGATTGATTTTTTCCAGTTTTAGGATCGCACCAACAATTAATTGATAACCTTTTCCTGATATAGCATGGAAGCCATATGGATTTTTAATAAAGGTGCCTAATAGAGCACTTACCTTGTTGGGATTAGACAAATCAAAAGCAGGATGGAGCATTAATTGTTCCACTAAGCCTACAACATTCTCTGAATGGGCTGCTGCTTGAATATTAAACCAATAATTAACAGCGCTTGGGTCATGTTGCCAGTACTCATAAAAGTATTCTAAAAGCTTATTTGATTGGCTGCTGTTATTATTCAACAATAAGCTGAGCGCATAGATGCAATTTGTCATATTTTTGCTTAGTGAATTATTGAATTGCTTAATTAATGCTTGTTCGGTTTTTTCTGGTTCTATCGCCAGTAAATAAGAATGACAAACATATTTTAAACGTCGGGCTCCAGCACTTAGGATATCAAATGATTTAAAAGGTGAGTCTTGAGATACAGGTAACGTGCGGAGTTTATTTTGCAATCGTAATATATCCTCCTTTATTTCTTTTACAAGTTGGCTTTGAATTAGTTGGCGTGCTTCAGCTATTTTTTCGAAATCCTGACTCTGCATGCTGGAAAATAAGACTTCATCGGGAGGGATCGCTATTAGTTCAGCCAGTAACCAATAGTTTAAGGAGCTATTATTCTCACTGAGTATATTTCGATAAGTATTGATAAACTCGGGAGTAAGTGTAAGCGTCTTTCCAGAACAGTAGTCACTAACCATCCGGGTTATGAGTTTATTCGCCGCTTCGCAACGATTATATATGTTAGTATCATGTTGCATTAGGCGAAGTAGTTGTTCTGAGCTGTATGCAAACTCGAGATTTACAGGAGCAGAAAAACTGCGCAACAAAGATGGGGTAGGATGAGCCTTAATGTTCTCAAACTGAAACTCCATTTCAGGTTTATCAACCAGGATCATTGTGTCGCATTGAATTTCCTTGCCTGCATTATTGAGTAATCCAACAACAATTGGTATTGGCCTTCCATTTCCATCTTTGGTTTTAAATTTTAAAGTATATCGTTTTGAGTCTACATCATATTCATCCGTGACGGTTACTTGTGGAATGCCTGATGCAGTAAACCAAGATAAGAAAGGATGCATATTTTTCCCAGTTGATTTACTTAATGCTTCCAATACATCTTCCAGAGTTACTGCGCCACCATCATTATCTTTTAGAAATTGGGTCATTCCTTTATAGAAAGCTTTTTCACCCAAGAAAAGCATCATCATACGAAAAATATCGGCACTCTTTTCATATGCTGCAGGGGTATAAAGGCTTCTAACATTCGTGTAGGTATCTTGTCGTGGAGCGCGCTCATCAAGGTTTTTTCCGTCTAACATCCGAATTAAATCAGTACCAAACAAACGTTCACGAAACATAGCAGCCCTAAAAGTAGTCAATCCTTCTTTAAAAGGTAAATTGAACCACTCGCGAATAGTCACTCGATCACCTGACCAATAATGATAGTATTCATGGGCAACAACTTCTAATACTCGTAAAAAATCTGCATCCGTACGCGCTTCAGGTGTAGCAAATAAATTTGCGGTATTAAATAAATTTAAACCTGTCGGCTCAGAAGCCCCCGATGCATACTTATCGACACCAGCTACCATATGTTGTGGTAGTTCACATTCCAAATCAAAGATTTCTTCTTCCCAGCGCATTGCTTCTTTTAATACTTCTTTAGCAAAATCACATTTTGCTGTTGCATCAGGAGGGACATAAAATTCAATTGGTAGTTCACGCCCAGAACGTGTTTTGAAATAAGTCACTGATTTCTGCAGTTTCCCTGCAACTAATGCAAAAAGATAACTGGGCTTAGGAACTTCATCCAACCAGGTTACAGAGTGTAGTTCTTCATCTAGCTCCTTCTGTTCAATGAGCGAACCATTGGAAAGCAACACAGGATAGTCTTTTTTCTTAGCAATAATTGTTGTTTTGTAAGTGGCTAAATTATCAGGCCGGTCATGACAATAAAGGACCCGGCGCAGTCCTTCAGTTTCTGCTTTTACCAGAATGGTTCCTTCTGTTTCGTATAAACCAAATAAGTCCGTATTTTCACCCAAACGAGTTATTGTTTCGAGCGTAAAGGAGCGATCTTGAGGAACATTTTTGATAATCAGAGATTCTTCTGTGATTTCGTACTCTTCTTGAGACAGCTTTTTACCATCGAGCAAGATCGATTCTAGAACCATATTTTTACCATCTAACTCTAAATCTACAGAATAGGATTTGGATTTTGGATTAGGCTCAATAGTTAACTGCGCTTTTGATTGCACAGGCTTTT
The DNA here is from genome assembly GCF_003990155.1 of Legionella qingyii. NCBI lineage: Bacteria > Pseudomonadati > Pseudomonadota > Gammaproteobacteria > Legionellales > Legionellaceae > Legionella > Legionella qingyii. The sequence goes on from NZ_RZGX01000021.1 coordinate 45,990, forward strand.
TGGAGAGATCAAGCTTCAAATCTATGTGCTTTACCAGATAATCAAGAATCTTATAATCGCTTAGCCTAAATATCCCAGAATGGTTCTTCATGAAAACTCCCTTATTCATGGTATGATTAAGAAGCAACAATATAAGATCAAAATGTTAATTTCAACAGAAATGATGACTTAGATGGTAAGCATTGTCTCCTGAGTATGTACTTCTTGGAGTTCATCTTTATCTTTTTTATCGCGTTGACTGAAGATTAGATCATGATTCGGTAATTTAGATTGAGTAAATGGATTATTTTCTGCATCCCAAGAGGGGAACGCTGTCATGTCATTAAAATAGCAAAGCATGTATTCTGAAATTTCAATTGGAAATTTAATTTTTTCAATGAATTTATTGAGTTCTTTGGTAATTTCTGCATGCAGTGGTTCAGAAATTTCTTTGGGCATTGGTCTATTGAAACGTGAATAAGCTAATGTAATATGAAGAACTCGAGGTACTGTATCTTCGATGTTTAGGGATGTGGCTATAGTCTTAATTTGTGTTTCTTGCTCTTTTGGCAAAGATAAAGAGAGTGAAATGGTTCTACCTATACTGATTTCCATTTTTTCAATTGAAGGATAAATAGCGTTTTTCTCTAGCGTCTGCTTGATCCTTTTATAATGAGGCAAATTATTATAAATAAATTGATTCCATGAACTTCCTATTTGTTGTTCTGTTTCCAGACTCATTGTAGTCATATGATAACTTTGAGCAGGAAGTGGTAAATAATGATTCACGATCAGTGGGTTACTCACTAAAAGCTTATAAAGAGTTTCACAAAATTCCTTTTGTTTGGGATAGCAGGCAGATACTACTGTAACTCCTGGAAAAGGTGCATATTCACCACGTTCATTAACTTTACTTAATTGTCTAGAGTGCGCATTTTCGTTTTTTAATGTAAACATTTTATAAGCCAAGAACTGAAATCAAACTAAGAATATCATGAGTTAATAGTGATACAAAAGGAAGAGATATATTTAATCTATAATGACTATATGTGAAGGAGAATTTGGCAATTCGTTTTTTGATAATTTATGAATACCAGGCTCAGAGAGTAATTATGAAATCAAAAAAAGTGGAAGATGCTCAAGAATTAGAACAGAAAAGACTTGATGCGCTCCAATCATTGAAAATTATGGATACACTACCAGAGGAGAGTTATGAGCGATTGGTACGTCTTGCGATTGATTTATTCAATATCCCAATTTGTTACATCGCATTTCTAGATGAAGAAAGACAATGGTTTAAAGCACGACATGGTTTAAAAGAAAAACAAACGCCTCGATGCATTTCTTTTTGCAATGTGACAATAAAAAAAAATGAACCACTAATCATTAACGATGCACTTCTTGATGAACGATTCGTCAATAGTCCTTTGGTGCAACAAGAACCATTTATTCGTTTTTATGCAGGTATTCCTTTGACTGATCCCCAAGGTTATAACGTAGGCACTTTTTGTTTAGCAGATACGTCCCCTAAAGAGCTTAATTCAAAACAACGAGAGCTTTTATTAAATTTAGCCAATATAGCTAAAGATGAGTTAATTCTACGTAAAACGAATTTATTGTTACAAAAAGTAAAGAATCAACTTGAAGTACGTAATAAATTGATTCACAAGGTATTCAGTTTTTATATGTCCGATGAGGTAGTCAATACAATACTTAAATCACCTCATCAGCAAAAATTAGGTGGCTATGAAAGTAAAATAACAATCATGTTTAGTGATTTAAGAAATTTTACTCCATTATCTGAATCCATACCTGCGGAAACGCTAGTGTCTCTTTTAAACACCTACTTCAGTAAAATGGTTCCTGTTATAGAAAATCATCAAGGAATCGTTGATGCATTTATTGGTGATGCAATTATGGTTATTTTTGGTGCCCCATCTTTTTCAGGGGATGACTCACTCCGTGCAATAGCTTGTGCTCTAGAAATGCAAAAAATGTTAAAAAAATTGAATCGTGCCAACAGTAAGATTAATTTACCGCACTTAGAGATGGGGATAGGAATTAATACAGGGATTGCCGTAGTCGGGAATATAGGTTCCAAGAGGCGAATGCAATACAGTGCTATAGGATCCGCAGTCAACGTATCATCTCGAATTCAAGATCTAAGTCTTGGTGGACAAATATTGATTTCTGAATCCACATACAAAGAAGTTGCACAACACATTGAAATTAATGGACATCTTCGTGTAAAAGTGAAAGGAATCCAATCGCCCATTACTATCTATGATGTATCAGGTTTAAAATCCAAGAATCTAAAAGCTAAAGAACAAAAATAATGATCCATTTTTAAAAGTGGTTTTCAGATAAAATACTGAAAACCACACATTAACATAGCCCATTATTTAGAATTTATGGGCCTTGCTACTTAGTTCTTCTGACAAACCATTTGGAGTAATTACCCATGGTTTTATTTTGGAATGTTTGATTGGCAATCCACCTTTATTCAAGACCTCGCTAACAAGAGAAGTGCAATTATGTACTTTGCTATTATCTGTTTGCTTCTCAGATATTCTGCGATGCATTTCAATATCAATAGGATCTTGGGAGATGAATGCAGAACTGTCCTTAAAAAAACCAACTAAATTCACATTCGGAAATAGCTGATAGCCCATTTCACCAGTAGTCACCTTTTTATGAGATTCCTTTAAGTGATCACTCATTGCAGAAGTATTCAGGGCTTTAAAATGATAAATGTGATCTGGTGGTAAGGGTTTTGCTTCTTTATCAGGTTTTACTTTTATGGGGCCATCCATATCGGTAATAGCCACAGCATGTTCTGAAGCACCTAATGTTTCCATATCCTGAGATAAATTTGTTGCGATGTGTGCTGGTAAGGGTAAGACTGATGTTAATCCTGCGGATGGAATATCATTCGGATGAATACTGGCATATTCACCAGGATCTTCTTCTTGCATTTTGGGTTTAGACCCACCTATTTGAACTGCAGCATGGCCAACTTTATCTGCTGTCATGTTCCAAATAAATACCCAAGTATCTTTTGTAGATTCAGTGGATTTTGTTTTATTTAATGAAGGATTCGTTGAATAGGGGATATCAGAGGTATTTTTAAGAGTTGAATCTGAAGCGGCATTAATTCCATTATTCTTTTTAGTCTTTAGAAATGAAAACATAAGCAATCCTTTTATAATTAAATAAAGTTTCAACGTGCGAATTATAATCAACTATTTAATTTTTTATCAAATGGTGGTAATTATTGTACGCTTTACCTAATCATATTAAGCAAGGCGTACATTGGTTCGGTTATTTTTTGAGTGAACTGCCATGTTGCATGCCAAATTGTTTCATAAAATCTTCTTTTTCCATTTTTACGAAGCCGTGATTTTCCAACTCGCTAGTAAAAAACGTTGGTATTTTAGGATTTTTAAAATCTTTATAACCCGCTTTACGTAATACATGTGTTACAGAACTAGCGCAATTATCTACACGTGGCCCTTTTTTAATTTCTGGATGGTTGTTATCAAATACATGGATGCCACACATGTCTTCAGGTGGATGAGAGCCTGTCTTCTGTAGATGTTGTTCTATAGTTAGCTGTGCGCCTTTACATCCTAATGCCAGTTTATTGATACCATTTGCTATTGGATTGTCTTTCGCAAACACAGAGTACATTCGACGTCCATCTTGTACCTCTTTACTAAACTTTTTATGTCCATTTTTTGCACCTTTAAAGGTCTCTTTAGGTACTGAAGTAACTAATACATGGTCAGCCTCATGTACATCTTGCATATGATCTGGAGCTAGTTGTCCTTTTACAGGTACGGAGCCAAAAGTCATTCCATTCAAAATACTACCGAATGGGCCTGGATAAAAGCTTGTATGATAAACTTTAGTTTTGCCTTCTTTCTTCTTAATCAGCATCGCTGATACATGCCCTGGCCCATTTTCCTGATTTGTATCTTTTACACAAACACCAATTTGGTATTCAGCTTCTGACTTAGATTGCATTTTATCACCTCAAATTACGAGGCATCCATACCCAATTAAACCCCTTGCCTGATTAATAATTATACAGATAGATCATTAACAAAGTATTAATAAGGTGAAATGCATACTGAATCAGTTATTGATGTGCTAGGAATTTTGATAAACATGTAGACCAGTTATGTAAATAAATTGATGCCCATGTTTACATATAATACAAATGATTTATTATGCTCTTACTTAGTAATAAAGTTAAAGATTGACTATGCGAAACAAGATCGAGCCTGAAAAAACGTTAATTTTTCATGAAATGGGTCATAATTCTGATGGCGAAAAAGCAGGTGCTTCTATTGAAGTTTTTTTAAAAGAGGGACTTCTATCAAAATCTATATTAAGAGCAACTGGAAGGTTGCCAAAGGAAAAAAATCTTTATGAAATAGGAATAGAAAATAGAGCGAAATGGATACAACAAAGAAGAGAAGAACTCAAAGATAATGTTGAACTATTGGCAACGATTCTTGCATTTGATGAGGAATCTGATTGGATAAATGAAGCAGCTCTTTTCTATAGACCTAATATGCCAGGGCATAGGGAAGAAAATGTATTTTTTGGTTATTTAGAACACCCATCGTCTCACTGTGATTGGGTGGCTATAGAGGCACCAGAATCTACTTTATTACATGATGCTTCTTGTCGGGACAGGGGGAATTCTGCGGAATGGATTAGAACAGCCATAACAATAGATAAATTTAGGGAGTATCGAAAAGAAGATAAAATGCCGCCAGAATGGGGATCTATTTACAATGAAACGTTAATTAAAGATAAAGTATCTCCTGATAAAATCATCGCTTACGCTAAATTAGAAAAAGAGTTAGTCAGTAGTACCAAATTAAGCAATGAAGAGTTAAATGACATTCAAGAGTTTATAAACGATAAATTAATATTTGCGACACATTTTGAAAACAAAAAAGATAATATCTTGTTACATGAAAAAGATGACAAATATCAAATTAGAGTGTCTATAAACAAGGCAAAAATAAGGGGTAAAGAAGAAAAGTTATCTGATTTTTTTAAGAGTTTTAATTCAATGAACGAGCTAATTGAAGAAGCTAAGAAACATCAGAAACCAAAAAATATAGAAGTAACTTTAAATTTAAAAAATAGACTACAAGAGATAAAACAAAGCTTTGAATATGATGACTGTAATTTTCCAAGAACGCTCAAACGATAAAACCTTCATCGGAATCAGTCATCGAGAACCAACATCATTTAATTCCATTTAAATGCAATAGGTAGGTTTTATAGAATGCATCTTGTCATTCCATTAGTTTGAGTTAGATAGTATAAACTCATGGGCGGTTTGCAACTGAATCAGAAATAAAAGACTAATTAAGCTTCATGGATAGAGTGTCCAGTTCCTCATGAATTGCTTTTTTTGCTAGCAAGACCTTGGTATAGTTGAGTGTATCACCTAAGGCTTTATCAAAAGCATCTTCATTTCCATTCAATAATAGACTTGTTGCATTAATTTGTTCAAACCCATTAATAAAGGTGAATTTCTCGCGCACTTGAGCTATCTCTAATACACCTAAAAATTCATTGAAAACATGGCCGCCACTATTGAATAATAGAATTGACATAAAACATTTCAAAAAATTAGCAAATTTTTCTTCAGTATCAAAAACCTGCTTGTTTTCGTCCTGTAATTTTATCATCAGACGTAATTGGCATAGTGTTGTTCCTGATATAGAACAGGAAAATGGATGAACTAATTTAGAAAAATTCAGGACAGGCCACGCAGCTTCTGGATCATAGGTATTTTGATCCGAGGGTTTTACAAAAGAAAATCCCGATTCTGCATAAGCAATATCATTGCGAGGCATCGGCATGCTGGTTTTCATCAAGCCAAAATGATTTGAAAAAAACGGTGATTTTTCAGATAGATAGGCTGAAGTAGGTGAGAGGGGCTTATCTTTAACTACTCGACCTCTATTCTGCTCTGAGAAAAATCCTGTTCCATATAGGTTAACAGGAACTTCAGGGTTTCTCGCATGCAACACACCGATCCAAGATGCCCGGAGAATTAATAATACTTTTTCTTTTTGCTCCTTGGATAAGCGCTGATAATTTTCATGATGCTGCACTTTTTGGAATGCATCCATATATTCAGTAGCAAAACCATCTATTTTGGGAGAAATCTTACCGTCTATAAAATCGTTAAATTTATTTCGACTTACTTCAGGTAATGTATCATAAAGTACTTTATTATATTGTAAAATATCATCTTTCTTCATTTGGTCTAAGGAGATTAATAGCGTTTCAAATGCCAAATGGGTTTCAAAATATCGTCGGGATGCATCTTCATCGATGTCTTTTTTACTGTAAGAGATTTTATATTTGTATGTTAATTGACTCTCTTTGAACAATTGTTCAATATAGTCTAAATCTGTTGAAGAAACCACGCCTTGAATATAAAATTGCTTCAAAGTGGTGCAAGTGGATTTGTCTTCTTTGTATTTATCAATTAATAACAATAACGCTTGTCCAAAAGATATTTTAGCCATAATAAAAGCTGTAATGAAAAATCAAACTGCTAATAGTATAAATATTTTTCATTAAGGAATAATTAAGGTCATAAGCGATATTTTTTAATCCTACATTAAGTAATTATGAAATCACTATTAGAAACAGGCAGTAACACTTTTTTTGTACTCAATTCGCAACTTCAAAAAATCGCTTTGAAAACTACAGCGATTGATGAGAACAAGGTTAGTATAAATCGAACAAATAAACTATTTGGCAGTTTTGGTGAAACACTGGTTATTTTTCATGAGGCAGGCTCTGCATTAGGTCAATTTATTATTAATTTCCAAAACGAATTGCTCAATCATTTCCCCAAAGCAATTCAAAATCTGGAAGCTCAACAATTCATCAGTGAGAATAACGAACGCATAGGACCAACTTCCTTTGCTCCGATTACTAATCTCCATACTACTATCGCCGCACTAAGAGTGATTGATTCATATGATGAAAACAGCTGGAACAATTGCCTGATGCAATCCTATTTGTATGCGAAATTAACACAATATCAACCAGAAATGGAAGAAATTGAAATCATTGAACTGAGCAAAATTATGCTTCTTGATAACATGGATTTAGATAAAGTTCTCAATACGTTAGCGCCAACTCTTTCAAGAAAAATATTAGGAATAGAGGACGAGGCTACTGATATTCTTCATTTTGTCAAAATCCAATGCCATACATCATTACTTAGTGACACGGTAGAGCAATCGTTAGTCGCTCAAATCCAAAAAAAACCTATCGTTGAATTGGAGTTGGAATCCATATCATTAAATACAAATGGAAGCTTAGGAATAAGGTGGAAATTAAATGAACAAATTATGGATTTACGAGGAGCCCTTAGTCAAATAGGTGGAATTGCCAAGCATGGTGCCCAGGTGCTCACGACTACTATAGGATATTTCCCTTATTGCTCTGAGCATTGTCGCGATGAAATAAAACAAGTTCTTCAAGAAATCATTTCGAAAGTTGAGTCCGCTGAAAATTGCCCCCCTAAATTTCTTCTAAATTTAACGGACCTACAATTGGTTCAGTTTTCACGAAATGATTTACATCAAAATTTTATTAAAAAAACATTATTTCTCGATCAACAACATATTTCAAACATGATCCAGCAGCAAGAGTTTCCTGGTAAACGGTTGTCTCATTAAAAATCATTGACATTTTGTTAAATAATTGCTTATTTGTCCAATTTTCTACAGTCGAGATGTACTAAGCCTCCAACATGACCTGGACATAAAAATATTCAGTATACAGTGCGACACACTAAAATTGTCCCAATGAAATTTGTAGAACTCTGGGATAATTAAAAACTAATGGAAATTTCCAGAGTTCCAAGCTTGGACCTCGTCCAGGAGATTTTTTCTAAGAAGTGTTATGACTCTTGGCTTGGGCTATCGCTCTTTAATGTGTTTTACTCTGCACGAGCATTTTATTAGTTAATGCTATTGCCAGGGCTGAAACAAGTAAGGTTAAATGTATTATTACTTGCCACATTACCGAGTAATTACTCAGTTTGTTCGGATCAATAAACGTTCTTAATAAGTGAATTGATGAGATACCGATTAATGAAAGAGCAAGCTTTATTTTCATAGCCCCTGCATCGAGATGATCGAGCCACTCTGGTTGATCAGGGTGAGATTCAAGGGCAAGATGAGAAACAAAGGTTTCATATCCCCCCATAACAACCATAATCAGTAGATTTGCAATCATTACTACGTCAATTAGATCTAATACCCCAAGCATAATGAGTGTATCATCAAAACTATTAAGGTGGGTTATTAATTCAAAGAGCTCATGAACAAAACGATAAACATACGCAGCCAGTATTAAAATAAGTCCTAAATAGAGCGGAAGTTGCAGCCATCTACCCATAAAAATAAACTTGCTAATGCCTTTTTTGAAATTATTCATAAAAATTTACACCATTTACATATTAAAAATTCTTTTTATCCAATCATATTGAATGGTACTTGTGTCCTGATTTATCTAATTCCCTAAATCTAAAATAGATTTATTTAAAATGTAATAAAATCTACTTTATTTTGAGTTCCATGTTTAAAAAATTAGCTAAACAATTAACTTATAATTGTAGCCTGAGCCAGCGTAGCGGAACCCGGTTTTGTATCACAGATTTTTCGGGTTACTGCTCTCCTTCAATTAGGCTACAATTGAACTTTATTACTCGAACAATTCAAGTATTACGGTGCTTCTGTAATTGTAATCACAGAAGAAACACCTTGGGCTTTGGTATTAGGATTATACATTGCTTCGGCGTATGCAGGTGGAACAATGTATTTTCCTATATTCACAGCCTTGATTTTATAAACAATTTCTTTAGCAGCAGACTCAACACCACCAAAAAAATTCACTCTATCTTCACGTACGTCAACATAATCCATTGTATTATTATTTTTTACAGAGTCATTAACCACTTCAAATCCGCCAGGTAATAGGTCCTCAATCGCGATATTGGATAAATAATCGCTACCTAATGCACGAATTTGAATATGTACTTCAATTTCACTCCCTAGGGTTGTTGAACTAATCACATTTCCTTTGGCATCTTTATATTCTCGGAAGATTTCCAAGCCCTGTTTTAATGGAGCATTCGGAATAACTCGATTAAAACCTGATTGCATGAGCTGATAGAAAAATGTTTTCTTGTCAGGATTGTTAAAGCGAATTTTTTGGACATCAGATTCAATATCAATTTTTTGATAGTCCACATTCGCAGCAGGGATATTAACCTCTTTATTATTGTCCATGATTTTTGTCATTGATAAAGCAGGTGCCTGATCATTTGATAAAGCTGGATGATACGCCCCTAAAGCCAAGCTCGTAAAACCAGATAAAACCGTATTGATTTCATCATTATTGATCGCTTGAATTAAGCGCTTAACCAGTCCATCTCCAACTTGTGGTAATAAATTAGGAAAATGTTTGGCTACAAGATATAAATACTGAGCATCAGCAATTGCACTGCTATAAAAATCAGTAATATAGGCTTGATTATTTTGTGGCTTGTACAAACCAATTAATTGATTTGCTTCATCATGGCTTTGCAGCAATTGATATGAAGCAGCAATATAGGCTGTTGAAATATCTGTTTGCCAAGCCTTTGTTTGATCTTTTTCCAGATACAATTGCAAGTTAGCCAGATAATTGGTAGTTACTATTTCATTACGAGTTAAAATGTAAATGGCATAGGCTTGAATTCTTGCTGCATCCATATCTGTTACATTTTGACTTGCCAAGGTTTTAAGGTAATTAATCCCATTAAAGAAAAGGTCACTAGGAATATTAAATCCTTGGGTTTTCGCTTCAGTCAGAAAGTGCATTGCATAAACTGAGGAAAAATCATTACCCTGATTGTCACCCAGTCCTGGCCAATAACTAAATCCGCCATTAGACATCTGCCTTTGGCTTAACATTTGAATTGTAGCGTTTACTTTTTCATTAACTTGTTTTGCTTCGCCACCAAATCCAGTTTGATTATTCATTGCTAATAATGGAAGGGCTTTACTTGTTAATTGCTCTGTACAACCATAAGGATAATTATCCAGGTAACGTTGTAAACCAAATACCAAAATCATGGGGCTAGTAGAAGCAGTTGCATTTGCTTTGCGATATTCAGGATATAATGTTTGCATAACATCCAAAGTTTTTTGGGCATCTGTTGATTTACCACTATTGATGTAAGTACTAAGCGGTGTAGCAGGTCTGACACTAAGCGTCGCACTCATAGTACTGGACTTGTCGCCCATGCTTGCTTTAAAGCTCAACTTGGCGTCACCTAAAAGTGATTTGGCTTTTAATTTAAAATGAACAGTTTGTTCATGGCCTTCCGCAATTTCTAATGTTTGTGTCGGAGAGCCAATTACTTCGATTTCAGGTGAAGCAATCAAATCTACATTAACGAGAGCGTGCTCTCCAGAACCTTTAATGTTATTTGCAATTGATGAAGAGATTTCAAACTCATCACCCGGTGCCACAAAAGTTGGAACATTGGGATTAATAATAAAATCTCCGCGAATTTCGGCAGAGGTCTCTTGTGAACCGACTGAGTCAGATGATACCGCTACTGCCATGACTCGTAATGTTCCATTAAAGTAGTCGGGAACTTGATACACTAACTGATGGGCACTTGAATCAGTATCAACAATCCCTGACCAATAAGCTACGGGTAGATCAGTTTTTCGTTTGAAAGGATTTAGACGACTTGCCATACCTTCTTCACCATTGTCACCGCCAACAGCAGAAAGCTCACGATCCTGAATGAATTTGGGCATGATTTGATCCACTGTTTGTTGGGTCAAAACTTCAAGAGCATGCTTTTGGAAGAAAAATGATAAAGGATCCGGAGTCTCATAGCGTGCTACTTGTAAAATACCTTCATCAACAGCAAACACAATAATTTTTCCTGGTTTATCTGTGTGATAATCAATAGTGAATGGTTCACCAGGACGTGCTACGGCGGCGGTTTGCAGATCAATTTTTACATCGTGAGTCTCATGATTGACAGTGAAAGGGGCAACGCTATAGCTGAGTGGGCTAATGAAGAGTTCAGGTGAGCTCCAATCGCGTATAAAGGCGACATTAATATATCCATCTCCTTGAAAATCAGCAGGGATGTGAATGGTTTGCACTGAATTTGTTGTATCTGTTTTAAACCATTGAGCTGCATAAACCTTATCACGTTCTATAGTAATTAAGCCAGAGCCAGTATAGGGTGCGGTGATTTGAATCTCAATGTCCTCATTGGCTTGATACTCAGTTTTATTGAGTTTGATTGATAATTCGGCATTTTTAGCTAGAGGCTGTTGACTGGCACCTACCACACTGAATTTTAACTGATTAAGTACAGTATTATCTTTTCCAAGAATGCTTAAGGAAAAATCGCCAATTTGTTGTGTGGGTAGAGGATAATCAGCTCCTTGAGCAGAGATATTAAATGGGGTGGTGCTGACAACTGTAGATTGAATAACCGATTGATATTGATAAGTACCATCAGCTTTTTTAACTAGAGTTGTAACTGGATGTAAAGAAACCAGTTGTATCTTTAAGTCTTTAATTTCTTCTTTATTTAATTGGGGGTTAATCGCAATATAATTAACGCTTCTGGTGCTATTTTGCTTAATAAAAGATAAGTCACCATCCGGTTTGTATCCAACAAAATAGGGTAGAGGACTAATCAATGTTTTAGTTTGGCTTGTTACACTACGACCGCCTTCCGATTCAAAACCTTCGGCAAAAAATGTTAATTGATAAGTCGCTTTTTCAAAACGGTCAAGATTCAAATCAAATTCTGCTTCACCTTTATTGTTTGTTTTACCGTCATTTAATGTTTCAGTGAACACCTTAGGTGGTTTTTGGGGATCTAGTAAAGGATCAATAAAGACGTAATCGGGATATTTATCAAATTCAACTTTTTGAGGAACTAATAAAATTTTAGCGCTGATTTTTCGGTCAGTAGCAGGGGCGCCATATAAATTCCAAAGAGTTACCTCTCCTTTTAATCCCGAAGGAGAACTCCACCCAGCTGATGGCTTTGGAGAGAGACTAGTAGAAATTCGCATTCTATCTGGTAAAAATTCGGAAATACGAATACTTGTAGAACCAAGTAAGTTTTGTGGGTATCCATCTTTAACTAGATACAAATTAACCATGTACTCGCCGGTGGGCGAGCTTGCATTTGTTGTGAAATCCAGATCCATATACCCCAAATCATTAAGGGTAATTTTTTCATCTTTAATTGTAGTTCCTCTTGAATCAACTACAGTTGCTTGTAGTGGTAACCCTCCAGGTTGCGGTTGAGCATAAGCTTGCTTGACTATCATACCAATATGAACTGTATCCCCTGGTCTGTAGATCCCTCTATCAGAAAAAAGATAAGCACTTAAGCTGTGTAATTCTTGATTATTAGTATAAAGACCACCAATATCGAATTTAGAGAAATTTAATTGTCTATTCGCATTGTTGAATGGAATAAATGAAACATCATTATTTAATTGAGCCAAATATACAGTAGGTTCTCTATCATCTACAAAGTCTTTTAAAGGCGGAAAATTCACTCGACCTTGTGCATCACTGACGCGGGATAGAATAGGCAAGCCATTTTTACCTAAAACAGTTACTGTTGCATTAGCAACTGGGGTTCCTTGCGTTATGGAATCAACAAAAACGTCATGGCTGCCATCTTGATTGTCTTTTACCAACAATGCCAGATCAGTAATTAAAATCATACGGCTTGCTTTTACATCCAATGCAGTTTTATTTGTAGTATCCCATCCAGTGGCTTGTAACAAAAATAATCCTTGAGGACCCAGTGTATTCGTATTCATTGTTAAATACTTACTGAAGTCAAGCGCGGTATACTGTTGCTTTGCTAAATCTGAAATATCAAATTCTTGAATTTCTGAAGATATTTGACTGATATTTTGTTGATTAAATGTAGGATTAATAAAATATGGATTGTTAAAATCGCCCTGGGTTTGAGTGACTAATTGGTTAATATTTTCTGGCAATACGCGTGCGAAATCAAACTTTACCGCAGGCACACCTCGGACCAATACTGATAGTTTTTTCTCCCCACTTAAAGCAAGAAGCGAACCTTTGTGCAGGAAACTGATCTCTTTAGGTATTGTAGGAACAGGGATGATCGCTGCATACTCATTTCCTAACGTAAAATTACCAAAGCTCCGCATTCCTTTATCTATTTTAATATAGATATATTGGGGGGTATCGGCCTTAAATTTGAAACTATGCAAGGTAGAGTAGTTTTGCTCTGTAGGTATCTCTTCTTTGGCTAAAGGCTTAGCTAGAGCCAGGACCGCTTTGGTCACTTCCCCTGGATTTTGCCATTGATAATTCTCTTTAGCCGCTTCAGCGACTGTTGCAGGACGATCTTTAGGTAATAAATAAATATGAACTGATTTATTAAACTCATTTTCATTTATACCCAGTGAGGTTTCAACATTCAGTACTTGCTCAGGTCTGTCTTTATCGTTACGGATAATAGATGCCGAAGCAGAAAGAACTTTAAGAAAATCTTGGGCACTAGGGATCAGGAGATTTTGCGATAATTCATTTTGCAATTGGGCAGAATCAGTAGATGAAGTCACATTTTTGTTTAAGGTTAAGCGTAAAAACCGTGCTACATTGTCTATTTTTATTGTTTCTGAATGTAAATAGGCTACACGCTTATTTTTATCATATGTAAAAGTAACAGAAAGTTTTTCGGCCGCAGGTCCTGATTTCGTTTGATACACCAATGAAGCGTTTTTTTCCAAACTTTTAGGATTAACTGGAAAATTAAATTCTATAGTAGCTACGGCATTTCTAATTTCAGCATGTACTGGATCTTGATACAGTTTAAATTCAGTTATTTTTCCGTTAAAAGAATGAGTAGAAAAGGCATACTCATGGCGTTCCATAATTGCACTGGATGTAAAAAAGTCAGGGGCAAAACGTATTGTAAATTTTTGTCCTGCGGGCCAATATTCCGAGGGGGTAAAAACTAATTGACTGTCGGTATTCCATGTCCATGTTCCAGGCATTTGGGGAGTCATTTCTATGCCTTCAGTGACAGTTTTTCCAACCTGGCTAAGCGGTGCTACTGATTGATTAATAAATCCGTTATTTTTTATTCCAAAATCAATAATCAAGTTGTTAGCAACTAATTGTTCTTCAGTATTTGGTGTTATGTCTGGAACTGTAATTTGCGCAGTGGTATAAATAGGTTTTGGTAAATTTTTATACCAATGTATTGAATAGCCAGCAATAATTAAAATGAGCACTATTAAAAGGCTACTTCCCCAAAACATTTTTGGAGATGATTTTGATTTATAGCACAAGTACTTCATCCACGGTGGGCTACGCCAGTTTAATTTGCCAAATACAGATGATAATGCATTTAGTATTATAGTTAGCGGATTTTTATTCATCATTTATTCCAAGTGGTGAATTGTGCCAAAAAATTTTGCACATATTTTATTCTATTTAGGGCATAATAGCGACTATGAACAAAATATTTAAAAAACTTAGCATAATATTTGTTGCGATATTTGTCAGCGTCTATTTGCTATTATTTTTTCTGCCAAAACCTACTTTGTTAGACGACGTAAGTTTTTCTAAAGCGGTTTATGATGACAATCATAAGTTATTGAGATTGACATTAAGCCAAGATGAGAAATATCGATTGTTTACACCTTTATCGCATATATCAAATCAGCTGATCGAAGCTACCTTATTACAAGAGGATCAATATTTCTATTGGCATTATGGCGTTAATCCTTGGGCAACAATAAAAGCCATATGGCAAACGTATGGCGCACAATCGCGTAGGATAGGTGCTTCTACAATTACCATGCAAGTTGCTCGGATGCGTTATGGCATGAATTCAAAAAAAATATCAGGGAAATTATTGCAGATCATCCGTGCCATACAAATTGAAATGCACTACAGCAAAAAAGAAATTTTGGAAGCCTATTTAAATTTGGCACCTTATGGTGGAAATGTTGAAGGAGTAGGGGCAGCAAGTTTGGTATATTTTGGAACATCTGTTAATCAAATTACTTTGCCGCAATCCTTAACTTTAAGCATTATTCCGCAAAATCCTGGTAAAAGGACACCTAATAATAAGGAATTAAAAAAAATTAGAGAGCATTTATTAGGACGATGGTTAAATAAACATCCGGAAGATCATAATAAAAAGGGCATGTTTGCCTTACCTTTGGTGATGCAAAATACACATATGCTCCCTTTTAGGGCACCACATTTTGTAAATGAGATTTTGTATGATCCAGCAACTAAACAGCAAAGTATTGATACCACTTTGGATTATCGTAGCCAAATGATTATCGAACGTATTACGCATCATTATCTCGCCAGAAAA
The DNA here is from genome assembly GCF_003990155.1 of Legionella qingyii. Classification (NCBI taxonomy): domain Bacteria; kingdom Pseudomonadati; phylum Pseudomonadota; class Gammaproteobacteria; order Legionellales; family Legionellaceae; genus Legionella; species Legionella qingyii. The sequence goes on from NZ_RZGX01000021.1 coordinate 61,447, forward strand.
AGGGGGATTGGTGTAAATAATGCAGCTGTTTTACTCGTTGACACCCGAGATATGGGCATTAAAGGTATGTTGGGTTCGGCTGATTTTTTTAATCCTGGCATTAGCGGACAAATTAATGGTACAGAAACAAAACGGTCGCCTGGATCCACACTAAAGCCATTTATCTATGGGTTGGCTTTGGATCAAGGCTTAATTCACCCAGATACAGTTTTAAAAGATGTTCCGCATAGTTTTAATGGTTATAACCCAGAGAACTTTGATTATGATTTTATGGGGCCTATTAAAGCTAAGGATGCTTTAGTTTTGAGTCGTAATATTCCTGCAATTTATCTTGCCAATCAATTATCTAATCCGACATTACATCAATTATTGGAAAAGGCTCAAATCAGTCAATTACGTTCTGAATCCTACTATGGTCTATCACTGAGTTTAGGTGGTGTGGAATTAACGATGAAAGAGCTTGTCAGTTTATATGCCATGTTAGCTAATGATGGACTTTGGTATCCAATTCGCGCATTTAAAAATGAAGCGAAGCCCAAAGGGGTGCGTTTGCTTAGCCCAGAGGCAAGCTATCTAGTATTAGATATGCTTAAAAATACTCCACGTCTGGATGATGTTTCCAGGGCTTGGTCTCGTTTGCCGATTTCCTGGAAAACTGGAACTTCATCAGGTTATCGCGATGCGTGGGCAGTAGGAGTATTCGGCCCTTATGTATTAGCAGTCTGGGTGGGAAATTTTGACAATAAAGCCAATCCAGCATTTATTGGTAAAGATATCGCTGCTCCCTTGTTTTTTGAATTAGTTGATGCATTAAAACATGAACATGGGCCCATACATGCTTTAGAAAAACATCCAGAACAGATGAATCTGAAAAAAGTAGAAGTATGCAAGGCCTCAGGAATGCTTCCTACTCGTTATTGCAAAGATACTGAGTGGAGCTGGTTTATTCCTGGAAAATCTCCAATAAAAACAGATACAATTTATCGAGAGGTTGCTATTAATAGCAAGACAGGTTTGCGTACTTGTCACATTGATGAACATACGCGCTTTGAAATTTTTGAGTTTTGGCCTTCAGACTTACTGAGTATTTTTAAGCGAGCTGGAATACAAAGACATATTCCACCATTTTTTGAGTCTGATTGTAACTTATCTGGAAACTCTGGTATTAATCCGCACATTACTTCGCCACAAAACGGTATCAGCTATATTATTCGGGCTGATTCGCAGCAAAATAATACCATTCCTCTTACTGCCGTAACTGATGCAGGCATTGCTAATGTCTATTGGTTTATTAATGAGACATTTATTGCAAAAACTAAAGCAGGAGAGTCGTACTTATGGAACGCAAAACCAGGAAAATTTGTTGTCAGAATAGTAGATGATCATGGCCTATCTGATGCACGTGATATTTATGTTCAATTGGATAGTTAATTAAGCTTATATAAGCATAGTTGTAACGCAGCGGAACCTACGATTTTGATTTGATGAAAATGAATTAGGCTCTGTTGACAATTGCTTCATTAACCTACGTCCTGCTCTTTATGCGCGTAATCCAAGTAAAGGCAGCATTAAACAATAGCTACATTTTAGTGTGTCTCTGTATAGAGCACGCGCATAAAGCAGGCGGAATTAAATGAAATATCAACAGACTCTAGTTTTATAAAAAAACATTTACATGAGACAAAAATTTACACATAATTGATTCTTTTTTTTCAATTACAGAATGAAACGATTTTTTAAAACTCTTAAGCAACAAATTTCTTTTGAAGAATATTTGCGAAATACTTTGATTATAGCCAAGCGAATTGTTTCAGATTCCGGTAAACAACGTTATAGCAGTGCTCAATTAGAATTGGCACTTGTCGCTTTTGCGGATCTTACAACATTAAAACAAGAAATGGATGATGATATTGAGGTAGAGTTTCCCGAACTAGAGTGTGATTGGATTGTTGGTTTTGACTGGCTTGACCTTTCTGTAAGCTTTGGTGATGAAGATGCTATTGAATATTTTAAAAGTAATATGCAAAGAATAGATTTTTCAACCCAGTACGAAAAATATAAAAAAAAATATCGCCCAGATTGTGCTTTACAACTTTATGAAGAAAACGGTAATGCCCTAGAGTTCTAGATACAATTTACCAGGCCTAACTAGAAAGGACTAGGATTAATTCAAAGCACTGCTATGCTAACCTAAGCTGTGATTGTATTCTTTTTTAATAATTACAATTTCCGGTATATCCCATTATTAAAAATCAGGTAGTTATCACCGTACATACTAAGCAGATATAAACAGTTCCAAATAATATGCATGGTCATTGATTTCAAGAAAATCCAATGTGTTGCAGTTAAGGTCAAATTGAGGTAGATTTTGGCAAAAACTTATCATGATGACATAAATTATGTTTTTAAAACGATTTCCTGAAAATTCACTTATTAAAAAAATTAAAATTAGCGGTCCTTTTATTAGCATTTATGTACCTGAAGCTCAATTAGAAAATTTTCAAAAAAAATATGAACAGCTATTAAGTCGATACTCAGTTTTATCGATTGGCGAAGGAATGATGCACGATTTTGCTCATTATACTCATAACAAAAGCCTCTCATTTCTTTTCGCAAAAAAATCAAACAAAGAGCAGAATGAACATTTTCATTTCATTTTACCTGCAACAGCTACTGAAGCTAACTTAACAACATTTTTAAACTTTTTTGAAGATAAAGACTTAAGTAAAGAACAAAAACAACAACTCTTAAAAGAGTTTAAGGAGCACTCCAATACAGTGACTCTAGAAACATTATCAGAGCAAATTAAATCTTATAAGTATATCATATCCGCTTTGTTAAAACGGGACTATTACCTTTCAAAAATAATGCCATTAATTACTGAAATGGTTAATAACTTAGAGCCTTATTTGAGTGGTAATCCAGATGAGTCTGTTGATATATCTCCATCGATTATGATCAAGGTGGGTGAGCATCAAGTATCTGCTTGTGATGCTTACAATAATCTTACTGCATTTTTAACCCACGTAGGATTTTTATCATCCTTTGAACAGATTATTGACCAATTAAATAAAGGTGGGAAAGAAGCAGCTACAACTGAGACAATAAATAAACTAAATGCACTCTTCCATTCTGCATCTACAACTCCATTCCCTAATTTTAGTACATCACCTTATCTACTCAATGAATTGGTAGCACATTTCCCCTTCATTGATGGGAATTTAAATAATCTATACGAAATGCTTAAACAACAATTCGCAAGTCAGTTAGAAACAGAAGAGCTTATTTTTGTCCCACAAATAACTAATCTTCCTCCTGAGGATATTTCCTATAATGAAGCAATACTTTTCTTAAGTAAGCAGGGAAATATGGGATTAAAAATCATGGAAGCTATGGCTCGCTTGCAAGAAGGAAAAAGGAGTTCGAATCCTTATTGGATTAACAGTGGTACAAAACTTCAGGGTATAGTTGATGCCGTATTAAATCTTAAAAATAGAGAAGAAGTCCTAGGAAAAATAGTTCAAAATCCCGAGTCCGAGCTTTACTTGGCGCTTAATAAGCCCCGTCTTTTACCTTTAACTTTCTTAGGAAGTTTTTCTGTTAACAAATCAAAATCAATGATGAAAGTTGAGGCTGAAATTTCAAGTTCACTTACATGCTAATAAGCATGAAAATGGACATAGTAGCTTGCTAGATTTTGGATAATTGGATAATTCACAGTTGGCAGCTATGCACATTATTAGATATTAGAGAGTTGATGATACGTAGAATAGAGAATATATAAGACAGCTACTAATGAAATAAACAAACTCCCATAATAAAATAATTCATTATCCCTAGGAAAATGAATCACTTCCATAACTTTTTAATCGACATTGAAGAGGCTCCTCATCTTTATTTTTAATGAGAAAATATTAGCCTATAGGCTACCATATATCGAAAAATGGATAGCCATGTTGGAGATTTGATCTAAGGAATAGATTTTCTGCTGAAGCAATCATGTGATTGTCTTCGATACTTGCAATCCATGATAGTTCAGCAATGTTTGAACGTATTTATTGACTAATTGTAGGCAAGTATTCAATTGAAGTAGCTTTGGTCATATCAATTGAAACTTCTAAAGAATCACTAAACTCTTCTTTAAACTCGTCTGATTCTAAGTAAAGAGACAACATATTTTTAAATGCAGTTAAAGCAATTTCCAGTTCTTTAGGATCCCATTTAATCGCAAATTGATTTGTGGGTTCCGACTTTGATTTGGCAATGAGATCAAACATTAGACCTGGTTTTGGGCCTCGCAAAGGAACACCAGCAATAAATTCATGCTCAGGATCGCCTCTGCCCCAAAGATGAAGATGGAGCATACCTGGCTCCTCTTCATTTCCAATAATAGTTTCGCGTGTTTTCTCGTCAAAGGAGTGTGAATTGTTACCAAGCTGAGCAAATTGGGGGATAAGTCCCATTTTTTCATAGACTCGTTCCATCATTGCAGTCACTTCATTTAATCCTCTTTCTTCAGCAACTGTATATGGACGATTCAGCGCCGAAGGAATATCCGAGTTACTGTCATTCAGATATCTTATTATGGACCTGTATCCTCTGCAGTCAGTAGGATTTAAAATAATTGAGTAATTGTATTTACCTTTTAACTTTACGTGCGCAATTGATGTTCCCGCTTTAGTGTAATCTATAGCCCAATGATCTTTCGGATAGTTATATTTAAAGAATTTAATTGAGTTAAGATAACTGCTACGTGCATCTGCAACAATTATTTTTTCATGCATGTTGTTTTCCCTTAAATTAAGTAAACTGACATTGGCAGCTGATAGCGAAGGAAAAATAAATAAACCGATGTGAAGAAATAGTTTTAATAAAATAATTTTACTTACACGTTGAGATATTAATGCCATTTTTTATCCTATTTCAATATAAATCATCTAAGTAACTTACTGCTTAATATTTTGCTCTCTTCCGGGCTTTCTAACTGGACATCGCTCTTATTTGCAGACACCACAGGAGAAAAGAATGTAACTAACTCTTTTTTTAAATGCTGTTTGCTTGCTAAAACCTGGGCATAAATCGAAGTATCATTCATTGCATACTCAAGAAATGCTCCGACATCGGGATCAAATCTGAAATATTTGGTTAAATCCAGAGTAACATTATTTTCCTTAAAAACCTCTTGGATCACTGGGTCATGTAAAACATCTATAACTTCAAGCATGCTATGATATCCACGCTTTGTGTATACTGCCACTAATTGCACCAAAAATAGATTAATATCCTGACTTAAATTTGGATCCTTTCGATTTGCTTGCATATAGTAATTGAGCATAAACACAATATTGCATGTATGTCCTGAGACTGAGCCCACATAGGCTGCACGAGAGCGGTTATTAGACCAAAACCACTGTGGCGGTTCTACTTCCTTCTTTGGTGAAACTTCACTGGAGTCAACCAACATATTACGCATAGGAACACGTTGTGCATCAAAGAACGTAGCCGAAGTTGAACGCATTACGCCACCGGAAGAATTCCAGGTATCTTCCCCAACTTTATCAGCAGAGGTCTCAAATTTTCTTTCTAATATTCCAGTTGATTTTGCTCTTGGAATTCGATCTCTTCTATGATAAACATGACACGCTTTCATAAACCGTTCTAGTTTTTCTGCATTGTATTTTTCTTTATCCTTATATCCGTTAGCAAAAATACTAATTTTTCTTTCCATTTCTATGGGAGAGTTTACAATACCTTCAGGACCAAGGAAAAAATATAATATCTTGTTCGTAGCATTTAGTGTTTGGAACCTTAACTTATTGTCATCAAATAAGTTGTTCAAAGGGCAATTTAGATTATTACTAAATATGGTTTCTTCCGAATGCGTTAATCCATTAATGTATTGCGCAAGGCGTGTTTCAAAAAAACGTCGTGTATCATTTCCTTGAGGATCACACATTCTAACTTCTTGACATATAGCGCGGATAAATTTCTCATATCCTAAAGGGAACTCTTTGGGTAAGGCTAGATGTTGAAAATGTTGTCCAATTGATTCAATACACGCTTCATAGTCAACAAATAAATAGTTAGCAGACAGCTTTTGTAAAAATTGTTTTGAAGCAAGATTATTTGATTTTAAGTAGCCGATCGTCAAGGTAATGAAAATTGATTGATCTATTTCTTTAGTTATAACCTGTAAATATTGTTTGTGAGTGATTAAGACCGGTATATAATTTTTATCACCAATAGAGGGTCTAAAACCAGGCAATAATGAATCAAAAGATAAATCTGTAAGTTGTGAAAGTACAGACATTCTGACTTGGACTTCAGTCTGCTCCAGAAGTCTTGGAAGTAATTCTTTCTTTGCACGCATGCTGAGGCAAATACCTGATTTATCATTTGATGATTCGGGTATTGATTGAAATACATTTAATAATAGAGAAATTAATGGCTTCACTTCTTCTTTAGCGAGCTCTTTTTGAACGAGCCCCAAAACAGGGGAGTTCAATATAGCGAGAGGGGCTTTATTATGCAAATCCAAAAGATTAGTATGGTGTTCAAAATATGAAATATCATAAAGAGCGATCTCTATCATGAGCTCTTTAAAGAGTGCTATATTTTTGCTCAAAATAGCTTTCAGAAACATAGCTTTCAAATGCTGCCTTCGATCTTTATCACTTTTGTTAATTTCATGGATTACAAAAGAGAATAATGTTTCAAGAGAAAAACTATTGGATTGAAGCGGAGTATTTTGCACTAATGCAGAAGACAGTATAGAAGAGGCACTGGCTTTATTTTGATTCTTTAAAAACTTGTCCTTCTGAAGGAGTTTTTCTTCAAGTTGAATTCTTGTTTTATCAGCGGGTTGTAGAATTAATTTACGAGTATTCTCAGATGCTTTTATAACTAAATTAGCTGTTTTATCTGAAGCAGAAACAACAAGATCTCTGGTTTCTTGAGCCGCTTTACTTACCAAGGCAATAATATCTTTATAGCTTAGCATGCCTGAAGGCCTCTCCACGTGTCATTGTTGCCTAATATACCTCGAAATAATTAAGGAAAAATTAAGAGAAATGTAAATCACCCCTGTTTACAGGGCGATTTCATCAAAGTTTAAAAACCAATCACTTTTCTTAAGTATTGAGTAGAAAGAGCAGCTTTCATTCTTTTTAAAGCAATACCATCCTGAGAGGATTTGTCCTCTTCCAGCAA
>NZ_RZGX01000022.1:0-64789 GCF_003990155.1 Legionella qingyii
TTACAGACTAAACCCCTTTAAAAGATAATCCACTGCGTGAGGCGTTGAAGTGATCAAATACTCCGGAATCGGTGATCAAATGACTAACGGAATTAGTGATCAAGTCCTCCGGAATACGCAATCGAAATTAATGAGAATAGTCTCGTGAACTAATCATAAAGAGAATTTGTACGTTTTTTTTGATTCAGTAAATTGAAATACAGCTCAAAATAATTTGAGTTACTAAAGGGGAAATTTTTTTGTTCATTATTTACATAATCAATCTTTTTATCGCAGGATGGTACTAGTGATAGAAAAAGAAACCACCAAAGTGATTTTTCTTATTGAGAAACCATCCTAAGCGATACATTTTCATGCCAATTTATAATGTAAGGATTTTCATATCCTTCAATTGAAGCAACGTGCAATGCCCATTGTTTTTCCCAAGAACTTGGAGGAAATGTTTTATTCCAGACCATAAACAATTGTCTTTGCGATGAGCTTAAGGATAAGCCATAATGATTCGCCATAAATAAATAAGCGCGTGCCACCACTCCTTTGGCAGAATCAGGCGGCTCAGCACGCCGCAATTTTTTATCAATTTTCATGGGACATCCTAGATAATCGGGTTGTGTAGGCAACACGCTAAATCGATAGTTCGAACGGGCTTGATTCACCACCCCTACTTCTGGCCATAAGTTATAAAGTTCGGCTTCCACATGGCGAAATTGTTCATCGATTTTTTCACAACATCGTCGCCCTTTATAGGGTTTTCCCTGTTTATCCTCGCACATTGGTTCTCGCCAACACGCAAATTGCCGCCCAAAATGCTCGGCAGCCATAATATGCTCCCACTCAATACGATGTGCTCGTTTGATTGAATCAGCAGCTAGCATGCCGCAACTGGCTAGATTAACTTCTTTTTCTTCATAACTGCATTGGCAATATATGGTATGTGGGTGTTTCTTAAATAATTGTGCCGCAATTTTCTTGGATTGTGAAAAAGAGCCTGGAGTCTGAGCATAACTTAGAGAGATACAGCACAATAAAACTAAAATTCGATACATAAGATACCATGAAGGAAAAAATAGGCGTCATTATAAGATAGTTCGTTGTTTCTTCTATAGAAAAAATATTACGGATAAAAACATCAAATAATAAGCATTGAATGCATACATAAACCAAGCATAAGTCTCTAAAGTAGCCTCGCTCCTTTTAGAAAATATCAGTGGTTGAAATAAGTTAAGTGTGATTCAGGCTTGCATACACCACAATACCACCGATTTTTTTTGTATTTAGACCCAGCAATAATTGCTTGTATCCTGAATACAGAATATCCCAAGCTTGTTGACCAAATTGCTGCTTAACCTGCTCACGCTTTTGTTCAAAAGAATCTAATAAAATTGTATACCAGTGAATAAAGTGCTCGCTGAGATCAACACTTTCTTTAAATGTCCATCCAGTTGCAGAGAGCTGCTTCTTTATTTCAGGTAAATAAATTGGATTAAAACGAGTGTCCCGTGAGAATCTGAATGCTGTCATAATTTTTTTAACGCAATTTCTTTAGATTCAAAACAAAAAAAGGCACTGCAGCTATAAATGCATTGAAATGATTTGTGAGAAAGCTTTGTGCTGCTCAAAATATCTTCGCATATAAATTTAACGTCAGGATAGCTCGTCTTTGCGCGATCAAGATCAATAAGATTTCTATCGATATCAACGCCTGTAACTATACCCTATCCTTTTTTTTGTACATAATGAGCAGTTCCACCTAATCCACATCCAACATTAAGTAAACGATTTTCGCTGTTTTTAGCAATAGGTGATAAAGAAACCTCGATTGCTTCAATTTCACTAGGATGCGCAAAGTCCCCTTCTCTTAACATTGCCAATATCTGTTTCGTATATTCCATATCGCAACTCCACTGTTATCCCACAGAGTTATCAACAGAAAATGTGAATAACTTGTCGCTGTCGCAATGATATGGACTCATCCTCCCTTTTAAACGGCTATTAGATGAGCCAAACTGTTTTTGTGTAAAAACAAAAAGAAAAGGAGAGTCCATATCATTGCGACAGCTACTAACTTAACCTTTATTTCTCATTCTCACGTACGTAAATAGCTTTATCTTTATGGTTAGTTTCAAAGACAATTTGAATCTTTCTGAGTTTTTAGAATACATCAAGTGAACAATATTTACTCAACGACCTCTTCCATATTTAATTCCTCCTTTTGCTGTAGGAACATTTCAATCGAAGGCATTTCTGTATTTTGCATCACTTCTTTTAGAAAAAGATAAAACCTATCTCTGATAAGCACGTTTTCCATTCCATTTTTTTCAAATAACGAATAATAGACCGTCTTTTTTATCTTTGCTTGAAACTGCTGAACTACGTTGTTCTTTTCAAATTCGGATAAGTTGTTGAACATAGTCTCAATATGCTTGCGCTTAAACAGATCGTATTCTTCTATATTTTTTTTACTAGCGATCTCATCCTTTTTGGGATTAACTATATGTTCTTTTGAACTTACCGGTGACTGGTAATCATCTTTTAATGCTGCCATTAAATATTTTGATAAGTTTCTAATCGCACCATTTTTATATGGTTCGCTACTAGTTATTAAATTGATTTTTTCTTCTATGTAAGATTTATCAAATTGCTTAAGCACTTCATCAACTTGTTTTGATGAAAAGCCAAATTTTTGTTTTAACTTCTCTACTAAATCATTAAATGTATCTTGACCTAAGATTGCATTTTGTTGTTGTTTGTTTCTTATAAGAAATCTAATCGACACAACTTGGCGATTAAGCTTCCTAAATTCAGGTTCTACTGACATTAATGTATATTGATTAACTTCATCTACCGCCTTTTTTATGACTCTATGATTCAAATCCCTAAATATTTTATACAATCCATCTTCAACACCCATTAACTTTCTAAATGTTTCAAGATCAAACCAAGGCGTATTTCCAATGGATTTATATCTATTACAATTCTCATATAGGGTTAATCCATAACTTGATTGAAATTTTGTCTGGATATTAAGATCAATTTTACCGTATCGCACTGGATGATATAATAATTTTCTCATTTTATTACTATATGAGTATCTACATATAGAACCTCTAATTGATACATCAGAAATAATTGAACTTGCGTTCCATGTTTCACTATCCTCTGATAGCTCGTCAATAACATTCCACTCAATTACAGTTGATAAAAGTTTTAATAAAGCATCCTTAACTTTTCGATGATCATTACTATCGAATCCGACAAGCTTTGTTAGTTCGGAAATTTGGATTACATGATCATCTTGTGTCATCAAATTATGATATGCATGAAATAATAAAGCATTAGCAATTTTTCTCTGTAGTAAAGTTATCTTCCCATGACAGTGGATTGTTGCTATATGTTTCTTTAACTCAAATTTCTCTTTATTTATTGTTGTTATTGTCATTCCAAGTCCTTTGTAGACTTCAGCTCAAGAAAAGTTAAGTGGCTTAACTTTTTCCTGCAAACGTCACATTTCGTCAAATCTTCTTAAAATTTAAATTCATCGGTCTAATAGGAAAGTTAAGTGACTTAACTTTCTCCCGTAAGTGTCACATTTAAATAATTTGCCTTAATCTACCTATGCCACTGAGCCAACTAGAAGATAAAATTAATTAGTCTTATCTAGCAAGCATGGCAATTTATTATGTATGTTATAAAAATTGAGCTGCTTTAAACATAAAGTTAAGTCACTTAACTTTTTCCTGCAAACGTCACATTTGCTTTCTTAACATAACTAGAAATCTATAAATTCTTATTTCAAAAGTAAAAATTAAGACTTAATTAATCTTTGTAAAATAGCTGTTCTCAATATCTTACTTTGAACACCTTCAAGAGAAGGGTAGTCTGTTCTTATATTAATTACAGCATCACTAATTAATGTTTTAAAAGATCTATCTACAGAGATGTAGTCTAATTTTTCAAACCCCTGCATTTGATCACTTAACATGACAAGTTCTTTATAATTATTCATATTTAACAACTCAAGTACTGCCTCACAAATCCATTTACTCTTGCCTTTTAAATCATATCCGCTCTTTATCATATCGTTTTTTAAGTCTGATAAGATTAGTTCAGAAATAAAGTAACTTATCCTAGCTTTAGTGTTTTTTGTATCTATCTTAATCATTAACTTGTTCCAAACTTGAAATAATAGTTTTTAGTGCTCTAGAAATATCTCTTGGATTATCCATATTAACTTTGGATAGATTTGTTTTTAACATTCTATCTTCAACATGATCTAATAAAATACAGAATATTTTCTTTGCTGCATTAATATTATTTATTGAACCCAAACTAATTTTTTTTCCTCTTACATAAGAGGAAACCATGACATGTTCATGTTGGTGATTTATTTCAAAATTTATTTCAAGATATTTTTTTAAATCAACAAGTGTTGCTCCATTTATAGCGTCCTGTATCGCCTTATTTCTAAGATTTAAATCTTTGATTTGACACAATATAGCTATCTTCTCAATATTAGAGATCTTATTTTCAGCGATTATCTTTCTAATATCTTGATCTGCAGCCAAAAGTAACTTTAAATTTGAAGCATGAGGTTTTGAACAGCCTATTAAATTACTAATATCTACAGGCCTTATATCATTGATATTAAAATTTGATGCTTTCGCATAAGCGTTTACAATCATTTCAAAATTAAGAAGTCTATCGTGCAAGGAAAGGTCTGTCCGTTCGGAATTTTCCACCCATTGCAATAATCTAATTTTAAGCTCATCAGGTTTTTTATCTATTATTTTGGCTTGTATATCTGTCTTGCCAATTAAAATAGAGGCTAATGTTCGACGTTCACCAGCAATTAGACGATAACTTGCATTTGATTCATACACTATGACCGGATTTAGAATGCCATGCTCATTTATTGAATTTGCCAATGATCGTAATTCTTCTTTTTCTGTAGTTTTTATTTCCAATAAAGGATCGTTGTCAGAAATTCCATGGAGCAGATCGTTCATTGAGATCGTTAATGTCCTTGGATTATCAGGATCAACCTCTATTTTACTTAATGGAATAACATCAATACGTAATTGATTTGAGTAATTTTGAGCTGCAGCAAAAGTCTGTTCTAATCCATCTGATAAAGAACTTCCTATAGAAAATACTTTTCTCTTAGCCATTGTTAAATACCTTATTCGTTATATATTGACATACATTTTCATACTCAATTCGTTCTATACTATTTTCTGAAAGCTCGAAAATACTTTTAGGATTTGCATTTTCAGCAAGTATTTCTGTATAGACAGATCTTTTCTTTATCTCATGAGGAATAACATATTTAGAGGTAAATTCCTTATTTCTGAGATCGTTTAGAAAATGCTTATGAATGTTAATATTTCGTACTTGATTAGGTAAAATTCCGATCAATTCAATGGGGTTATCTTTGGATCTTGCGTACGTTTCCTGTTTCCAAAGTTGCAACATCCCATAAATTCCCTCAATAGAAAATTGCTCCATTTGTGCTGGAATAACTAAATGAGTGGCAGCTTTTATTGCTGAAATTGTTAAAGGTCCTTTTGATGGCGGTGTATCAATAATAATCACATCATATGCTTTTTGTACCTCAGGATCTTCTACAAATTTTTTAATTTGCAAATGTACTTTTTCTTTAACTTCATTTTTCGTGACTGCTTCTGCTTCTTGTAATTTAATTGAGTGTGCAGGTGCAATTTCAAGATTATTAATTTGAGTAGGGTAGGGGATAACTCCTTCGCCATAGAATATATTTGCAATGCCACTTCTACCATCCCAGTCTGTATCAATGTCAGGCTCATAATCTGGATGCAAAGGGGGGATTTTTCCTCCTTGATAAGCTGGATCATAAGTCATCTGAAGATACCGGCCAGAAAAATTAGCCTGTGGATCTAGATCCATTGATAATACTTTTCTGTTTTGTATTAGTGCCAAATACTCAGCCAGTACAATTGAATTTGTTGTCTTTCCCTCCCCACCTTTGTGGGTTGCATTTACAATAACTTTTGCCATATTGTTACTATTAAGTAGGTTATGTAAAAACATAATATATGCATTTGCATGTTATATGCAATATAAAATCAACAACTAACAGTTTGTTTTTTTGTTTAAGTAGTTTAAATTGTTTAACCCAATTCAACTAATTGTTTTTAAAAGTTTTTTTTAGTTGAAAGGTGTCGTTTACGGGATTTGATGTGACATTTACAGGGGGGTAAGTGACATAAGCAGGATGGATTTGTGACATTTGCGGGATTTTAATGTGACGTATAGAGGGAAATGTGACGTTTGCAGGATTATGGTTAAATGATCTATGGTGATTTGGCTATTAAGTTATAACATCGAATTGTTTTTGCTGCATTTAATTGATGTTGTTTATTGCTTTTTCTCATATAATTACTTACTTTTGATTGCGATATTATTCGTCACTATAAATTTGTTAAGCAACTTTCTTCCTACAAAATTAAATAGCATGGGTGGGCTTACAATAATAGAGTGTTAGGACGTTAAATGGATGTTGGAAAGAGGGTTTCTAAAGGGATAGCATATTTACATTGGCTAAACGGAATAACAACATTTAGTTTCGCTATCTTATTTTCATCGTTGTCGCTTTACTTAACTAAAAGAATTGGGTTGAGCCAAACAGAATCTAATGGAATTGTAGGTTTTTTTCTTGCCTCGAATTTTATTCTGCATTTTGTTTCTGGTTATATTGGAGATAGATTTTTAAATAATCGATTGCTATTTGCTATTTCAACACTCATACAAACTTTAGGTTTAATAGTGCTTAATTTTTCGGATTCTTTTGTGTATCTAGGGTTAAGCTTGTTTCTTATAGGGTGTGGTTTAGGATCTACATGTATTAACTGCCTTATTACCCAACAATTTACAGGTCACGAAAATGAATTAAGAGAAAAAGCATTTTTTCATAATTACAGTGCGATGAATATAGGATTTCTCTCCGGTTATGTTATGAGCGGGTTTATTGATATTCACGATAGATACGATCGTTTATTTGAAGTAAGTAATTTGATTAATCTAATTACAGTGTTTTTCATTATTAAGTCGTGGAGATATTTCGCAAAAAATAAAGTAAATACCATGGATGAGTTAAAGAGGGGTCGACTAGGGCTGGCATTAATCATACTTATTATACCTATCCTTCTGGCAGGGTTTTATTGTTCTTGGTTAGCAAATGGCCTCATACTCTTTATTGGTGCTGCGGCTTTATTCTATATCACATTACTTGGACGTAGTTTAAGTACGCATAATGCACGGAAAAAAATTTATTCTTTTGTATTTTTAACGGGAAGTTCAATTGTATTTTGGATGCTCTATTTTGTAGGGCCTATGGGGGTTACTCAGTTTCTGAAGTATAATGTGAATATTTATATAGCTTCTAATTATATTCCTCCGCAATGGTTAATGAATTTAAATTCAATTTTTGTAATTATCGGCTCACCCATAGCAATCACTCTATTTGATAAACTAAGAAAGAAACAAATCACCATTTCGATATCTAAACAATTTATGTGTTCCTTAGTATTTATTGCAATGTCTTTTTTGACATTGACTATTGGCATAATGAATTGTGGCACTGAGGGATTAACTAGTATGGTTTGGATTATCGCGCATTATCTTCTTCAAGCGATAGGGGAGTTGCTTATTGCTCCAGTTGGTTACGCGATGATAGGAAGTCTTGCGCCAGAAAAACTGCAAGGGCTTATGATGGGGATATGGATGATGGCTTCAGGAATAGCAGCCACATTATCCAATTATTTTTCTAATTTAATGACTCAATCTGAATCATTAAA
The DNA here is from genome assembly GCF_003990155.1 of Legionella qingyii. Taxonomy (NCBI): domain Bacteria; kingdom Pseudomonadati; phylum Pseudomonadota; class Gammaproteobacteria; order Legionellales; family Legionellaceae; genus Legionella; species Legionella qingyii. The sequence goes on from NZ_RZGX01000022.1 coordinate 7,833, forward strand.
TCCACTTGTTAGCAATGAACATTATATGAGCGCATTTACCCAGCTAGGTCTTTATGCCATCTTTGGTGCGCTCATTCTCTGGTTTTGTTCTAAAACGATTGAGAATAGTATACAAAAAACGTCGGTCGAAGCGATCAAAGGAATGGCATAATCTATTGTAATGATAATTCAGCCTGTAATTTGGATAACTTTGTTTCTTCTTGAACTAATATGGTTAGAAAATTTTTCAATATATTAGGGTTTTTTATTGTTTTGATATCCTTTTTAATGCCATTTATAAGACTTTGTTGAATTTGAAGTGACTTTTGTAATTTCATGTTAGTACATGGGGGATCGGCTAATTCATAAACATTGGATAAACGTTTATTTGTAGCAATCTCATCTAATCCAGAGTAAGCACATTCCTCTTTCTTTAATAGCAGTCGAATAGCATTTTCCTGATCTTGCTCTTCTTTGTAACGTTTCCCTTCCGGAGAATATTGATTAAATCCTTTGGGTGTTCTCCAGCGATTTGAGCGAAGAAGTTGAGAAATGATATTAATTTTGTGTTGAAAAGTGCCAACATTTTGAAATTGTTCTTGGTTAGTTAATGAAAATACAACTTCATCCAAGACTTTTTGTGGTGAAGATATTTTTATTCCGTGTTGCTTTTGGACATTCAATAACATCCCTTTAGCAATATTGAGCTCGTTTAGTGGTAATTTAGTATCTGAATGAGAAATGGTAATATTATTAATTACTCTATTATTTTCTTTATTAATGATATCTGTTGAAACAAGATAATCCATTCTCTCGTTTATATCCGGCTCAGGAACAAACTCCTTTTCTTTTATCTCTATAGTGTTTTGGGGCTCTTTGGGGATCAGTTGTAATTTTTTTTGAAGCGTTTCTGTAATGGCAATAAAGGAACGAGGTACACCGTAATATTTAAATCGCTTTCTGATAATGAAGCCGTTTTCTTCTAAATTCTTTAGATAAATATATATTCTGCTTTCACTAAACCCAAGCTCTGCTGCAAGTTCAGGAATTTTTTTTGTAAACCATAATCTATTCTCACGCTTTAAAAGAGTGCCTTGATGATGAAAGATTATTTTATCTAAGAGAAGAGCTTCTTTAGGGCATTTTGTTAATGAAAGAAGCTTGTTAAAGCCTAAATAATAAATCGAATTATTCATAATACATCCATGTGAAAAAAAATTACTTAATTAACCCCGATGTGGTCAGCATATAAATTAACTGAGGGGTGGTTTTACAATTAAAACTTGTTTTTAGGTCACTAAGTCGATAAAGAATGTACCTTTTTGACTTCTTTGTATCTTCAGCAATGTCATTCACATGGCAGCCGTTGACTATCATTTTTATGATTTGATTATCCACATGGTCGATTGTCATTTAAAACTCCGTTTTTATTTAAAACGCATTCCATGTGACATAATTTATAACTTGAAACGCATTAATGCAATAAAAATAACTGTTTTTACCAATAAATTTTATTACATGAAATACACGTTTATTGAATACGTTATTGTTCTCTTGTATGATTCCGTTAAATAATAGGATTTTATATTGATGCCATATGAGTGAATTATCGTGGGATAAGGTAAAAACGGATATAGCTCGGATTAACAAGCGCCTCTATGAAGTATTAGAAACCATCGACGGTATTCAAAATATGCTTTTTACTGTGCTTGAATATCAGTATGGGCAAATAATTGCAGATGAACACCATTTCTATTTACCTAATACTGGTGGGAAGCTACCTTCAGTTCCTTTTTCAATGGTTTTAGAAAAAAATCTTGAAATGTTTATTGAATTTAAAGGGAAGTCGAGTACACACCAAGTCTATAGAGAGGGCGATTTTTTAAGTGTTAGTTCACTTTATAATGTTTCAAATACCCATCATCCCACAGATATATTGCAGATTTCATCAGGTGCAAGGAATACATTCTTATTGTGTCCAGTGGCAGATGCAAGGCCTCATGCTAATTTAGAAAAATACTTTAAGGCAGATATTCCTGTTCCAGATGATCTTGGAAATCATTATTTAACCTTCAAAAGCTTATGCAATGCGGCTAATTGTAACTGGCGTTCAAGGTTATTGGTATTTCCCTCTGAAATTGTAACCTTAATAAAAGAGAATAAATTACCTGCTCTTTTGAGCTTGGTGATGGAGTTTGATTCCAATCAGACAGGATATTATGCAAATCTGCCTTTTTATAATTATCTAATGGCTTATGTTCGTGCAAATAATCCTGAAATATCTCAAAATGAATTCACTAATAATGCGATTAGTCAATTGATTACTATAGGAACTGGCCAAGTTCCTGGATACGGTTTAGCTGTTGGTGATGATTTGTTACCTTTAGATTTCATTGTTGAGGTGTATCGCGATATATATAAATCCAAATACACTCCCTTTGTTATGGAGCCAGTACATTTTGATAAAAATAAAAACAATCCTGTTTTTTATTCAATACTCAAAGAAGAGATGGCTTTTAAACCAACATCATTTTCAAATAAACCACAACGCTGTGAATTAATATACGATACTTATTTGCAATATGCGGATCATATAAAGAAGTTAGGTCATTTCAAGAGTACCCCGTTTTTTGAAAGTGCTACTAATCTGGATTTAACACTTTTTCACGAAAAAAATAATCAAGTGACTAATAACCTATTTAAATTGCCTAGAGAGACAATTTTTTCTTACGATTCTCGGTTTTTAGAAGTAACAGATAAACTTGGTTATTCAGTGGATCAGTTCCCTTCGAAAACAACATTTTTAGTAGGATGCTTTGGTATTAAATACAATGAAAATAAAGAAACTGTTATGCATTGATCCCCTCCAGGATTATGAACTAATTGATTGTGATCTACTCGTTCAGCTAGGAATTTCCCCCATTTTTTTGATTAAAGATGCATCTAAGTTTGTTAAGGACAGAGAAAATGTATTAGTAAGCTCATTTTCATTTAAAGATCTGCTCGCTATTTGTGATTCGATTCGCCCTGATTATATTGTCTGTTTTTCGGAAGATATGTTTGTTGATGTAGCAAAAGTCAGGGAAAAACAAAATATTGCAGGCATGGGTTTGAATACATCGATGCTATTAAGTCATAAAAATCTTATGTATCAAAAATTGGATGGTTTATTTTTATATCCTAAAACAACTACATTGATTGAATCTTCAAACCTAAAATCAATCAAAGAAAGGATAGGTAATCAAGAGATATTTATTAAACCTATTAATTCATCTGGTTCTTATGAGACATATCATATTAAAACCGAGAAGGATTTTTGTGATTTTTTGACCAATAAAAAAGAGGATGAGGAAAAATATATTGCTCAAGCTTATATTGCAGATGATTTATACCATTCAGAATTGGCAGTATTTGATGGAGATATATTATTTGTAGAAGCTAGAAAATATACGCATCCAAATCATTTAATGGTCAGCAAAAATTTGCCTATATTTAGTCTGAATATTTTAGATGAGCATCAGCGACAATTAATTTTGGATGCTTCAGTTAAGATTTGCCAGTTATTAGAATTCAATAATGGGGTGCTTCACACTGAGTTTTTCATGAGTGAGGATGGTTGTATTCACTTTATTGAAACAAATGCTAGACCTCCAGGTATTGGTCTAAATAAGTTATACCAGAAGAAATATTCCATAAGTCTTGAAACAATTTTATGTTGTATTGTTTGTGAGGTTGAGCCTCCTCGCTTGGTAAAGAATGAAAGTCATTACATTTGTGGTTATTTTCCTAGAAAGAACGGTGTTATAAAAAGAATTCATAAGCCAGAACTTTCTGTACAAAACGAGTGGATACTTTTTGTTAGGCCTGATGATATCAGTGAGCAAATGGCGCATATGTCTAAGTCAGCGATGGTGATTTGTTGGGATGACTCTATTACTGAAATAAATAAAGCAGGTAGCTTTCTTGCAGAGCAAGATATTGTAGAAATATATTAATTCTAAAAACCGATTATAGCCTCATTTTGGCTGCTGATGAGTTTTTAGTAAGGTCTTTAAACAGTTGTTCGTTCATATTTTCGTCACAATTGTTAAAAATATGAGTAAATTATATATGTCGTTTATACAAAAATCTACAGGTTATGAGAATGCATGAATATCAATTAATAGAGTTTAATTCAGATAGAAAACAAATCCAATTGGTTTCTAGTAAATCAAATTTGCAACAAGTATTAGCAGAATTTTATAAAGAAAATTTTGAAAAGATGTTTGACGACTCTGGTTGTTCAAAGGGATACATTTCCGTATTCGTTAACTCAGAACAGATCTCATCCATTAAAGACATTATTCTTAACCCAAATGATGAAGTGTGTATTGTGACTTCTATTTCAGGGGGGTAGGTGAGTGGATAGATACAAACGTCAAATTTCCGTTATTGGAGAGCAGGGTCAAAAAATAATAAATAACACAGCAATTATGATCGTTGGACTCGGCGGGATAGGCAGTCCGGTAGCTCAGTATCTTGCCGCAGCTGGTGTTGGAAAGTTAATTCTTGTCGACGATGATAAAGTAGACCTTTCTAATTTGCATAGACAGATCTTATTTAATGAATGCGATATAGGGTTCTATAAGGCAGAAAAGGCGAGGGATGTTTTAAGTAAAATTAATAAAAATATTGTTATAGAGGCTCACACTAAAAGGTTTGATGTGGATTTAGGATATTCCTTAGTATCTGATATCGACTTGATTATTGACGGAACAGATAATTTTGAAACAAGATACCTTATTAACGATATTTGTGTTTTAAAGAATAAAGTATTTATCAGCTGTAGTATTTTGGTCAATATCATTCAGCTTGCTTTATTTGATACAAAGCACCTTTGTTATCGTTGTCTATATCCCAATCCACCACCTATAGGTGTAATACCTAATTGTTCGGAAGCGGGTGTGTTAGGCACTGTGACAGGAATGGCAGGAACAATGGCTGCTAATCTGGCATTAAATTATTTACTCAATATAGAGAATGAGAAAGTACCACAAATACGAATAATAGATGCAAAAAACTTCAATATTTCTTCCATGCCTATAAAGCAAAATAATAACTGTTTTGCATGTAAACAAAGAAAAATAAGCTTAAATTATCTACAGAATCAAGGCGCTGATTATGGAATTACCCTGGGGCAACTTGATAGAACCAAGCATTTTCTAGTTGATATAAGGCAAAAAGAAGAACGAGAGATTACTAAGTTAGAAGATGATCTATTTTTTCCTGTTAAAGAGAATACTGATTATTCATTTTTCTTATCCTATAAAGATAAGAAGTTGGTATTTTATTGTGCATCAGGATATCGAAGTAAATTGTTTGTATCAGAACTGAGAAACTTAGGTGTTGATGCCTATTATCTTAATGAAAGGCTTTTTAAATGATTTTTGAGCATCAAGAAACGTCTTTAAGAGCTCGCAATTACTGCGAAACACTAGGCGTATTGACTTCTCTCAAGAAACTGGCGGGAATTACACGGTTAGCTGATTTAACCCATTTAGATTACACTGCTCTACCTGTCTATACTGCGATAAGGCCTAGAGCAAAATCGTTAACCACGAGTCAGGGAAAAGGATTAACAAAAGAAGCAGCTCAGTGCTCGGCATTGATGGAGTCCATTGAAGTATATTTTGCCGAAGAATTAATCCCTCAAGTGACTAATAAGTCAGAGCTTGACCTAGATCAAGAAAAAGCTATTTTTATACCACTAAACGATCTTTCAAAGTCTGTACACTTTAATGATTCATCACGGCCAATGAATTGGGTACAAGCTGAACTAATATTTGCAGAAAAATCCATTCTCGTGCCTTTTGCTGAGTTCTCACTAAATTCTTATTTGCCAGAAGTATTGATTTACTCTCCTGATACAACTGGACTTGCTGGGGGGAATAACTATAACGAGGCTCTTTTACACGGAATTCTAGAGGTAATAGAACGACAAGATGCTCTAAAGATATCTGATACTGCTTTTGTTAATGGCGAAGTGGTCAAAAATATAACAAAAAAATTTGATTGTCATATTTACTTTCATGAAAATATTTATGAAATTCCTTCGTTTGATGTATGTGTTAAATCAAAAAATCCTTTTGAAAATCAAATTCTATTCAAAGGTGGCGGATGTCATCTCGATAAACAAATAGCTTTAAATCGTGCACTGACTGAGGCTATTCAATCGCGAGTAACTACAATAGCAGGTTCCCGTGATGACTTGATTCATACAAAGTATGATTTTAAAACTAGTGAATTTCCTGTCGTCAAAGATAAAAATAATTTTTCTGAGTTGCCTAATTATTCGGTAAAGACAATAGAAGATGCACTTTCGGTTCTGTTTGAAAAAATTAAAGGAAACAATCAGGATATTTTAGTTTATAAATACTATGACAAAGAAATATGCATTTTAAAAGTAAAACTAATTTCTATGGATTTGATAAGTCATGTATGAAACCGTAGTTTTTTTAGAAACTTCGTTAACCCATCAAGAGGCGATGCATCTACTTCCCGATGCGGCGTATTTCCCTTCAATCAAAAAGGGAGATGTACTTAAAGCAATAAAATCAGGGTATAAACGGATAGTTATCATCGATGGAAATTTTTCCTGGGTTCCTTCTGTGTGGCATAAAGAAATATTAACAGCATTAGACTACGGTATTGAGGTTTGGGGGGCAGCTTCAATGGGTGCTTTGAGAGCAGCGGAGCTGAATTCGTTTGGGATGAGGGGACATGGACGTATATATGAGATGTATAAGAATGAAGAAGTAGAGGGTGACGATGAGGTGGCTATTGCTTATTCTAAATTCAATAACGTGCAAACTATTCCTTTAATCAATATCCGCATAACGCTTAAACGACTAAATAGTATTAATAATGAAACTATTTTAAATTCAATACGCTCCATTTTTTATGCTGAAAGAACTTGGGAGAAAATCGCTCAATACGTGCCAGAAGATCTTTATCATTTGATTAAATCTCATTATATAGACGCAAAAAAAGAGGATGCAAAGTCGTTATTGTTTTCTTTAAGCCAACAACACATTCCTTCTACGGTTTTTGATTTAAATAGAAAAAAAAGAGAGTTTACTCTTTTTGAAAAAAAATTAATTGAGTCTACCTTGTCTCCTGTTTGGTTGCGTGCTCCGGCGCATGAGCAGATAGAAGGTTCGTCTTCTCTACAGAGGGCGGAAAATATTCTTAAATTACTATCAATTCCTGAAACAAAAAAGAATAGGCTCCATTATCAATACTTACTGTCTCTTCTTGATCAACAAGCGTACACAATTACAGAATACGAGCTTATATATCAAGTCGAACAATTTAGAGAGGAGCATAACTTGTTAAAAGGAGAGGATTTTTTTAACTGGTTAAAGGATATGGCATTGCATGAGTCTAACCTAGAACAACTCTTTACCGACTATGTAAAATTGATGAAATATTTGATAATTACCTACGATTTCAATAGTTATTTTAATTAGCCTATTCATTCTAAAAAAAAATTTCACTTTTTTCTTATCCTTGCACCTAGGTGAATGCACCTTTATTTAAATGATGGTTCAATAACCATATTACTTATCAAAATAATCCATTATGAATGTAGAGCAAGAAGTATTTGATATTTTAGAGAGTTGTATTTCCTGTTTGCAGCAGGCAGCTCTAAACATAGGTGGCTTTGATTTTGATAAACATGCACAAGCAGCTATATATGCTTATTCATTATTAAGAAGGCAGCAGTTGTTTTTAATGTATCCGATCGAGAATGAAACAGTGCATTGACAGATAGAAATAAGCCAATAGAAGAGGAGTACTTAATGAGCGCAATTCAAATATTCATGTTTAAGAACTCATTTTAAAACCGCGAATTATTAAATAAAAAAGAATAAAAAATGAGCACAAATTGGGGCTCAGGGGATTTCTTTACCCAAAAACGGAGGTTCATTAAAAATGACACGGCCTTTTGCACAAAAAATAAATCATTCAATTCACGAATTGGATTCACTCAATCAACGTTCATCAAACTAAAGGAGAGCATTATGAATGTCAGTGCAGTAATCAGAAAAAGCAGTATCAAGCTTCATGAACTTATACAGTGGTCAGTCCCATTGTTGGTCTTAAGCTGGGTTGTTGTTTTATGCCTTACCAGCACGGGGCATGCAGAAGGTCAAAATTATTTAAGTGCGATGAAAGGAGATGTCAGCGCTACCTTCGGTAAAAACTCGGATTTGCCTGGTTATTTATATGCGGGTGAAACACTCGTGGCTGGTGTTACCTGGATGAAGACTAAAAGTCCTTGGGTGTTTGTTGGATTGCCTTTACTTATGATTTTCACGCATTGGGGCTTAAGTTATGTCGCATAACTATTCCACTTTTATGTTGTCAGAGGAACCGCGCATTGCAGGGATTCCTTTGACCACAGGATTACCCGTGTATTTGCTCACGGGTATCGGATTACTGGTGGGTTTAGGGCCGCAGCTTTTTGTAATTGGGGCTGTTTTAAGTTTGATCATGCATGTTCAGTATGGCGGGCTGCCCCTACGAATTTTATTGGGAATAATTTATTGGTCCTTACCGCATGCGATGACGACAGCTCTTTTTAGGTCATTCCCAAATTCCGCGCATCGAATCTACGTGGGGTGAGTTTATGAACAGTGTATTTCGTGACAATGTGCTTTCAAAAAATAAAGTGTTGCTTCATCTGACATTGGCTTGGGCTGTCACTGCTACTCTTGCTGTGTTAATTTTAGGTGGGCTTTGCGTTCATGTCGTTAATAATAAAGAAACGCATTGGCTGCCCATTTGTACCGAGGACGGGTACTTCTTAAGTAATTCTTCTTTTTCTCCTTCTTACATTAAAGACATGACTAAGAAGGTCATTCAATTACGATTAACCTACAATCCAGATACAGTTGCTGCCCGATTTGCCTCACTAGCCCATTTAATTCCTGCATCTCATCAAGAGGCATTCAAAAACATTCTGGACTCAGAGTCAGCCGTTGTGAAAGAAAAAAACATTAGTTCCGTATTTTATGAAAAGAACATTCACATTGATGAATCCACCCTGCAAGCCAAGGTAGACGGAACGTTAAATCGAACCAGTCATGGTCTTGAAGTGAAACCACAAAAGAAAATTTATTTAGTCCAGTTTGCTCATTCAAACGGGATGATGTGGCCTAAAGCGATTAAGGAGATCCGTCAATGAACGCACTTCGACTCTTCATGTTAAGTAGCGTGTTTACTACCTCATTGCATGCTGGCAATACAGTAGACACATTTAAATTTGAGGAAGGGGAGCGATTTACGCTGTCTTTGTCTTCGCTTAATTTTAATCGCATTGATGTAGAAGGAGAGCGCATTGTTAAAGTCAGCTTCCCTGAACACTCCTTTATCGTAGAACAAAGCAAAGAATCTGAGGATGATTTGGATGGTGCTGTGGTTTTAAAGCCCTTAGCGCATATTCCCTTAACCGTTTATTTCACCACCAATCTCAATCATCATTTTTCAGCCACCGTTTCTCCGACTGATGATTTAGGTAAAACCATTAAATTAGTATCTAAAAAATTAAAAGGGTTTGATTATGCAAAGGCGCAAGAGCAGATCCAATACCAACAAAGTGATTTAATGACGGCGCTTATGGAGGGAACTACACCTTCCGGTTTTCAAGAAGTGGGCATAAAACCCACAACCTTTCGGCTGCATAAGCAGTTAAAAGTAACCCTGGTGAAACAAGTCCGAGGCAAAGAGTCTTCTGGCTATGTGTATCGCATTGAAAATCAATCCAATAAACCCATGGAATTAACACCAACATTATTCGAACACCCCAAATTGATGACGATGGAGTTGTCCGAAAAAATGCTGCAGCCCAGTCAAACCGCCTATTTGTATGGCATTTACCGTGAACAATCCAACATCGGGTAATAAGGAAGCGTGTCATGATGAAATCGTTTAAAAAGTTAATGAATAAAAAAGCCAATCCTAATCAGAGTGCCAAAATAGAGCAGCTTCGTAATGGATTGGCTTTTTTGCTGTTGGGTGGATTGTGTTATGGATTCTATCTGTATTCGTCAAAGCCACAACCTACACTTCCTACCAATAAAAAACCGGTGTTTGATGGGGTGTTAGACAGTGCCTTTAGCAAATTAAGTGATGAAGCGGTACTTGAAAAACAACAACGCCAAATTGATGCACTTAAAGCGGTGGTAGAAAAAAATAAAAAGAGTACACCTAATAAATCAAACGATTTGGTTTCGGAGAACCAAGCCTTATTAAACGCCATGCAAAAACAATTAGAGAAGCTTGCGCTTGAAAATAAGGAAATCAACGGAAAACTACAGGTGGCGTTGCTTAAAAACTCCCAAACCAGTTTAGCGGCAGTGGCTGCAAGACCGCCTACACGTGAAGAAATCGAGGCACGTCATAAACAACGCATACAAGACGAAAAAGCCTATTATGGCAAAGCGGGTCTTGAAACAGTTCACTTTAATTACCGCCGTCAACAAAAAGAAGAGCGCACACCGGATAATTACGTCTGGGCAGGAACTCATGCTGAAGGCATTTTACTGAGCGGAGCTAAAGGGGATGCTGGGATTAATGGTGCTAAAAATATGGGAACGGCACTCATTCGCTTGGATTCTAATGGCATTATGCCCAATAACCGCCATTCACGCCTTAACGGTTGTCTGGCTATTGTCTCTACTTATGGGGATTTGTCCGATGATGCCGTAGTGATGCACCTTGAAACTCTCTCGTGTGCGAAACCTAATTTAAGCTTTGAGCAAAAGGTGTATGGGGCGGTTTATGACCTGGATGCGATGCAAGACTTACGCGGTACATCCATTTTAAAAACTAAACCTCTTTTAGAATACAGTGCGGCTGCAGGAATTTTAGCAGGCTTTGGGGATGGGCTTAAAAACCTCAATACAGCGCAGACTATTAATCCAGGCGCAGGTACCATTACGACTTATGGTCAGGCTTCCACGTTGATGCAATCCGCAGCAGGAGGGGCGGTGAGTAATCCGGCCAATAAAATCTCCGACTATATCATGAAAATCGCTGATATTTATCATCCTTTGGTGGTGGCGCGTGCAGGGCGGCGTGTATCCATCATGTTTACCAAAGGTTTTTGGATTGATAGGGCGCACCAATCGTTTGAATCGGGTAGATCCATTGATAATCAATCGGCTCAAAATGAGGCTGCAATTACCACAACCATTAGCCGAGCAGGCGGTGAAGCAGGGGAGAGTGGCAGTCGTGAGCCTTCAGCCCCACAGTCCACGTTCCAATCCGATACGCAAACCGCGCAGCAATTTTTAAATCAGAATGGGATGTCTAATCAACCCCTCTTTTCAACAGTTAATCCTACAGGAGACATACATGGTTAAGGCATGGCTTGTTTTGTTCTGTTGTTCGGCAGTGGCACTTACGGGATGTTCTCGATCCATTTTTGATCATCAAGATGTTCGCTGTCCCTTTGTCGAGCGTGGTGGGTGCCAAAGCATGGAGCAGGTGAATCGGATGGTGGATGCGCGGCGATTTACACCGGATGGGCAATACGTGCAACAAGAGCAATGTGTAGGCTGCAGCGCCTATTCAAAATAAATGAAACGGAAACTTTTTTAGGATTAACTATGTTCGCAACACTAAAAAAATACGTCCAGGGTTTTAGGAATTCAATTGATGATTATTTGGTGGACGGGGAAGAGGAATCGTCTTCTCAAAATACCTTAAATGTAGGCGATCACCAATATCCTCTTTTTTGTAAGGAGCTTCCTTATCAATATTATGATGAGGAATCGCATTTATTTATTAATCGCTGGAATACAGGCTTATTGTACCGCATTACCCCGTTAACCGGTGCGAATGAAAAAATTGCAGAGCAGTTGGATTCAATTTTAAGAACCAAGGTTTCTGATGAATTTACCTTGCAGCTCATCTTAGTCAAACACAATCAAGTGGGGCCTGAGCTGGATGTTTTTTCAAAGCAGTTCATGAATCCAGATTTTGAGCAATTAAGTGTGATGGGTAAAAGTCTGCGTTCGTTTTATGGTGAGGCGGCAGTTCATGGATTTAAAACCAATACCAATGTCAATCCTCGAATTACACAAACCGAATGTTATATCGTTGTTGATAAAATCAAGGGAAAAAATGAGGAAGACGCTAAAGCCTGCTTTGCTCAATTTCGTATTGCCTTTGAAGCCTCGCTCATGTCAGCCAAAATTGGTTTTAGAACCTGTAATGCTGAAGAGTTATTACGTTTACTTCATTTTTATCTGGCTCATGAACCCGATAATATTTACCCAAAAATATCCTCTTATGATCCAAAAACACTCATTCAACATCAGGTGGTTGGCCGTGATTTTGATGTAGAGGTGGCCAAAGAAGGCTTACTTTTTAAAGGGGTTAATAATCAAGGAATGGCCTTTGAAACGGTGGCTTCCGTGATGACCATCGATGGTTTACCAGGTGAATACCATCTTTGGGATAATATTAATAACAGCGCCAATATTTTTAATCCTGAGCAAAGCATTCCCTGTAATCACATTATTTCTGTGACCTACCTGGTTGCCGAACAAAATAAAGCTCAAGGGCGTGCGAATCGCAAAACGAGTGATTTGGATAAAAAAGCGAAGAGCGATTATGCGTTGCATGTGGCAGGGACAGAAAGAAAAGCACGTGAATGGCGTCATTTTCGTGATGATTTGGCTTCAGGAAAGACACGTTCTTGTAAGATGCTCTATAACGTCGTGTTGTTTTCCAGACGTGCTGAATATGCCCGAGATGTGGAGGCAGCCCGTACTTGTTTTTCTTATAACGGTATTAAGCTTGCGTTAAGCCGCAGGATGCAAACCCCTTATTTTTTGGCAACATTGCCTTTTTTATTTACGAACCATCTCCAAAAAGGATTTCAACTACCCACGATGATGTGGCCTATTTCCTCATGGAATGCGACTCAATACATGCCACTTTTGTCAGATTGGTCAGGGACGGGATCGGGTATTTTATTGCCGACATTACGTAATCAATTTTCTTGTATTGATCCGTTCTCAGGGAAGCTAGGCACAAACTACAACATTTCTGTGACCGGCACCTCAGGCGGGGGAAAGAGTTTTTTTATACAAATGCTGATGCTCAACGTGCTGTTCAACGGAGGGGATCTCTTTATTGTCGATGTTGGAGGAAGTTATAAGAAGTTATGCCATGCTTTAGGTGGCGTGTATTTGGAATACTCCAATTTGGCAATGAATCCCTTTACTCATGTCACGAATATTGGCAAAGAAATACAGCATATTCTTTCCTTGTTTCAATTATTAGCGTGCGCTAAGGATGGAGCCAGTGATGATGATCGCGGGACGTTACGTGAGGCCATACTGCAGGCGTTTTCTGAACATCAACAAACCACGTTAATTGACAACGTTCAAAGTAAGCTTTTGGAATTGCATCAAAACGACCGAGAAAAATACCCTACAGGGAAAATTCTGGCGAAAAATCTTGATCCCTATTGCACTCATTCAGAGCACGGTACTGTTTTTAATGCACCCTCTAAATTAGCGCCTGATGCCCGCATTATTGTCGTGGATTTAAAAGAAATTGAGGACGATGAACACATTCGTGCACCGGTATTGCTGTCTATTTTGTCTCAGTTTCAAGGCCGGATGTTTAATTCCGATCGCAGCCGTCAAAAAATGTGCATTATTGATGAGGCCTGGTCTTTATTCTCTGGTGATCAAATTGCAGTGAATTTCATTAATCGAGGGTTTCGTACTGGACGGCGGCATAATGCGTCCTTTGTAACAATCACGCAAGGTATTGATGATTACTACGCATTTCCTGAAGCACGTGCTGCTTGGGAAAACTCGGCAATCAAACTCATTTTTCTTCAAGATGGAGACTCCCTCATCAAGCACCAACAGGAGCATAACACGTTTTCTGATTTTGAATTTAAATTACTTTCTGGTTTTCCTAAAGCGAAGGATGCTGGATTTTCGCAAGTTCTTGTTCGTGCAGACGGCATTTCTTCCTTTCATCGGCTTTTTGTTGATCCGTTTACGAAGGTCTTATTGTCTTCTGATGGACGTGATTATCAAGCAGTAATGAATTACATCGAGCAAGGGTATTCATACATTCATGCCGCGATGCTGGTAGCTAACAAACATTATGATTTATCCAAAAACGTGTTGGTAGAAGGAGGGCTTGCCGATGCTGCGTAATTATAAGGCTCAACTCTTAATTCTAGCGGTTCTAATCTTGTCTGGCATGGTGTTATGGGGCTTGCACAAGCCTACACTGATTGCTGTCGTGGATATGCAGCGCTTACTTAATCAGCCTGCAGTTTTATTGAGTCAAAGTAACTTATCAGAACAGGAACAAAAAAAGATATTAAAGCAGTATTCGTCGTTGTTGCCTCAGGTCTTATCACAGTATGGGGCTTCTCATCATGTAACCCTAATCACTGCAACAGTGATTTCCAGTGGACGGTTTGATGTGACGGATGAGGTGATTGCCGCAACCTTGGACCAGCAGGGTGCATTATGAAGAACGTAGCGGGGTTGGTTGTGGCAATTTTAATGAACGTTGCTCCGGTGTATGCCAAAAACTTAGGCAATTACGGCCAGCTTTTTCCTGTGGTTGAGAAAGACATCCGCGAGGTCATCATGACGAAGCTGCATCGCTTAGAACAATCAGGCGCCTTGAAACAGCATCAACAAAAAATAGTGGCGCGAGTGGAGGAGCACGTAAGAAGACCCAAGCCTCTTCATTTACCCACGACAACGACTCCTCAAACGCATGAATTAGATCCAAGTATCGTCGTGAACCAAACGCTTTATGCCCATGATGGGACGGTGATTGCTAAGAAAGGGACGCATCTTAATCCTTTTGAACATGTGTCTTTTTCTAAAACGCTGTTTTTTTTCGATGCCGATGATCCAAAGCAACTTGCTTGGGTCAAAGCGCATTACACGCATTTTGACCAGGTTAAATTTATTTTAACCGGAGGGGATGTTAAGGCGGCTTCCGAAGTTTTGGGTTCGGTATATTTTGATTTGGAAGGACGCTTGAGTAGTTATTTTCACTTAAAGCATGTGCCTTCTGTGGTCAGCCAGAAGAGATTGGTTTGGCGTATTCAAGAAATTGGACAACACGAGTTACGCAAATAGGAGTAAGTACTATGAATAAAAAAACGTTGATTGCTCGATTCATGGTGCTGTTTTTATTGAGCTCGCCAAGCTTTGTTTATGCGTCTCAATGCAAAGGGCACTTTGTTAATCCAATTACTGATGTCTGCTGGAATTGTTTGTTTCCACTCACCATTGGCAGCAGTGAGGTGGTTAAGAGCAGTTATCCTGATACAAACAATCCAGGCAATCCTTTGTGCTTATGCCCCACGCCCATTGGCGAGCGTTTAGGCGTCACCACTGGTTATTGGGAGCCTGCTGCTTTGGTTGATGTGACACCGAAACCCTGGTGCATGGTCAATTTAGGTGTGCAGCTGAATGTTACAAAAAAAGGGTTAGGCGGCTCCCAGATGCCAGAGGTGGATGGGCGAGGTGCGTTCTATTACGTTCATTGGTACAAATACCCTCTGGTGTATTGGCTGCAGGTGTTAACGTCCTTAGGGTGTATGGAAACGGAAGATTTTGACATCTTATATCCATCAGAGTTAGACCCCACCTGGAATGACTCCGAACTGGCTTTTGTTCTAAATCCTGAAGCTGTTTTATTTACTTCGCCTCCTGCACGAGCTTCTTGTGCCTTTGATGCGAGTAAAGCACTTGCAGGCACCGCCGTGAACAGCCTTTTTTGGTGTCAGGGTGCACAAGGCTCTACGTATCCATTAACGGGTTTTGTTGCACACCAGGCAAGTCCCATAAGTACCGCAGCCTTACTTGCCGAACGCGTTGATTTTAAATTGCATCGACCACCAACACCTGCGATACGCGATTCAATAGGCCAAGATTGGCCTGCAGTATGTCACACCTATGCATCGAGCATTATGCCCAAAGATCGTTATCGCTATCAGCTAGTGAATACCTTGCCTGAGGCGCGTCAATGTCATCCGTTTGGGCAATCAGTGATTAGTTGGGAAGCAGGGCACACCTATCCAGGTGACGGAGACAATTTTGGGTTTTTGATTTGGAAGAAAAGAAACTGTTGTTTTCTTTAAATGATGGGGATGAATCATGAATGCATTTGGAGTTTTTTTAAGTAGCCTGTTTTTAGCCACAGCAAGTCATGCCAATGTGAATGATTTTCTTAATGAGGCATCGGCAACAGGGAAGACAGCACACGATTCAGTAAGCCAGGATACGTTGGCGCATTGGAATGCAGCATCCAATCAATCCATTGCCCAAAATAAGACTTTGATTGATCAAATTATTGAGCAATCACGCGATGGAACTCCTGTTGCTCAAAAAGGCCAAACTGTTGATGGAGCAGTATTATTTGTTTCTTTTTCCATGCCCGAATCTTTGTTGTTTTCACTGAGCGATGAGGCAGCTTCTTATAAAATTCCAGTAGTGATTAATGGTTTGATTGATGGGGATTTTAAAAAAACCATTACGGCGTTTTCTAAGCTTCATGCTAAGGCAAAAGAATCCAAATGGGCATTTAATGGGGTGTCGGTTGATCCTTTATGGTTTGAACAATTTCATATTACTGCAGTACCTGCATTGGTTGTAAGTAAAAGGCCTAGCTCTTGTGGGCAGCAATTACTTTGTCCTGAACAGACTTATGATGTGGTGTATGGCAATGCGTCTATAAAAAACAGTTTACAACTCATAGCGCAGAAAGGTGATAGTGCCAATGAGGTGGCGCAGGCTCTTTTGGAGAATGCTAATGCTTAAGTGGGGTGTGTTGATGGCACTACTTTCTATGGGTTGTTTTGCGAATCAAACAGGGACCGATTTTAACGGTTTTAAAAAGTATGCTAAATCGTTAAATGCCCAACCCAAAGAGGCTATGCGTGGGTTTGAACCTCAAGCGATTTTTGAAAAGTATTCAGAGCATCCCGCACAAGAAGGATATTATCAAGGGGTTCAAAAGGAACAAACGGATTTATCAACTCAGGCTAATGCGGCGATTAAAAATGATCCTGGTGCTCAAACCGTTATTGATCATTTTGGAACAAACAAATTTGAACTCAATCAAGCCAATTCCGTATTGGCTCAATCCCAGTTGATTCAGGCTGAAAGTTATGCGATTACGCATGGACAATCCAATGATCGCATTCAATGCTCGAATCAAAAGCCTCTCTGCACGATGAAGACGCATGAAGAACAATGTTTCAGCTCTCGTTCATTGCCCGATCAAACTTGCTCCCAGAACCTTAAGGTCCTGGTGGCTTCTGAAAAAGTAGTGCAACGCGCTGATTTTTCGTTTTATGTTGCTAAAAAATGGACCGGAGTGATTACCGTAAATTTGGTGACTGGAGCAATCACTAATGCTGTGGGCGGCTCGGTTCCTTATCCCATTCGAATGAAGCATCCTTGTGATGGCATGAGTGTCACCATTCATTCGATACGAAATAATGGTGCGAATGCTTATTGGGTTCAGGTAATTGGCACTCCAACGTGTGCGAATAATGGGTTATTGACCTTTTATATTAATAAAGGATGGGGACGAGTCTATCCCATTCAAGTTGCTTTGACGGTCACAGCACACTCCAAACCCTACATTAGTCAAGAGTATTGGGATAATCATTGTACGAGCTTTGAAAATAAGGGGTCGCTGTGTCGAATCAAAAAAGAAAAATGCACGGATACTCAGTCCCCTAAAGTAATTGATGGTCTTCCCATATCTCGTGCGTGTTGGGCAAAAGAATTGACGTATTCTTGTTCCAGTGCTGCCGCTGATGAATGCCTCGCACAGAAAAACAAAGGGTGTTTCCAAACAGCATCAGAATGTGCGCGTTTTGATGAGCAAACTTGTGCTTTGTATAAGCAGACGTACAGTTGCCAGGAAAATGTGTGTGAAGCCCCTATTGAATGCATTAAAGACTTATTTTGCGCTGATGGTGAGTGCACGGAGCATTCCCAAACTCAAAACAGTGATTTTGGGCAAAGCGTTTCTTCTTTAGCAGTTGTAGGAGAAGCGGGGCATGAATTAAGCCAACAACCGAATGCGTCTCTTTTTGGCGGACAAGCCGTGCAATGCAAAATATGGCCCTTGGATCTTATTGATTGTTGCCATGATAAAGGATGGGGAAAAGACATTGATTTGCTTCATTGTCGTGAGGAAGATAAAGCGCTGGGGCGCGCTAAATTAAATTATGTGGCTCATTATCTAGGCGAATATTGTAGTGAAAAAGTGGCTGGGGTTTGTTTAGAACATAAACGCTCTTATTGTGTCTTTCCAAGCAAAATGGCCCGAATTATCCAAGAGGCCCGTCTTACACAAGTGAATGCCCGTGGTTTGGGTGATGCAGAGCATCCAACCTGTGCAGGAATGAGTGTGGCAGAACTGCAGAAAATGGATTTGGGGCGGGTTGATTTTGTAACACCTATTTATCCCTTTGGTCATGGGATACCTAATAAAGCGGCAGGGATTGCAGGTGATCTAAAGATTAAATCTCAAGATCCTAAAAAGTCCATTGATGAAGTCACCCGAAGAATGCAAAAAAAGGCAGGTGAATTATGAGTCGCCTGTTGATGCTGTTGGTATGGGGGTTGGTCGGGACGTCGCTTCATGCAGATATTGTTCAGGAGCATGCAAAAGGCTTTCATTGGTATAGCGTTGAAGAACAGCCCAAACCGATTAAAAAAATAGTACAGCCACGACCTGCAACGGTTGCGAAATCTCCTTATGAGCGTTTAATGGATAAACGTAAGGAAACTCTGAATAAACTGGCAGAGGCTTTGATTGCGCCATCTTTTAATGCAACGCACGAGTATATGAAAGCGCAGATGGATTATTCAAAAAATAATCAACAATTTGTGCGCTATTGGCAACAAGTCTTATTGATCCATCCTGAATTGGATAGCACGCTGAATTTTCCAACCGATAACTCAGCGATTGCGGTACGTAATGATGCACAAAAAGTATTAATCAACAAAGTTATTCATGAAAGCAGTGTGCGTTTCGGTTTTATCTTATTTTATCGTGGCACGAGCTCTATTTCACAAAAAATGGTCGTGCATTTACTGCCCTTTATTAAAGAATATGGTTTTTCCATGATTTCAGTCAGTACGGATGGCCAACTCATTGATGGGCTTCCTAATCCTAAATCAATTCCTTTGGAAACGGTTCAAAAACAAGTAGCACTTGAGGCGAAGTACATGCCTGCGCTTTATTTCGTGGATTTAAAGAGCAATAAGATGTCGCCTGTGTCTTATGGGTTTTTATCTTTAGAAGAGTTGAAACAGCGCATTTTTGATGTGATGACGCAGTTTAAACGATTTAGTTATGAAGGAGTGATTGAATGAAAAAAAGATTCTTTTTAATTCTACTATTCCTTATTAGTACGCATTCTTTTGCAAATGTGGCATTGGATGAATTAACCCAACTTTTAAATAAAAAACAAGAGCAAGAGGAATTGACGCGCACCAAGAACAAAAGAATCAATGCGCTGTCGGAGCAACATTACTTTATTTTTATATACCGCTCCACCTGCCCTCATTGCCATCAATTTGCGCCCATACTTCGTGATTTTGCATCCAGTTTTCATATTCCTGTGGAGGCCTACAGTTTGGATGGCGAGTCTTTAGATGGATTTGATTCAGCCAATTTAACGCCTGAGTTGTTTCAAACCTTATATGTATCTGGCGAATACAAGCCCGTAGTGCCTGCCCTGTACCTCGTGAATCGTCCTACGAACCAAGCGTATGCTGTGTTGTTTGGTGAGGCACAGCCTGCACAACTTGCAAACCGCTTGGATGAACTCATGACGCATTTGGAGGAGAAATTTCATGATGAATAGATTCACTACTTTGCGAGATGAATATGTTTAAAAAAACTGTTGCTGCCTTATTGTTGTTAGGAACCAGTCAGCTCTTTGCGAACGCAGAATCCGATTTATCCCATTTTTTTAATAATTTGGGGTTTGATGCCAATGTGACGGGCTCACATGCCTATCAAACTCAAGCAGCGGGTTATGCGGCTCTTGGTTCGGTGTATGCCCGTAATCAAGTACGTACCATCCGTCTTGCGCATGTGGATGTACCTGGAATGCGCTCTGGTTGTGGTGGTATTGATCTCTTCGCAGGCGGTTTTTCCTTCATCAAGTCGGATCAGATTGTGAAGTTCATGCAAAATATCTTATCGGGAGGAGCAGGTTACGCATTAAACCTGGCCTTAGAAACCGAGCTTCCTGAAATTGCGCATGCGATGCAGTTTATGCAAAAACTGGCGAATGAAATTAATGGCACCAATTTTAATTCCTGTGAAATGGGTGAAAATTTAAGTGCTGCGGTGTGGCCGCGAAATAGGGCGGCACAACAGCGTCTTTGCGAAGATTTGGGTCGCCACAAAGGAACCTTTACGGATTGGGCCATGGCACGTCAGAAATGTTCCACAGGTGGTGAAGCTGATTCCATATTGGCTGAGGCTAAAAATAATCCTGAATATAAAGACCGTGTGTTAATTAACACCAATATTGTTTGGGACTCCTTACAAATTAATCAGTTTATTGCACAAGATCCTAAGTTAGCCGAAGTGTACATGTCCATTTCAGGAACCATTGTCTTTAACGCGAAAGGGGCGTTAATGACTTACCCATCGCTTGCAACCAATCAAGATTTTATTAAAGTCTTGTTGTATGGAGGAAAGTTACCTAGTTACCACTGTACTGATACAGGGCCACAGTCGCATTGCTTATCCATTGATGCTACAAGCACACAAGAAATCAGTGCCAAAAAAGCCTTAGTGGCTCAAGTCCAAGAATTACTGCAAGGGATTTATGACAGCATTAAAATGGGAAAAGAGTTATCAGATAAGCAAAAGGGGCTGATTGAGTTAACACAACCTGCAGTTTTTAATCTTATTTCTGCCAATGCGCAACAAAACACAGGTATTCAAGGCAGTTATGAGCTGGCTCAAAGTGTTGCAACCGATTTATTGGCGCAATACCTTTCCAATTCCCTCGATATTATTCGCGCTTCGCTCTCAGGAAAAGAACTCGGCGCTCACAATGAAGAGCGTTTATATAAAAATCTGCAGACGGCACAACAGTTTGTGGCGCGGTTTAGCACGGAAAGTCGTGAGCGGTTTAATGCGGCTTTACAGACGAATGAATTAATCCGCAATAACGTCAAACAAGCATTAAGTGCTTTAACACCCACCTTAAGAACTGCCTATTATGGAGACGCACAATGAGTCTTTTAACCATTTATACACCACAAAATGGCGAGTATCTCAAAACAGTGCTGGATGCTATGGTGACGCTGCTTGGCACCTCAACTTACAAATCGGCTCAGGACATTGTGAGTATTCTTGCTGTAGGAGTGGTCGGGTTTCAATACGTCAGTGGTAAAAGAATTCAAGCCATTAGTCGTTATGTTTTGTGTACTTTTGTCTTTTTGTTTTGCATTTTAGGCATCAAAACGCCGGTTGCTATCATTGACATGCAAACGGCTGATTCGGCGGGACCTGCACTAACCGTAGATAATGTGCCATTAGGCGTTGGGCTGCCTGCGGCACTAATTAGTGGTATCGGATATGGGCTTACTAAAGTATCTAGCAACATATTACACATGCCCCAGGATTTAGATTATACAAGAACAGGAATGTTGTTCGGATCGCGCACTTTTTTGGCTGCGACTAGTTCTGATTTATCTCTGTCACCAGAGCTTTCTCGTGATTTATCCACTTACATCAGGCAATGTATTTTTTCAGCAAAGCTTTTAGGCAGCCAACAAATATCACCTCATGAATTGAAGCACAGCTCCGATTTAATTCGCCTTTATTTTGAGCATCCATCCCCCATTTATCGTGTCCTATTTCATGATGGTACTAATTTGAGCTGTATTGAGGCAGCAGCACGTTTAAAACCACAACTTAATGAGGGAATAGAAAAACAACTCGTTCATTTATCGAATATTATGACCAAGGGTGATAAAGAAAAGTTTAGTGATGGTTTGGCGGCCGCCCATTCCTACTTTATGAACGTGTCCAAAGATGCGGCCAATGTCCTTACGCAAAATATTTTAATCAATGCCACCCGAGAATCAGCCCTTGATGCCTTTGCTTTTGCTGGTGCGGATGCGGAGCTGATGAATTATACCAACAGCTCCAGTCTGCAAAAAATGCATGTGGCTGAAGCGAATAGTTTTTGGCTTGCTGGATATCGGCTTCCTTATTATATGACCGTCTTTTGGATGCTGACACTGTGTATTTTCCCTTTAGTGATGTTATTAGCGCTGGTGCCCGCCATGCATGGGGTATACATGATCTACATGCAAACCCAAGTGTTTTTATGGTCTTGGCCTCCGATGTTTATCATTATTCATTTTTTTGTGTCGTTAGCGTCCTCTACCACACTAACTTTATTTGGTTCTAAAAATGGTGGGGTCACTTTTTCAACCATTGATTCCATCGCCAGTATTCAAAGTAGCTTTGCGTATACGGCAGGGGGCTTGGCTATTAGTGTGCCCGTGATTTCCCTGTTTATTGCCAAAGGCTTACCTAATTTATTAAGTGCTGCGTCTCAACATCTGGGAGGCATGGCGCAATCGTTATCGACAGGAGAAGCGCAATCAGTCACACAAGGTAATATTTCGATGGCCTCTTACAGTGGTTGGAACATGAACTACAACAACACGCATGCGAACAAATGGGATACCAATTATCAGCATATGGAAGGGCGAGCTACTGTTCAAGCGGATAACGGTGCCTTGCTTTCGCAAGGAATGGATGGGTCACGCGTGATTAACGCACAGTCTGCGATGAGTCAGATGGCAACGCGATTACACGCATCCGACAGAATCAGCTCCTCATTACAAGACAGTGCAAGCCAATCTTTCCAAAATGCCCAGTCGCATCGAACCAGTGCTGATTCTCATTACCAGCAAGCCTTGAGTGGGCTTTCTCAATTTAATGAAAGCGATGCCAGCGAGGTGCGCGAAGGAACGGGGATTAATAGAACTCTCAGTAACGCTTTGAATCAAGATATTCGTCAAATGCACGATGCGGTTAACCAATACAATCAACATCATGACAAATCTGGGCAGGTGTCTTGGGATGCGGCGGTTTCGGCCAGAATTGATACACGCAGAGGGGTATTTGGATCGTTTACCCATGCGGTCACGGGCATTTCTGGAGAAGCGAGCACGAGTTTGAAAACAGGCTTGTCTGCCTCTAACTCGGTGCAAGCCTTTTTTAACTCCAGTGAAGGTCAATCATTCTCTAGCGCATGGAGCCACATGGAGTCTACAGCCAAGACGCACCATTTGGATGCCAATGATTCGTTTAATTTGTCAAAATCCGAACAAATCGCAGCCAACCTATCCCAAGGACATGCTTTATCGGATATGGCCTCAGCTGAATACAGTAAGGGTGAACATTATCAGCACATGGCTAATCGTGTGAAAGAACACTCCGACGGTATGGATAGAGTATTGGATCAGGCGTTTCATGATTGGGCGGTGCAGCATCATGGGGTCCAGGTAGAAAAAGCATTGATGGGAACCGATACTTCAAGTTTGAGCGCACAACAACAATTGGCCGATCAATTTATGAGCTCTTCCCAAGGACAATCGGCAGTCAAAGAGCAAGTAAGCCGTATGATGCACTCATCACCTGAGCAGGTGAAAAACCAATTTGAAGCGCAACGTGCTTCGATGAATACCCATCAAAAAGCACTCATCAAACAAGCCCATCAGGAGGGTTCTGGAGGCGTTTTAAATAAATCGCTAGAGCGGCATTTAAGCCAGGTGCAAGACAACACCATCCAGCAAGCGCACGATCTGCGTATGGATAATCGAGAAGATTTATCGAAAGCCTACCAACACCAAGAGAGCAGTACAAAACAGGAGATTAAGACATCTGAAGCGGACTTAGCACATCGGCAAGCACAACAAAAACAGGATTATGTGGACAATGATCGTTGGTACAAGGAAGGGCGTTATGAATAAGCAAACACGTGTACTTAGTAGGGCGGATTTAGAATCATGAAACAAAGCTCCTTGCAAAATATGTGGCAATTTATGAGTGGCGGACAGATTTTTGATTATAAAACCAAAATGATGATTCAGGTGAGTAACCGTATTTTTCACTGGGCTGTCTTAGGTTTTGTCGTGCTTTTTTCGCTGATTATGGTGTTTTATGCCTCTTCTGAATTAAAACTGGTGGCGCTTCACCACATTTCACGGTTTCTCGTGAAATTCCATAATGGGGAGTATGTGTTATGGACTAACCTCAATGGGAGTAAAATCACAGCGCTTTTTTATCAAAAAAGCCCTCTTATTCAAGCCTCTGTACATCTGGCTCAAGAGGCTCTTTGGCGAAAATCGCAAATTTCTTTGATTTTTGGTGGGGCGGTGTATCTGTTGATTACGCTGTTATTTTCTCGCTTCTTTATTAAATTAGGTGAAAAATACACCAAAGATCAGTTTGTTTCCGGTACGCGCTTGGCTGACTCGCCTAAAGAAACCATCAAATCAGTCAACGAATCACAACGTGGTGCTTCAGAAATTAAACTGTTGAATCGCTTACCTATGCCTAAGTATTCTGAAAAGCAAGGGATGTTGTTTCACGGCACAACAGGTGCTGGAAAAACCCAAGCCATGATGATGCTTTTGGAGCAAATTAGGGCACTGGGCGAACCGGCAATCATTTATGATAAAGAATGCACCATTAAACCTTATTTCTTTGATGAGCGCATTGATGTGGAACTTAATCCCGTTTCAAAATTATGCGCCAATTGGAAAATGTGGCGAGAATGTGCTAATCCGTTGGAGTTTGGTTCGTTTGCCACCTATTTAATTCCTAAATCAGTTCAAGGCAGCGATCCGTTTTGGGTAGACTCAGCAAGAACCATTTTCACCTCGATGGCATGGAAAATCAGGGATTATGCAGAAAAAGATCCCGTGTTTCTTCTTCAATTATTACTTACTACTTCCTTGGAGGAAATCAGGAATATTCTCAAAGGGACTGAATCTGAAAATCTGGTGAGTAAGGAAATTGAAAAAACGGCCATTTCCATCAAATCGGTTCTGGCTACGTACACAAAGGCGCTGCGCTTTCTTGAGGGACTTGAAAAGTCGGGTAAAGAAGATTTTTCGATTAAAGAGTGGATTGAAAATACAGCCGATCCTAAAAAGTACAATAAAGGGTGGTTATTTATTACGTCACGCTCCAAATACCATAAAGAAATAAAGCCTTTAATCTCTTTATGGTTAGGACTTGCTATGCAAGGAGTGCAATCCTTGGTGGCTAATAATAAAGGGCGTATATGGCTTGTCATGGATGAATTAGCGAGCCTGCATCGTTTAGAAACCATTTCAGACACTCTGGCAGACATTCGTAAATTTGGTGGGTGTGTTGCCATCGGCATTCAATCCATTGCGCAATTAGATTTTATTTATGGAACCCATGAAGCCGGAGCCATTGCGGATCTACTCAATACTTCCATTTATTTTAGGAGTCCAAAATCGAAAGTCGCTAAGTGGGTTTCCGAAGACTTAGGCCCACAAGTGATTAATGAGATGAAAGAAAGTCAGTCTTATGGTCCTGATTCTGTTCGTGATGGGAATACGGTGGGCTCGCAACGTACCAAGCGAAATACGGTCGAAGAGGGCGATATTATGACTCTTGATGATATGGAGTGCTATGTTCGGTTGGTAGGCAATCATCCCATTACCCGTTTGAAAAACCAATACATTGAGCGTAAAGAAATTTGCGTACCTCTTATTGAGCGAACTATCAATTTTGATGCATTGGAAAAAGTAAATCACCGTGCATTGATGGTTCAAAATAATCCTCAAAGAAATGATGACGTTAAAAAAATCCATCAATTTGAAACACTGGCGCATGAGGTATCAGATAAGGATTTAGTGCCTCCTGAATCACCATATGCGGAACCCAAAGATCAATCTGCAGCGAATAAAAACGACACCGATACGATTGAATTGCGTGAGGCGTCCATTGTTATAAAAGAAATTTTTTAAGTCATCCAGGGAGGTATGATGCTGACCTTAAATAAAATAAGTACAGCCAAAGACGCGGTGCATTATTACACTGATCAAGATAATTATTATTTAAGCGATCGGGATTCGCTTAATAGTCTTTCACGATGGATAGGCAATGGCGCACAAAAGTTACAGTTGTCCGGCCAAATTGAGCCGTCGCAATTTCTGCAATTACTAGACGGACAATTACCCAGTGGGCAATTACTGGGTATTATCGATAAGGGCGAGCGTCAGCATCGTCCTGGAACCGATGTGACTTTATCTGCACCTAAGTCCGTATCCATTTTAGCCTTGGTGGGACAGGACGAGCGCTTGCTTCAAGCCCATCAAGAATCTGTGAACATTACCTTTGGTCGCATTGAACAACTCGCCGCAGAAGCACGCATTACATTTAATGGTGAAACCACCTTTGAAAAAACCCGTAATTTAGTAGCAGCTATGTTTGTCCATACAACGTCACGTGAATTAGATCCTGATTTGCACACGCATGTACCCATACTCAACATGACCGAACGTTCGGATGGATTATGGCGTTCTTTATCCTCGCGAGCAAAAAATGATAAAGAACATCTGGATCATGGTTTTCGTGAATTAATTTATTCCAA
The DNA here is from genome assembly GCF_003990155.1 of Legionella qingyii. Classification (NCBI taxonomy): domain Bacteria; kingdom Pseudomonadati; phylum Pseudomonadota; class Gammaproteobacteria; order Legionellales; family Legionellaceae; genus Legionella; species Legionella qingyii. The sequence goes on from NZ_RZGX01000022.1 coordinate 34,561, forward strand.
TCAGCATTATTTGGGATTGGTGTACATGTCCTCTTTAGCGAAAAAAGTTAAGGAGCTGGGCTATGATATTCGCATTAAAGACAGGTACGGTAATTTTGAAGTGGTAGGTTTTAGTGATGAAGCTATTACTGCTACATCCAAAAGGCGTGTACAGATTCTTGATGATATGAAGGAACGCGGCACAAACAGTGCAAAGGCTGCCGAGAAATCTAATTTATCGACGCGCAACCCAAAAATGGAAATAGACAGCCAAGCACTGCATCAACAGTGGGTAGAAGAAATTAAAGAGCTTGGTATTGATTTGAGGGGGATAATCCAGGACTCCAAATTAAATATTGGACGAGGAGCGGTTAAAAACACGCACATTACTCCTTTAAGCCCTGATGCGCAAAAGGCCGTGAATGATGCACTGGTTCATTTGTCAGAATATTCCACTCAAATCCAGCATGGGGCTTTGGTGCGCCAGGCTATGACTTTTTCAGCAGGTCTTGTGGGGCATGAGGACATTGAACAGGAAATTGAATCTCTGCTATCTACAGAGACTATCCAGGGGAAATCCCTGGAGTATTATACAACGGCGTCTCTTCTTGCCCGCGAAAGGAATTTTATTACAAAAACCACCAACGAATTAAAAGCAAGTTTTTCGATTAAAGTGCCTAATCAAGGGCTCAGCTCTTCGGTATTTAAAAATGACGAGCGCATTCAAATCATTGATGTAGCCGGTTTTCGGTGCGAGAAAGAGCTGATTCAAGACATGGTGCATCTTGCAGAAGCCAACCAACTCAATTCCTATGTGTTGCATCCTGGTAGCCTAAAAACACAGCAACTTCGACCAGACATCAAACATTTAGATACAGGATTCATTTCCAGGATTAAAAATTTGTTTAAAGACGATATTGTGCATACGGTATCTGGGTTTCAATATCATTATGGAAAACGCATCAAAACGTCACCGTTTACGAAAGCAAAGCAAGATTTAGTGATTGTTCATGATGCGCAAAAACTTTCTTTTGATGATTTATCTGCGTTAAGCGATATTACTCAAGCAAGTCAAAGTAAACTCATTTTATTGAATAACGCGGCAGGAACCTTGGGTTTTAGTGCAGGAAATCCCATTAAGGTTTTAAAAGAGCAGGGCATTCATTCGTATCAATCGTTAACAACTCCTATTAAAGGAGAACTGAAGCTCTCAGTTGGGAAACAAGTCAATGAATCCATGAGTGCCGCTTGGCTTCAGTTGTCGCCAGAACAGCAACAAAAAAGTGCGCTGGTTGTTTTGAATAGCAAACAAAAAGAGGCCATAACGCGCCAGATACGAGAAGGGCTGGTGCAGCAAGGGCAGTTATCCAGGCAAGTGAAAAAGGTAGCGGTTCTTGCGACAGTTTCCTTAACTCAAATGGAAAAAGGATACGCCCACTCTTATAAAGTGGGCGATAACATTACGTTTTATAACGAAGGGCGAGCACCGAAACATTATAAGGTATGTGGTGTTGATGCCAATGGGCTGCAGTTAGAAAATGCCCAGGGCAAGACAAGCTTGTTTGCTTATGATACCAAAGAAGACTATCGTGTCTCACGAGAAAAAATATTGGAAGTCGCTGTTGGGGAGCGGTTAATCAATGAACAGTCTTTATACCATCAGCGCGTTAAATATGCGCCCAAAAGTTCCTTTGTTGTGTCAAAAATTACTGAAGAAGGCATTTATGTACGCCATGAGTCCAACACCATATTTTTGACTAATAAAGTGCTGTCCGAACACCATTTTAATTATGATTATTGTAAAAAACCGCATGAGATAAAACCAGAAACCACTCAAGTGCTTGTGGCGGCAAAACCGTACCAGCTCAATCGTAACCTCATCGGAGAAATTGGTGAAAACGCGCAACAGGTACTCTTATTTACGGATGACGAACCAAAGGCGCAGCGTTTTTTAGAGCGTGAGCAATTGAAATGGACTGCCTATGAGGTGCAACAAAAAAAGCCCGATTTAGTCTACCGTGATATAGCCTATGCCAATAAGGCTTTGGCACGAGAAATCAACTTGTTAAGTCACCATCTTGAGCTTAAATCAGAAGACAAAGAGGGCATTGCAGCTACAGCGCTCACGTATGCGCTTGCTAAATGCACCGAACGCAATGCAGCCTTTAAACACAGTGATTTAATGACCCATGCGTTAATGCATGCATTAGGAGAAGCAGATTTCGAAGACATTGCCCCATTACTGAAAGCGAGAATGGCCGATTCTTTGGTGTATTTGGATACCTATTGGACGACTAAAGAAGCGTTACACATTGAAGCGGCGATACTTAAGGCTAATTACCAAGAGCAAAATACGGTACAGCCTATTGAGCCGTCTGTACAAAAGCTACTATCTTTACCTGAAACCCTAACGCAGGGGCAAAAAGATGCCATCACATTGGTGGTGAGTACCTCCGACCGCTTTGTATCCATTCAAGGGCTTGCTGGTGTGGGCAAGACCACGATGATGCGGCATGTGAAAGACATTGCGCAAAGCAATCAGTTTCAAGTCCTTGGAGTTGCACCGACGCATAAGGCTGTAGAAGAGCTTAATGTGAATGGCATCAAGGCGCAGACCGTGGATAGTTTTTTACGCAATGACGGTGGGTTAGGTGCTAATCACTTAGTCATTGTGGATGAAAGTTCCATGATTGATAATGAGAAGTACCATGCTTTGCAGCAAAAGTGCATTGACACCCAATCTCGTATGGTATTTACAGGGGATATTACACAGTTGCAATCGCTGGCTTCAGGGATTCCTCATGAGCTTACCATCAAAAGCCAATCGCAAAAAACAGCGTTTATGACGGAAATTGTGCGCCAAAATCCGAATCCTGAATTAAAAAAAGCAGCAGAGTTTGCATCACGTAGAGAAATTGGTCAGGCTTTTGAGCTCATAAAAAACATCGCTCCGGAAGAGTATGTACAGCGAAAAACACCGATACATGGATTGAACCATTCATCACTGGTTGAAATTAATTGTATTGATGAGGAAGGAAAAAAGGACTACACATCCATTTATCGCGCTATCGCTGACGATTTTCTCAGCCGAACCCCTGAGTGTCAAAAAAATACACTAATAGTTGCCCATGCTCATGAGGACAGAACACCCATTGAAGTGTTACTCCGTGATGGTTTGCGCAAACAACATCAATTACACAGTCAAGATGTACTGTGTAAGCGCTTATTTCCAATCAGCCTGGATCAAGCGGACCAAGTAAAGGCGCATTCTTTTGAACCAGGTGATGTCATTCGGTTTGGTAAAAACTATTCAGTGGCTAAAAAGGATGAGTATTTCACTATCAAAGCCATTGATAGTGAATCAAATAAATTGTTCTGTGTTGATGAGTCGCAGGTTGCGTTTACAATCAGTGCTTCTATTTTACCCAAAACAATGCCTTCCTTTTACAAATTGCACGAACGGCCTTTAGCCTCAGGGGATCGGATTCGATTAAAACGAAATGATGATGCTCGCGGCATTATTGCCAATGAAGAATATACGGTCACACAGGTTTTTGGTGAGTCAGTAGGTTTAAGCAACCATAAAAATCAGGTCACGCTTAATTTAAAGGAACAAGCAGATCTTCATTGGGATTACGCTTATACAAATACAGCCTATTCTAGCCAGGGCGCTACATCCAAGTTCATGATTGCCTTGGAATTGGAAGATCGACTTGTGGTAACCACCCACCGATCTCATGAAATTGATGCAACTCGCGCCAGTCATCAAGCAACCTTTTATACCGATAATTTTGAAGGGTTGGTCAATAGACTTGAGGATCCCTTAAAACAACGTGATGCAGATAAAACCTCTGCTGTATTGACTGAAGAGGCTTACCACTTGAAGCAACAGAAACAGCAACGAATCAGTACGCAGCTCATGGATCGTGCTCAAGAACCCATTTTGGATGAAGCTAGGGCACAGCGAAACGATTCTCGACCCGTAAAAAAATATGAGTCCTTTCAAAAGCCGTCTATTAACGCGGATGAACTGTATAAAGGATTATTGAACGTATCTGATTCTTTAGTAAAAAGCCTTTTAGGAGAGCCGAATTATCGATTATCAACCCAATTTGAATATCGATATGGAGCCAAAGGAAGCTTGAAAATTGATCTTGATTCAGGCCTTTGGCATCATTTTGAGACAGGGGAGTCGGGTAATTTATTTCATCTTATTGAACGTGAGAAGGGTTTGTCCGATTTTAAGGAAACCCTAGAGCATGCAGCGCAATACATTCATTATATTCCTGAATACGAACGTAAAGTACCGCAAAAATTGGATGAGAAAAAAGAGAGGGAAGTCAAAGAAGGGAAACGTCAACTGGCTCAAAGGTTATTTCAACAATCACAACCTATTCGAGGCACCATCGCCGAAAAGTACTTAATTATTCATCGTGGACTGGCTCATTATGAGCATGCAGATTTACGGTTTTGTCGTTCTGTATACACCAAGACTCAGGATGGGCAAAAGCATGTTCCCGCGCTATTGGCGTTTAGTAAAGACGAGCAGGGCAATATACACCATGTTCAGATCACCAAATTAGATCCTAATTCTGCTAATAAAGATAAGTCATGTGATTCTGTAAAACAAACATTTGGCTTAATCAATAATTATTTTGTCAATTTAAATCATCAAGGCAAAGGCGATATTGCGTATTTTACCGAAGGTGTAGAGACAGGATTAAGCATCCTTCAAGCCAATGAACATGCGCGTGTCTATGCTGTCTTGGGGAAAGCCAATTTTTCAAATATTGATCCAAAAGATAGTCCTAAACATGTGGTTATTTGTCTGGATAATGATGGAAAAGATACCTATAAATATGCAAAAAATGAACAAACTAATACGATTATAAAAGCCGCTGAAAAATTACATGACTATGGTATCCAGGTATCCCTTATGATCCCTAAAAAAGAAAATACCGATTTAAATGATGTGCTTGTTAAAGAAGGAAGGGAGGAGCTTAAAAAACAATTAAGCCGGCTCATGAGCTTAGATGAATTTAAAAAACAATGTGCTTTAGAAAACAAAGAACTAGAGCTCAAAAAAATCAATCAAGACAAGAATATCCAGTCGTTGATAAAGCACGATCGCAAACTAAATACACAAAATGACAATGAGTTTATACGGCTCAATCAAGGGTTAATTAATGGAATTAAAGAGCGTGTGCATCAGAGGGAGTTTGTAGAATGTAATCGTACTTTTAATAAACCACTGCCTAATCGAGAAATGGAGCGTGAGATTTAAGAAATACTCTTTAATAAATTTGGAAGCATTCGTTCAATCATTGCTAATGCGGTTTCTGCATCATAAGCCCCAATTTTTGACAATTCCTTGTTGTATACGCTGTATAAAACTTCAGTAATAATTTGTACTGAACGAACACTGTTTTCGAGTAGTAATTGAGTCGATTCATCTGTCTTTTTTTCTAAAGATTGTAGATAAATACGTGCACCAAATGACAGCATTTCTGCTGCAGTTACGTTTAATTCAGTACTATTCATTTTTGCTATTTTATTCAACGAATGTCGCGTATCTGCGCCAATATCAATAGTTATTTCCATAACGACACACCTTCTTCTATAGGTACTGTTTTAAGGCCTATTCCGTTCATTTTAAATCGAACTTCTTTGTAAGAGTTATTTTGAAATCCCGAGAAGTTATCGTTTAAATATTCGATGGTTTTTTGCTTTATTTCTTTCAAAGAATCGTCATTAATTTTGGATGAAATCACTAAACTTTGATAATGATTGTGATACATCAAATGGGGTATGGATGCATGAATTTGTTCAATCATTTTTCTTATATCTTGTAATGGATTTTCATTTTTTCTCTGTGGTGAAATCTCATTATGTAAGCAAAATTCTAAAAGAAATTTTAATGCTTTTGCAGGCGAAATGTCTGATGAGCCACGCTTTTGTAAATCAAATTGATGTGCAATTTTATTTAAGTACTCTCGCTCATATTCTGAAATACGCAAGGTAATAACATCATTTTCTTTCATACAGGGGCTCATTTATTGAATCAATATAAGTATACAATAGTATTATTTATGTATACAACTGTATTTTTAATTTGATACCCTTTGATTTATTAGGGGTTCATGTATACAATTGTATACATTGGGGTTGAACTTTAAATTACTAGTTATTAAAGGATTATTGAATTATTTATATATAAATCATATGGTTATGTGCAAATTCTTTAAAGCAATTACATTGCGTGGTGTGTGTAGAGTCAGAAAATACAACTAGGCACAATCCTTATGAAGTACTACTATTAGTATGGTTAGAATATTGGACTAGAGAATAAATAAAGAGCGCGAAGCTTTGCGCGTTTGTGAAGGGATTAATTGTAAAGTGGGATAAAAAAATGAAACTATTTTTTCAAAAGGATGTGTTAATTGACCATATAAAAAAACTAATACAATTGCTTATTCGAATTAAGGATTTTGTATTAGAACCACCGCCAGGTTATCTCGAATATCAAAAAGCCATTACATCAAAAGATGCTAATTTTAATTACATGGAAAATGAATTTTTTAAACGACATATTTTACCTAATATTAAAGGGCATGGTGTATTAAATCAGAGTGAGCATCTTTCTATTAACCACCAGCAATTAATTAATAATAATCCACATGATACTTTTAGAGTAAATCCTGTTACTGGTTTGCCCATGATAGGTTCGTATGATGCGGGAGGGAGTCCATTTGGTTTTAATTTCAACCACTCAATACATCATCATATTAATAATCCTTCCGGCTTTAGCAATATGCATTCCAATAATCAATTTAATTCATTTGATTATTGGAATAGATAGTAACTGTGTTAAGAATTTATAATATTAAAAAAGAATATGATGCCTTGAATTACGGAACGTAAACCAACCTGAAAAAAATAAAAGTTGAAATTGATACAAGCATTATTATGTTGCACTTTTAAGATAAGAAACGCCTTGGGCATTCTCAAGGCGTTTTATGGTAGTTATTTTATTGCTTTAATTGCAGCATTTTTTCAGCGAGAGTCCATAGAGCTTTGTTGAGTTTAATATTTTGATCAATTCCCTTAACTTCACGGGTACGAACTCTTTTAAACTGTCCCCGTTCTCTTGCATAGCCAGTTAATCCGCCTTTTATCACATTTTCTTGAACAACATTGAATACAGAAAACAGATCGCTTGCGTTGGCTTCTGCGCTTCTGCGCACTTTAAGAAATTTATCAGGTGTTACGATCTGCCCCATAGGGTTATCGTCAAATCTTAGTGAGTGAGCAGCTTCGGCAAAATATAATTTCTCATCATTGCTCAGCTTAATTTGTGACATTTTTTCTGCTGCATCAATCATCTTTTGTGTTTCTTCCACGACTTGATAAGTGCCTTCAATGACGTTACCCACAATATCCCCTTGGTGACGCACTCTAATTTCTTCATAGGAATGACCAGCGACTAAACCATTACTGCAGACCAAACGAAATAATCCAGCATTTAGTCGATACGAGGATAATCCATCGTGAGAGTTGACTAAAACCAATTCTGGGAAAAGCATTGAAAATGACGGGGCTGTATTGCAATGACGAAAACGAATCATGTGCTTAGTAAATGGTTTTTTAGATTCTAAACGGCAATTACTTTGAGCTGCCCAAGTGGGATAAAAACCTTTTGCAATTAACCCATCAATTACATTGCTCGTAGAAATATGCTGGTATTTCTCACTGGTGTATTCAGCTTTTGCTTGAGTAAAAATGGAAGGGGCTTTAAAACGTAACACATCCATACTAATAAAATTTTTCATAATGATTTCCTTTGGTTATTGATGTCCCTAATGGACAAGATAAGTATCGCAAATTCCCAAGAAATTGTCAATTAATTATATCTAATAATTAGATGTTTTTATTATATCTTTTTATTTGACTTTTTTGATTTGATTCTCTAGCATCATCATTAAGTAATAAAAAAGATGAATACTTTAATGAAAAAATTATTAGCATTTGAAATAAAACATAATTTACGTCGGCCTGCGCGAGTTTATGTTAAGTCGCCTGATTTGAAGACTATTTATGGATCTTTTAGTTTGGACAATACAAATGCCTTTGAAAATTGGGAGGCGTTAACAGTAGCGCAACAAACAGAATTGAAACAGTTTATTCACAATATTGATGCTGTGAACAAACATATAAAGCCAGAAATCAATGATGTGCTCACTGAATTCAGATTAAGGCTTCCTATAAGCTTAATCCACGCTCTCAATGAATTAAGTATTATTTGCAATAAGGAAAACGTGGAGCTTAACGTTTATGACCCTATTATTCTGAATATCATCCAACAAATGAAAATCAGTACCGCAAAATTAAGCAATGAGAGCAAAACAGAGGCTTTTTCAATATTAGAAAAGGCAAACATAGCTGAGTATAAGAAAATTGATTACAGCTCCCAAATACAAGGTGTATTTGCAGAATTATTGCATGTTCATAATAGATCAGAAAAATTATATGAAAAGGCAAAATCTCTTTTTGGAAAAGATAAAAGCTACTCGCCTAAAGCTCTTGAGAGTATGGCTAGTGGCGAGAGCAATCCGTCAAAATGGCTTGTATCCTGCGCTATTGAGCTGCTTCTTGATGAAGGAAATGATGTAAATAACCTATTATCAGAAGATGACTTATTTATGCTTTGGGTAAAGCCTCAACTAGATCAAAATTTAGAAAAAAAATCTATTGTTCAAAAATTGTCGCATATGAATTTAGATGGTTTAACTGAAAGAGCCCGAAATTACTCTGTTTATTTGTCTAATATAAAAGAATAGGTTTCTATTAATTGTTAATTTGAATGCCAAACTAACTCTAAATCAATCAATCTTTTTCTAGACGTAGTTGCTCTTATTAACAATGGTGTACCAACATTTAGGTAAATTACTTTTCCATCAGACCATCGATATTTTCTTGATTGAAGTAAAATCATAAGTGCGATCAACAACAGCTAGTTAACTAAATGCATTTTTTTCTCTTTGTTTGATTTTGTATTTATTTGTTTTAGTAGGAAAAATGCTAACTTTTATTATTGGATTATACTGATCTGATAAATTGAGCCACAAATTCAATCGTGATAATTTATTTTTTAATATCAGATTATATGCTAATTTTACATTTTTATTCAGCTCAGGGCGGTCGGCAAGAAGATCTATGGGTCGCTTAGCCCCAGAACGATCTATGGTTGTATTACTTGATAACTTAAGAGTTTTATAACGGTTCTTTATAATTTTCATCCATTGATTAAATTTTTTATCGTTAAATTCATATCTACTTTTCAGTGACTCAGTAATTGCATCAATGATATGGACGACGTTTTTATCAGAAATTGGAAAAATTTGAATTTCTATACTAGTAAGCTTATCTTCAATAAATTCAAATTCTGCAACTACTCTAGAATTATACATTTCGATTGATGGCATGTACCATAGTGTTCTCTTAAACTCACTATCATGGAATAAAGGTACTTGATATTTACCCCAAAAAATATTTCTTTCCGGAGTTGATTTAAGGTGTTCAAAAGTAGTCCCATCAACCAATTCAACATTGTTTTTTTTCAGCGCTCGCTGAACTTCGGAAAGAGACATACCAAAACTTGTATCTAAAAATACTGATGCATTAGTAGTTAAAAGTGGTCCGAACTGATAAAGCCAGATAATTGTTATAAATAGTGCAAATATCAAGCTAAGAACTATATAAATGAATTTATTTTTCATGAATCGTTTCACCAACCTAAAGTAAATTTTTTACCATAAACGATGTACAGCAGAGTTTGTTTAATGACATTAAAAATCAAAAAAACAACTAGCGAACCTAAAATCCACCATTTTATTGCCATTTTCCAGTGCCGAGATCAAAAACCGGCGTTTCAAGAGTTGAACTTCATAATTAATATTCTTTTGGTTTTTATTATTAAGTTGTATTTATTTTGCGCGCGTTATTAAAGCTTGTTTCAACAGGCAGGATTGTTATTAAGAAAATCATTTTCGATTGTTTTATGCCTGAATTTTTATCATGTGGGCAATAATATAACAAAAGCAGAAATAGTACTACTTATTAGGTATGAGCAAGAGCTACTTTATAATTGATTTTGAGATTAATCAGATTTTATAGTAATTATTAGTGGTTTTATCCAGATTTAGTCCTCACGTGGTTAGAAAATATTTAATTCACCGTGGCTAATAGAATAAACATTACATAATACTATTCGAAGTGGCTATTGCTTTGGCAATAAAAATACCAATAACTTTTAAGGCATTATCAATCTCATGAATTTTTATTTGTGCAGCTTTAAATGTTGTGCCGGTAGTTAATACATCATCAAAAATAACAACACTTTTATTTTTAAGTTTATTGATAAAATTCTCGTCAATTCCTAAATTCTGTAGCTTTTTCTGCACATCTCTCTCATTTGTCTTATGGCTTTCGTCCACAGATTTTTTAACATAAAGTGCGTCAAAAAAAATAAATTCAGGAATAGCAGCACTAACCAACTCTAATATTCTAACTAACCTATTATCATGATTTTCATCCCCAGGTGCTTTTGATGGAGGAGCAGGGATCCATAAAAAATTAGTTAATTCAGGATGTTTCTTAATTGTCTGTATTAACCATTCAGAAATAGTCGCTATACTCTTTGTTTTGTACTTTTCTCTCAGGGGATTCTTACGAATATCTTGGGGGGAAATTTTTAAATTCGAAACGATCTGTTTTTGTTCATTATCAAATATACTAGACCATGAATCATATGTCATATAATAATAACATTTATCCTTTTCTTCTAGGGCAAAGCGATTTCTCTCTAATTCCCAATTTTCTAAAGCAAGTATTTTATACATCAAAGTAAATGATCCAATATATCGTTGGTGCTTTTAACACGAATGGCGCCTAATTTCTCAAATTTTTCAGGCCATGTTAAGTTTTTATTTTCAAAATTATTGTTAAGAATAAATAATTTTCTTTTTTGTTTAATTGCTGCTGTTGCTTGTGTTAATGAGCCCGAAGTATTTCCCGCTTCTACAATGATTGTTGCCTCACTGATTGCAGACATAGTTTTATTTCTTTCTGGAAAATTAAAGCGATTACTTTTAGGATTTCCATTCTCATATCTAATAATTGGAACTTGCGAGATTAACAAATGATCCTGTGCAATCAATTGTTGAAGAGATCTATTTTCAGGGGGATAAAAATGAGTAATTGGTGTGCCTATTACAGCGATAGTTCTACCTTTTAACTCTATAGATGTTTTGTGGGCTGCAGTATCTATTCCCGACGCCAATCCAGAAATTACTGTTAAATCCTCAGATACTAACTCTTTAACTAATTTCTGTGTTCTTTTTATACCAGTCTCAGAGGGCTTTCTCGATCCTACAACAGCAACTCCCCTAGTATATAGATAATCAAGATTACCTTGATAATATAATAGAGGAAGAGGATATTCAGCATCATTCAATTTAGATAAATAATCTATAGTACCTCTAATAAATACGTTTAGATTAGGAATAGGGGCTTTATTAAATTTTTCCAAAACAAGATTTAAATACTTTTGTGCAATATCCTTTTCAACTAAATCACTCAAGCTAGTTGCATGTGATTTTTCAATTAAATCAACAAGTTGCTTATAGGAAGATACTCTCTCATTTAAAAGATATTCATAGGAGCCAATTTCGAGAGAAGGAGATAATGCGAACATAATTACTCTACGTTTCTAAGAATAGATATAAATATTTCCTAAATAGGACAATCAAATTTATTGTTAATAAAGTTTATTAATCTAACTTATTAATTAGATGTATTAACATTTAATAATGAAGTGTACTAAAAAAATAGTCAAATAGCGATGAAATGAGAATTTCATACTTTAATATATATGACTTCGAAAATCTTTCAGTCCCCTTTTCTTTCATGAGAGATCTTATGTAGTTAAATGTGAAGTAAAAAAATGGGGAGGATTATTTACTGGTTCGCTCTTCTCTGTCGTCCACCAGAAACTCAAGAAAATTTGGTTAAAAAACTAAGTTAAATTTTCAGGGTTAAATAAATATATGAGCCTAGAATTTTCATTACTCAAAAATTATTGGATTCTTTCCTTATAATTTAAATACTCGGTTACTGCGTTTTTTGCGGGCTAAGCACAAAATTTTTCAATCATTCATCCAAAGCCATCTAATTGCCATTTCGATCCTAATTTGGTGGAAGGACAATTTTGACCTAATTGAGGGTCGGCCGGGATTCTGACGAAAAGGGCCGTTTATTGTTTAATTTCGATTCAATATTTAATGCGGAAACCAAGATTGATATTTTATCCTTATAATACTTAACCTCGTTTTGCCAAAGTAAACGAGGTTAAGTATTTAGTCTGACTAGGGGCCTGAGAAAGTTGTTGCTGGTTTTTCCTCAACTGTTTCTTTTAATTGGCTTCTCATTTTAAAGTGCCCTACCAAACTTACTGACGGTATTTCTGTGAATTTACTCAATCGTATTTGAGATTTAAACTCTTCCATTGTCATACCTGTTTCACTTTTGAACTTTTCTGCAAATTGCGGGTCAGCCAATTTTTGAGCAGTAATTTCATTCATATATTTTATATGTTCTGCCATTATTGGATAAATTTCAGTAGGACAATCCTTATGAATTGCCTCCGTTACGGCTTTTGTCGCTTTTTCAATTAATTGAACATCATTAAAAGGTAATGTTTGCGCTAATATGGGATAAGACATAGAAAAATTATCCCCATAAAGCTCGGTAACTCCATTTATTTTGATTTGCCTACTTATTGTTGCCAACTGCATTAAATAATCAATATTTTGGTTAGACAAAGCCAAAGATTCAGAAATAAATTTTTCGACATAAGAGTGTAACAGCTCTTCAGGTCGGTCCAACGATTCCGCTAAAGTTGATAACATTGTGGATAAGGCTACCTTATAAGTGGCTAGAGTTTTTTCTTTTAAGCTAAGTTGGGGTTGTTCTATTTGCAGTTTTTGTTGATAGCTATAGGATGTATCAATAATTTTTGTTATCACAGGTTCAAGTAAAGCTTTATCAATTTGTTCCATACTACAATTAAGCTCTAAATCTTTAAAAAGAGCATTCACTAAATCAAGGCGAGGATTTTCCCACATGCCATAAGTTGATAATTTCATTTTGCTTCCTTACATAATTAGATACTTCCACTCTTCAGGGCGTGGACGTAAAGTAATCTATCACTAATGTATATAAATTAGTAGGGTGCCTCGCGTAAATAGAATAGTGTCTATAATGCGCCATATTTGGCTTTTATAAATTAACATGAATGATAGAAGAATAACTTCTATTTATCATTTATTAGGCCTAGTATTCTCCTGACCGATGTGCGTCCAATGCCAATCGTCCTTGCAATTTCAGATGGATTAAGACCTGATTTAAATAATCTAATAACTTCATCTGAATATTTTTTTGTTGTTGCAGGCCGTCCATGTGATTTACCTTTACTTCTAGCATGAGCAATACCTACTTTAACACGCTCGCGTAAAATTTCCCGCTCAAATTCTGCAAATATTGACAGCAATCCTGCCATTGCTCGACCTGTTGGTGTAGTTAAATCCAAAGCTTCTGTTAGCGAAATAAAACCAACGCCAAGACCATTGAGTTCATTTAGTGTGTGAAAAAGATCATTAACAGAGCGGCCCCATCGATCAAGTTTCCAAACAATAATGACATCGACCTGCCGCCGCCTTGCCTGATTAAGAAGTTCATCGCGCTTTGGCCTTTCTTTTGCACCAGAGCCAATTTCAGCTATTTCAGTTTCAATTTGCCAATCGCGTGCTTTGACATATTTTTTCATTGCCTCAATTTGCAAATCGAGCGTATGTTGATCATGCGTTGAAACTCGGGCATAAATTCCTACTTTCATACCTGGCCAAAAACCCCTTGAAATTCGTCTATCGCAAAGCCTTTAAATATAAGGATCAAAAGTCTTGATTTTTACATGGCCATAAACTACTGTTTTCGGCCGCTTATAAGATAACCAAAATTAGACATGACTGCAATCCATGAGACAGCTTATCCTCGATTAAAACCTAATCCGAGCCCAGATGAACTTGAGAAAAATTTTAAGCCAACCTATGACGAAATATTTTTAATGGAAGATAGTACCAAGTCGTCATTGTCGGACGTTTATAAGTTAGGATTCATATTGACACTAAAATGTTTCCAATGCCTCGGTTATGTGATTAACATTCAAAAAATACCAGAGGTCATTGTTAATTATATTAGTCAAGCAATGGGAATTCAAAATCTCCTCGATTTAAACACCTATTCTTCTTCTGCGAAAAAGCGGCATCGAAAGATCATTTTAAAATATCTTGATATCTCAGATGATAGAACAAAACAGCGAATTTATTTAAAGGAGTGCGCGCTAAAATCAGCATCATTTAAAGAAAGTCTCGCCGATATTATTAACGATATGATTGAAACCTTAGTTAAGGAGCGCTTCGAGTTACCTGGGTTTAGTACATTAGAGCGGCTAGCTCGAGCAGCTAGAGTTATTGTTAACACCAGACTCTGTGAGGAAATAACTAGTAATCTTGATGATAAATCTAAAACTCTTCTTGATAGCCTATTTGATACATCACTTGCTCCTGATAAAGCAACAACTGGCTGGGACTTTTTAAAACAGGAAATGAAAAGCCCAACCACAAATAATGTTAAATTATTTGTCACTAATTTAGAACTGTTAAAAAAATGGAAGGCCGAAGCTCCTGCGTCAACTCATGAGCTCCCAGCCCATCGACTCGAACAATTCGTAGATGAAGCGAGAGCCCTTGATAGCTCTGATATGAAAAATATTAAGCCAGAAAAACGATATGCATTAGCAGCAACGTTACTCCATTTTAAACTTGCTCAAGGATTAGATGATATCGCTATGGTTATGATTCGTTGGATGCGGAAAATGAGGCATGAGGCAAAGGTAGCACTAGATGAATATACGCTATCTAAGAAAACTGAGACTGATTGTTTGGTTAATACTTTACTTGGAGTTTTGCTTGCATCTAATAACCTAGGTACTCCTTCCGAGAGACTAGCCGCTATTGAAAGCAGCTTACCCGAAGATAAAAATGGAATTATTTATCAATGTGAGAAGTATTTAGCTTATGCGAGTGATAACTACTTGCCTTTTATGTTAAAGCTTTATCAAAATAAACGTTACGTTCTGTTTCAGCTGCTTGAACAGATTAGCTTGCAATCAGCCTCAAAGGACAAGTCCTTAGAATTGGCGGTTACTTTTATTATTAAAAATCGTCATAGTAAGCAAAAAACATTGTCAATCATCGCCCATGATTTTGATCAGTTAAGCTGGCTTAGTGAGAAATGGTTCAGTTTTGTTACAAGCCAAAAAAGGCACGATGAAATTATGGAAGTAAATAAAAAGAATTTTGAATTGGCAGTATTTAATGCATTAGCTGATGAAATTAATTGTGCTGATATGTTTTTACCAGGTGCTAACAACTATGATGATCCTAATAAGCCCCTTATTTCATGGGATGATTTTGACACACAACTTGAAGAGTATTGTAATTTAATTAAACAACCGAGTAAATCTTCTGATTTTATTGCCGCACTCCAAATTCAACATTATGCAGCAGCAAAAAAAACAAATGATGGCTTTTTGGCTAATGAATACCTAAGTATTGAAAACTGCGAACCTGTTTTAAAACGTGCCATCAGTAAAAAAGAAGATAAGGCAATAATGTCTTTTGTTGAACAAGTTTCTACTCGATTGCCGCTGACAAATATTGTAGATGTGTTTATTGATATTGAACAATGGCTCAGTATCAGTAAAGACTTTAAACCATTGTCTGGTTTTGATTCTAAAATTAAAGACTATGATATGAGGTTTGTTGCCACTTCTTTTTCCTATGGGTGTAACGTGGGTCCAGTTCAAGCAGAGCGATGCTTACAAAAGTACAGTCGTAAACAAATTGCCTGGCTATTTAACCACCACATCACAGACTATAGGTTAAGTAAGGCAACTGAAAAAATAATTAATGCCTACAATCAATTTGATCTGCCAAAATCATGGGGAACTGGTGAAACTGGATCTGTCGATGGTACTTATTGGAATGTCTACACAAACAATTTACTTGCTGAGCACCACATTCGTTATGGCCAGTACGGTGGGATAGGTTATTACCATGTTTCGGATCAATATATTGCGCTGTTCAGCAATTTTATTCCCTGTGGAGTTTATGAGGCAACATACATTTTTGATGGTATTATTGAAAATGAATCTGATATTCAACCTACTACAATCCATGGAGATACTGGTGCACAAAGCGAAGTGGTATTTGCTTTTGCTTACCTTCTCGCTATACAGCTTATGCCGAGAATTAGAAATTTTAAGCATTTAAAATACTACAGGCCCATTATGAGTGATGGTGTTATATTTGAACATATCGACAGTATTTTTACTAATGATAAGATTGATTGGGAATTGATAGAGGCGCATTACCACGACATGCTACGCGTCGTAATGTCCATTCGGAGTGGTAATATAAAAGCCTCTACAATTTTACGAAAATTATGCACTCAAAGCCGAAAAAATAAAATTTACCAGGCATTTCGTGAGTTGGGGCGTGTTGTTAGAACCATGTTTTTACTCAATTATATCAATGATATTGATTTAAGGCGTTTAATTCAGGCCGCTACTTGTAAAAGTGAGGAATTTAACAATTTCATTGACTGGGTTTCCTTTGGCCGGGATGGAACAATTGAAGATAATTTGCGAGTTAACCAGAAAAAGACTATTAATTTTGGTCGACTTGTTGCGAATGCTGTCATGTTACATGTTGTGGCAAACATGACAAATGTTATTAATGAATTAACTGAAGAAGGTCTTGAGGTTACAGAAAATATGCGAAATGGTCTATCTCCCTATCATGGTGGGCATATTAATAGGTATGGTGTATTTCCATTGAGCATGGATAGAGACAAATTAATGGTTGAATACAAATTGAATTAAAATAGAACATCAAACGGACCTTTCCGTCAGAATCCCGGCCGACCCTCTAATTGCTGTATAAAAACGCTTGCAATAGTCTCTGGTAAAGATCCTCTATGAGAAAATTTAGCGCCTAAAGTATAAGCTAATTTGGTTTCGATTGTATTAAACGATGATACTACTAAATATTCCTTAGCCCGTGTTAAGGCTACATAAAACAATCTTCTTTGCTCACGCAAAAACTCTTCTTTTTCATAACCTTCCAACTCATTATCAATATTAGGGATTAACCCTTGTACGCAACTGGTTACAATAGTTACCTTTGAAGTAAGTCCTTTTGATTTATGTAAACTCATTATACGAACAAAATCACCTTCTTCTGGCATCTCTGGCTGAGTAATCAAATTTTCTAAACAATCCCACAGATCTTTTATTATCGCGAGAGGGTTAGAATTTAAAAATAAAAGTGAAGCTTCTCTCAATATCAATGTTCCTTCTTCTTTGTCTGGAAAAAGATAATCAATTAACTGAGTGACGGAGAGATTTGAAACATCGGATTTTGCAGATAGAAAACTAATATAAGCCTTTTTAATTTGAGAAATTTTATTAATATTTCGACCGTTTATGCATTCATCTAATACTTCACGGACACTTTTCCCTTCTTGCTCACCTATTTCTACAAGTACTTTATACTGATTAGACAGCCAAGTAGAGCTATTCATTCCTAGCCAAAAACGGAGAGAAACAGCATCATCTGGATTAGCAAGAAGATTTAGCAAGGTAATAGCCTTTTGGGCTTTAATATCTTCGACAGCTTCTTCATGGAAAAAACTATGCACAGAGATATTCAGTGCTTGAATGGCATTTCTTAACCTATATCCTAATAATCTACGAGGAGAGAGTATAAGTATATCTCCTGCTTTATATCGTGATTGATCAATTAATGATTTGATAAAATGTGCAATGCCATCTGCTTCTTCAACTGCATTTTTCCATTGAACAATACGGACTTCTCCATCTTCCTTATCAGGATCTGAATTTAATTTATTTGAAGTTCCTGTTGGATGGTTATAACGGATTAATGAATCAGCAAGATCCACGATTTTTTTATCACACCGTCTACATTTGTTAAGCGTTTTATCCTCAACACTCTTGTGTCTTGATGAAAAATCCTCAATACCATTAAAATTAGCGTAACGAAAACTATAAATTGATTGATCTATATCACCCACAATACTGATGCTAATTCTCTCACCTAATAGATCTATAAGTGTTTGCTCAGCTTTATTTAGGTCTTGATATTCATCAACAACTATATGAGAGTATTTATCAAAAATATTACTAGCGGGATTATTTTGTAAATATCGCAAAGTAAGTGGTACTAACTCACCAATAAGCATGGACTTATGCACCTTAAGCCATTGCTCTATCTCGTGTTGGAATAATCTATCTTCCTCATCCTTAAGCCACAATTTTTCTTCTTGTGTTCGTGCCCAAGCCGCCTCAAAAGCCTTGATTCTTTTAAATTTTTCTCTTTTATTGCCAAAATCATGAACTAAATCTAAATCAGCAAGCAATGGACTTAGTTCAAATTGTGGAGACCCTTTTGAGTTAAAAGTTTTAAGAGGACGAGGAGTTCTTTGTAGGCCATCAAACACTTCTTTTTGGTTTAGCAGGCCAAAACAAAAAGAATGTAGTGTCATGGCGTGAATTTTTTCTGCTCCAACAATCCCTAATTGCAATTCTTTTTTTAAATCGTTAGCTGCTGTTCTTGTAAAAGTGACTGCGAGAATTTTTTCTGGGTTAATTTTTTCATTCTCAATTAACCTCATAATTCTTTTTTTCATGATATAAGATTTGCCAGTTCCTGGCCCAGCCATAATTCTAATCCGCGTGGATTGTGAACTTGCTATTTCCAAGCCCTTATCATCTAAATTATCATTCCAACTCATAATAATCCTTATTATCTATTGTCATATAGGTATTTAAATTTTTTGGAAAATAGGTACTTATTCATACAGAGCATTAAATCAAAGATAAGACCAATAATCTCTCATTTAGCTAAGGTGAAAGTTTCAAAAAATAGCAAAAGTTGTCTTTAAAGTATTGTCGTCAAATTTCGAAAAATCTTAAATGAGCTTCATCAAATAAAATTAAATATAAAGTTTGTCTATTAACTTATAAGTTATTAGAGGTAAAAATTGAATCTCATTCCATGTCTCCTAAATCGCATTTTCATATTAAAGGGACACCTCTATCTTCAAATCGATTTAGGAGACGTTATTAAGGGATATTCGGTGCCCCACTAACTTGTTTTTTTGTATAAGTAATAACGACCGTTTTAATTAATATAAAATGTTAATGTATTACACTTTATATTTTTATAATAAACTGTATAATTAATCTTGTAATTGAATGTTAAAACTTAACGGACAATTTTTTGAGTAAAATATGGCCAAAACAATTGCTTATATTCGCGCATCAACTGATAAACAAGATTTAAACAATCAAAAACTTGAAATATTTGAGTTTGCCAAAAAAAATAAACTCGAAGTGGATGATTTTATCCAGATGACTATTTCAAGTAGAAAAACAAGTAAAGAACGACGAATTGATGAGATGCTCGCCGTTTTGAAAGATGCAGATACTCTTATAGTTACAGAATTAAGTCGATTGGGTAGAAGTACAGCTGAAGTTATTGGATTAATTAATGAATTAATAATAAAACAAGTACGAGTAATTGTTATAAAGCAAAACCTTGATATGAAGCAATATGACATGAATTCTAAAATTATGATTACATTGTTCTCACTTTTTGCTGAACTTGAACGTGACCTTATCAGCCTCAGAACTAAAGAGGCTCTAGCAAATAAAAAATCCCAAGGTATTAAATTGGGTAAGCCAAAGGGTACTATTCAGAAAAGTAAGTTTGATAAAGATACTGATAAAATCAAAGAATTATTAATTCTTGGCTTATCGGTTAGAAAAATAGCTTTATTTCTGGGATATACCAATCATATTGGCCTTAATACCTATGTTAATAAAAGAAAATTGCGCGAATATCATACCCTATAATCAAAAAAATCAAGTTTCTCTTCATTTATTTGGAGGGAGCTCAGGATTAAAGTAAGTAAGGATTTTTCTGAAATGATTAATGTTAGAAATGGAAGTTTAGTCAGGGCTCCTATGGCTCTATACTTGAGTCAGTATCTTCGTGAACAAACAAGACTTATTTCTCTAGAAATTGACACCGCAACAGAACAACAGATGTCAAACGAACATGCTTACATCAATGCCTGTATTGAAAAAAATACTATTAAGCTACTTACACCTGAATGGGATCGTCACTCTATAACTCATGCCCAAAAAGAAATCTCGCCGCATGAATTAGATCCTATATCAGCAATGAGATTTGGAATGAGCCCTTTTCAAAATAAGTCGCATCAACAAGAAATTTTAATTTATAAAGTTCCCTGCACTGGAGATCTTACACTTCTGAATATGGCTCCCAATACCAATATGTTAGCCTCGTTGCCTCAAATACAAATTAGTAATGAAACCCTAAGTTTTGAGGTAGTTATTGATACATTTAATCCAGATCAAACAAAACAGACCCTTGAAAACTATATAAACTGGATTAAACAACACATCAACTATTTAAATCATGATTTAAATGAGTACAATGTTTCGCTTAAAGAGATTGTGTTACGTCTTTGTAATAAAAGGAAACTACACATTGATAGCATCTCCTCTATGATAAAGAATATTGGAATTCCAATGAACCGTAGTACTGATGAATTACAACCTCCTACTCCCATGTTACCAGCACAAAACGACAAAGTTAATTATCACTCAGTTGCAATATCATATGGGGGCTTAGATGAAGATATAGCAGATAAACTTAATGATTTTCTAATACAAAATGGCGTGAAAACCTGGTTTTATCCTGAGCATTCATTGCCAGGTGAAAAGCTTCATAGAATGATGAGTAACATGATTAATGAAGCAGATCGGGTTATATTGCTGTGCTCTAAAAGTTCTTTACATAGAAATGGGGTTCTTAATGAACTGGAAAGAATTTTAGAAAGAGAAGCAAGAGAAGGAGCCAGCGCTATCTTAATTCCAATCGCCTTAGATAAATATGTTTTTGAAGAATGGACGCCTGAGAAAAAAGACTTAGCTGATCAAATTCGAACTCGAAATATTATTAGTTTAAATAATATTTGGGATTCTAAACAAATGCAGAGATTATTATTAGCACTCACTAAATAGCGTTTTTACTAAATTTGCGTGGTCATCTCTATTTGTCCACGCAAACTCAAAATATAAGAAGATATATAAAAATCTTATCTATCCCAAACTCCACCTTATTTCACTTTATGCAAACACAATACATGGGTTCTTATTATTGAGAATTCTCTCTATGAGATAGATAAGGTACGTTATCTATCTCAAAGAATAAAATGTTCAAATAAAAATTTTATATCACCAAATTGAAACAGAATTATTAAGTATTACGTTCCCAACCAATCGGAAAAAGATTCCCATCCTTTATTTCTATATACTTCGTCAGGACTTGAAGGAATATAATTTGGGCGTTGCCCACTTTGAGAATAAACTCTCCATTCTGTAAATTTCTTCAACTGAAGTGAATGAACGAATTCTCTTGCTAAAGTAAAATCCCAATAGACTCTTTTTTTCGACGAAATATTCTCCGTACCAAGCCAATCAGACCATGATACCCAACCATTATCTTTGTAAAACTTATCAGGACTCGATGGAATATTTTCTGGTCTTTGAATACTCTTACTATATACGTTCCATTCAGCTCGACTTTTTAGACTTAATGCGCGGGAATACATTCTGGCCAATTCAAATGGAAGAAAAATTTTGCTTCGTTGTTTCTTGTTAGTACCAAGCCAATCAGGCCATGATACCCAACCATCATCTTTATAAGTATTATTAGGGTTTACTGGGATATCGTCTGGTTTTTGACCGCTCTCACGGAATTTCAACCATTCAGCATGACTTCTCAATTTTAAAGAGCGCACAAATCTTCTTGCCTCTTCAAATGATCGAAACTGTTTCTTTTGAAGAGATACACTTCCTGTGCCAAGCCAATCTCCCCAGGATATCCATCCGTTATGCTCATAGGTTTTTTCAGGTGCTGTGGGTATATTTGGAGGCTTATTTCCGCTTTTGCAATACATTGACCAAGCTCTAGCACTTTTTAAACCTAAGGTATGAACAAAAGCTCTAGCTAAATCAAATGAAAGAAAGTTTTTTTGGCTATTTGCTACATTACCGGTTCCCAACCAGTCACCTATCCCGTTCCATCCATGATTTTTATAGACTTGATCAGGATTAGACGGAATATCAACAGGTTTCAAGCCATTCCTACAATAATCGACCCAATCATGTTGTCCTTTTAAATTAAGCGATTGGGTAAACTTTCTTGCCTCTTGAAAACTTCTATAAACAATGGGGGATTTATTAATTATTTGTAAGTATAGACTTTCTAATAACTTCTCTTGAAAACCATCTAACTTAATAAACTTAAGTTGCTCGGAAATAACGATATGTTCAGATACAGCAATATTTTTTCCCTTACTAAACTTAATTTTCTTAATCTCATCAATTAATCTTTCATCGTGTGATGAAAGAGCCCTGATAATACTCATTAAATTTTTAAAGGGGCTGCTTGTAATAACATCCTCTATCTCTTCGGTTGTTTGATGAAAAATAGGAACAATAATATAACCAAATTTTTTATTCTTAAAATCAGCACGTCTAAGTGCCCGGCCAGTAGCTTGAATAATATCAGTCTTTGAGTTTTTAGGATCGCAGAAATAAACAGCATCAATTGATGGAACATCAACACCTTCAGTTAAGCAACGTGCATTCGTCATTATCGATTTAGGTGATCTAACAAAGTCATTCATAATAACTTTACGCTCGTTAGTGCTTTGTCCCCCATTCACATGATAAGAAAAAGTATTAATATAGTCCCTCTTATGTCTTTCTTTGAATGCATGAGCTTTTTTAACTGATGAGTGAAATGTCACCACATGAGTTGAACCATACTCAGTCATAAATTTTTCGAGCGCATAATGATGAGCTATTTCATCTATAGTATGATTATCGGACACATAATTTCTTTGTATTAATGCTTGCTGAATTTCGCTCCTGGTAATACCTACTGCAACAATTTGATAATCAACAAGTATCCCTCTGTCTATTGCCTCTTTAAAACTCATCCGGTGAAACTCGCAACCAAATATAAGGGGATTGCTCATATCTTGGATGTAATCGGCGCTTTCACCCATCAGCGATGATTTGATGTTGTTTGAAAATACTCGTGGCGTCGCCGTCATGTATAGGCGCTTTTTGACAAGGATGTTGGAGTCAGAGTGTATGAATCCATATTTACCGAGCTTACTACCTGCTGTTTTATGTGCCTCATCGCAAATAGCTAAGTCAAACTGAAATTTTGTTCCTCTAATTGCCTCAGCAACCTTTTCTAGACTTTGATATGTGGAATACACAATTGTTTGATCGTTCTTTTTAAGAAATTTGCGAATTTCATTTGGTTCAGTCGATACACTGCCGCCTATGTCAAATAGATTTGAAATCAAACTATCCTTACTTTTATCAATATCTTGCTCTGAGCAAACACAGATATACGGTATATAAGAACTATTAGATAGCCATTCATCTTTAATTTGCTTGAGCAAAGCAAGTGATGGCACTAAGATGAGAGTATGCTTGGTGTTTAAGGCTTCCTTTATCCATAAAGATACGAGTGTTTTACCCGCCCCACAAGGTAGGATCAACTGACCTCTATCACTTTTGCCAAACCCCTTAACTACTTTTTCTATTGCAATTTTTTGATAATCTTTGGGAGCTTTGAACTTTGAGGCCTGAGTAGGCAGGCCTATTGCCATTCTTTTAATCTGTTTCAAAGGTGCAGCTGTAAGATTAATAAGATCGCAATAAGTCACTATGGTTAATTTTTCTCTCTTTTTTGATTCTGTATGCTTATCAACACCTGAAGCATTGGTGAATATGATAAATCGGTCTGCTTTATCGCCTTCAGCAAATAAATTCGCAAGCTTGTCCTTTGTCCAGTAAATTTTACTGCTTTGATTATTTTTAAATTTACATTGAACTACCGTTAATGAACCATCATGACCTTCTAATACCAAATCAACACCATGGTCTATTTTATTAAAACCAAGCTTTTCTTTGATATCAGCGGGCACCTCATGAAAGCGCCATACGTTTTTATAATCATTTTTTAATCTTGGTTCCGTAAGATACAAATACTGGCAAAATTGTTCGAAAAAAACTCCTGCGGATTTATTACCATGGCTATTGTATTTTATAAGCTCTTCATAGACATCTTGCCAAGAGCTAGCCGATTTGATTATTTTTGAAAAGAGCGTCATTTTGAACCTGTTATAGCAATGTCTTAAATTATTCAAAGTACAGATTTGGGATAAGCCAAAGCATCATCAATGTCTTTAGCAGGCATGATATTGTTTATTTTTTTATAATCAAGTGTAGCAATTAGACTAATAACTTTTGTTTACACATTTATTTAAAAATTTATATTTTTCTTCATAAATGATGCAATCTACAATAAATTCCAAATAATTCACTAAGAAATAAAAAGAGAGAGAATAATATTCATTTAGTATCTTTAGCGCTAACGCCCATCAGAATTCTGCGTTATCATTTAACCAACAGAAATTTTAAAAATATTCCTAATAATATAGCAATTATGATTGAACAATCCTTCGATACACTATCACGACACCCCGACTTTCAAGTTTTAAAGCGGGTGCCTATGCAACTTGAAGTACGTGCGGCTCAACCTTTATCCAAAGTATTTATGACAACCATCATTGATTTGGAAACAATGGGCATGGATGCAAACCAACATGAAATCATTGAAATAGGGATGCTTTCATTTTCATTTTCCAATGAAGATGGAATTCTAGGAATTAAACATACTTATAATGAGCTGAATGATCCAGGCAAACCAATACCCCCTGAAATTACAAAAATTACCGGGATTCATAACGAAGATGTAACTGGCAAAGCAATTAATTGGGACTTTGTTTTGCAAGTTCTAAAAGAGAGTCACTTAATAATATGCCACAATGCTCAATTTGACCGTAACTTTTTAGAGTTACAAACACCCGAAGAGATACAGGAACGAGTTACCGCCCTACCCTTCGGTTGCACAATAAAAGACATTGATTGGAAAGAGCGGGACTATGAAAGTTCAAAGCTTGATTATCTGAACTGGAAGTTGGGCTATTTTTATGATGGGCATCGAGCAATTAACGATTGCTGGGCTACCCTGAATCTTCTGCTTCACGAACCAGGCGCTTTCGATGAGCTAAAAAGTAGAGTACGCAAGAGACAAACTCTTATTTGCGCAGAGAATGCCCCTTTTGACAAAAAAGACTTCTTAAAAAATCGACTTTATCGCTGGTCTGATGGCACAGGAAAACTTCCAAAATGCTGGTGGGCAATCGTAGATAACGATGTGTTAGCCGAAGAAAAAGCATGGCTCGATGCTGAAATTTATGGACAAGCAAATAAAAGCAATTCGCTTCCCCAAAGTGAAATTACTGCTCGAAACCGTTATTCATTTAGAGCAGAATTAATTAAATAATATTTTAAAGGGGTTATACACTCATTGTACTCTCACTTCTGTAGCTCTCTAAGCATTTTCTGTTTATATCAAAAGTAGTATAAATTGCACCTAATTAACGGTTCCAATGTATACTCTCCAAATAATACTATTCTCTATAGTTGAAGATTAAATGAACTCCTTATTAACCACTACTCGACTCATTATTAGCAAACCTTCTCTGAATGATTTGGACAATCTATTTACGCTTCAATCAAACTCAGAAGTGATGCGTTTTATAGGTAATGGGAAACGGGATAGAAATGAGGTGATGCTTGGATTAGAAAAAGCCATTTATCACGTTCAAAAACATCAATTTAGCCTTGGCTCGGTTTTTGTAAAAGACTCACAGGAATTTATCGGTCGCGCAGGACTTATCTATTTTAATTATGATGACAATCAACCCGAAGTTGAACTCGCTTATGCTTTATTGCCTCAATATTGGGGTAAAGGGTATGCTACGGAAATCACGACATCTCTAATTGACTTTGCTTTTCGAAACCTCAACATGCAAAAGCTAATCGCAGTAGTCCATCCTGAAAATGCCTCTTCCCAAAATGTATTAATCAAATGCGGGATGAGTAACGCAGGAAAAATCAATTACTGGAATAAGGAGGTTATGAAATTTGAAATAAACAAATCCTAATTATCTCATTCATTCTCATCTAAGTTTAATTCAAGTTGAATGCCTTCATGGATTCGCTCCTGCTTCAATTTAATTCCTACGCCTAATAATCGTACGGGCAAACGTTTTCTCAAAAATCCTTCATGGATGAGTTGGCATAGAAGAGTTAAATCAAGGCTGTCATGCACGCACTCCACCGTGGTTTGTTGAAAATCATTAAATTTTAATTTAATAAAAAGAGTGTGTATTGAAGACAATGCTTCAGCGCGCTTAATTCGTGCTTCTAGACGAATCATTAATTCAGGGAGCGCCGCAAAGCAGGATTCTGCATCGGGTAAATCCTGCAAATAAGTTTCTTCAACACTTATTGATTTTCGAATACGCTCCGGATTAACGGGACGCTCATCAATACCACGCGCTAAATCATAAAGTCGCCGCCCCATAACACCAAATTCACTGGATAAATACTCTATGGAAAAATGGTGTAAATCACCACATGTTTTAATATTCAAAGAGTTTAGTTTTTCTTCCATTTTAGGCCCCACTCCAAATAATTTGCGCACCGGTAAATCAATCATAAATGCGGCTACTTCTTCGGGTCGAATCACCTTTTGTCCATTAGGTTTATGCCAGTCACTGGCAATTTTTGCTAAACTCTTGTTCGGTGCAATTCCAGCGCTCGCTGTAAGTTTTCGTTCCTGATAAATGCGCGCGCGTAATTCTTGCGCCATCCACGTCGCACTCCCTTTGCAATTAGGAGAGTCCGTCACATCAAGATAAGCTTCATCCAAAGATAAAGGTTCAATCAAATCGGTATACTCTTCAAATAAGGCCCTAATGTATTGGCTTTCGTTTCGATACACCTCCATGCGTACGGGTCGCAAGATGAGGTTGCGGCATAACTTTAATGCATGTGCTGTGGGCATGGCGGAGCGTACCCCATAGGCTCGCGCCGCATAATTGCACGTTGCAATAACCCCTCTTCGGTCAGCCGCCCCTCCTACTGCGATGGGTTTATTGGCAAGCTCAGGAAAATCGCGCATTTCGATTGCCGCATAAAAACAATCCATATCAATATGAATGATTTTCCTGATTGGACTCATTTCAATTGTATCCTTGAGTTCATTCATAATAAAAACCTTCAATACAAACGAACTTGAGGAACCTCAGACCACCGAGTGGTATAAGCAGGTGATTTAAGTTCAGCACGCATAGCCCAAGGTTTTGAATATCCCTCTGCCGCGAGTCGAATCGTGCTTCTTCCATACTTTTGATTGATTTGTTCAAAAACACGCATCAATTGCTCGGTGTGGTTTAGTTGCTCATCACTTAGCTGATGAAACATATCCAATTGCCTGGGGTCTTTAGGAATTAAATCAAGAAGACTTACCCCTGCTTTTTTATAGAAATATCCTGGTTTAAAAATGTGTTGCAGACATCGCTTGGCGATTTTGGTAATTAATCGCAAATCATCCGTGGGATTAATGAGCTTAAATTCTATAGATTGAAAGTGTTGTGCCAAATCTTCACGAAACCGATTGGTATGGACAAAAACAACCATACGCTGAGCTACCAATTGCTGATTGCGCATTTTCTCAACGGCTCTGGCGCAATGACTACTCACAGATTCAGCAACGGAGGAAAATCGTGTTTGCATCTGCCCAAAACTTTTGGACGACATGATACTTTGTTTCGGCTCGGCCTCTTCTAAACCACCACAGGCAATTCCTTGCAGCTCGAGCGCGGTACGCATCAACACGACATTAAAGCTTTTCTTCAAAAGATGAGGATTGGTCATTGCCAAATCATAGGCCGTATGTAAACCTTTCGCGATTAATTTATTTTCCCATTGCCGCCCTACTCCCCATACGTCCCCTACTGCTATTTGCTTTAATAATTGTTCACGATTTGACGTGATATTAAATACAGGTATCTTAAAGACCTTTTTACATAAATGATTCGCCACTTTAGCTAATGTTTTAGTTGGTCCAATCCCTATAGAAGTAGGTATTCCCGTATGCTTTAAAATTTTCTTCTGTAATTGCTCACAAAAGGAGTCATGAAAAGCAGAGGGCAAACTACTTAAATCAAGAAATGCTTCATCAATGGAGTAGATTTCTAAATGCGGCCAGCTCTCTTCAATAGTACACATCACTCGATGACTGATGTTGCCATAAAGCGTATAATTCGAAGAAAAAGCGTGCACTCCATGCTGTTTGCACAAACTTTTAATTTTAAAATAAGGCTCACCCATGGCAATGCCCAGTGCTTTAGCCTCATTGGAGCGTGCAATGCAACATCCGTCATTATTGGATAGCACCACGATGGGCACATCCTTTAAATCAGGACGAAACAAGCGTTCGCAACTGGCGTAAAAATTATTGCAGTCAACCAGGGCAAACATGTTAGGCGAGCTCATGAAGAACTAAAGTCACGACACCCCAAATCACCATTTCATCCTCTTCAGTAATCTCAATGGGATTAAATTTGGGATTGGCAGGAAGCAATTGAATCTTGCCTGCCTTATTTGAAAGACGTTTCACCGTGAGCTCACCATTGACTGCCGCAATGACAATTCGCCCATCAGAAGGTTCGATGCTTCGATCCACCAAAAGCCAATCGCCTGAAAAAATACCCGCCTCCACCATCGAATCGCCAGTAGCTTGCAACACAAAGGTAGCCGAAGGATGTTTAATGAATTGGGTATTTAAATCGAGATATCCTTCAATATAATCATCAGCAGGCGATGGAAAACCGGCCTGAATTTTACTGGCAAATACCGGCAATTGATAAGACTCGCGATTTTTTAATTGCTCTAATTCGGCAAGTGTGGATACCGGTAAACGAACTGCCTTGGTAGGCTCACCCCTGGGACGCCCTGCCCCTGCTCTTTTTCCGCCTCGTGGTGACATGATGACTCTTTTTTTGATTAACGTACAAATATCATAGACAGAGAAAAACGCGCTGTAAAGCTCTCCTAAAAGCTCCATGGACTGAAATTCACCCTAAGCCTCAGAGAATATTGAGAAAAAAATATTTATCTTTTTTTATTAAAGCAATGGCTCCATTGCCAATGGATGGTCAAAATCAGCCTTATTCATTAAAGTACTCACCCGATATCCTTCCAAATCCTCATAGGGATATGGTTTCATTAAGCCATTCAATTGTTCTTTAGAACATTGGGAGTTATCGAGCCAAATGGTTTGAGCTTCTTCATCTAAGATTACGGGCATCCGATGATGGACTGGCTCCATCAGTGGGTTGGCATCGGTTGTGATGAGACAACAGGAATAAATCATCTCTTCTTCATGCTGCCAGGAATCCCAAAGCGCTGCCACGGCCAGCAAATCATGATTCTTTTTTTGAAAAAAATAAGGTTGTTTTACCCCGCCCTCCTGGTGCCATTCATAAAAACCACTCATGGGCATTAAACAGCGTTTGGATTGCATCAGTTGGCGAAAAGCAGGTTTTTCAAAAAGAGTTTCAGCACGTGCATTGATAAGGATTCCAATTTTCTTTCGGTCGGTAGTCCACGAAGGAATAAGTCCCCAGCGCAATAACACACTTTGAACTTCATGGGCATTGGTTTCCACAAGACACACCACTTCAGCCCCGGGCGCAATATTATATCGCGGAGTGATTTCAATTGAATTGGATAAATGAAATTGATACTTTAACTTCTCATAAGAAGCGACATAAGCAAATCGACCGCACATGATTTCATCCATTTAGGAAGTTTTATCAGTATAGTCCTTTATCGAATGTGTATTCCGGAGCGAAATGATCACCAATTCCGGCCGCATTTGATCGCAGATTCCGGAAACACTTGATCAGAGATTCCGGCATTACTTGATCACCGATTCCGGAGCATTTGATCAGTGAT
>NZ_RZGX01000023.1:0-57803 GCF_003990155.1 Legionella qingyii
GGAAACGTAGGTGCCTGATTTTTATCACTTCTTATTTAAAGTGTCTATTTAAAATTCAATAAACATCTGGGAATTCTCATATCAATCTGTTCTATTCTTAAACTTTGATGAAATCGCCCTGTGATTTATCTTTGTGCCGGACAAAAAAACTGAGATATAGGAATAGATGTGGAATAACTCGCTGATAACAAAAGAATTTCATATAATCTTTTTGTCTAGAAAAGGTGTGAATATGAAATATATCAGCGAGTTACGAGAGATATTAGGTGAAGAGCTCCTTTGGCACAAGTCCCGAATAGATTGTTTTGCTCAGATGTTATTGGCTTTATTCACTGTACGAAGTGTTAATTTAATTGAAATTGCAGTAGCCATGCAAGGAGGGACTTTGATTGAGTCGCGTTATAAACGTGTGAAGCGGTTTTTTTCAGGCTTTAAATTTGATTTTACGTGTATTTCGCGGTGGATATATTATCTATTTTTTTCCGAAACCCAGCCTGTTTATCTAGCGATTGATAGAACGAATTGGTACTGGGGAAAATCAAAAATCAATATTTTTATGCTATCAGTCTGTTATGAGGGCATTGCTATTCCTTTATTTTGGGCGCTGTTAAATAAAGCAGGCAATACCACTGCCAAGGAGCAAGTTGCTCTGCTATCAAAATTTGTTAATACCTTTGGCAAACAGCAAATTCAAGGAGTTCTGGCGGACCGTGAGTTCCCTAATAAGAGGCTTATTGCCTGGTTGGTGGAAGAAAATATCCCATTTTATATGCGAATTAAAGGTAACATGGATGTGTGTATTGGTCGAAAAAAGTTTAAAAAATCAGCCCAGTTATTTGCTCATCTTGCACCTTATCAACAACACGTATTCGGCATGAAAGTACAGATGTTTGGCCCATCGTATTGGTGAGTGGAAGGCCGCTTTAAAACCCATTCCATTAAAAAAACTCCGAAACCCAAAAAGACCGCAATCGAGTTTCTTCCGGTTGGGGCTAGATTGTCTCAGGGATCTTCTAACCAATTCCAAAATTAAAATTAAATTGTTTTCAAAGCTCTCAAATTGGATTTTGTTTGACCTTTAAAAGACTCTCTTCTAAAAAATTGTCCGGCAAAAAGTGATTTATTTGCTTGTCTATATAATTAGAGGTCACGCGCCGCTAATATACTTACCTGCATCGTTCGTAGTTGAGGGAGGAAAAAAACTCATGTTTGATCTTAAAACTGAAGTAATTAAAGCAGAACATAGAATTCGTGCCTATATTCGTGAAACTCCTTTGGATTTCTCTGTCCCACTAAGTAAACTAACTGATGTAAATCTTCATTTAAAATGTGAGAATTTACAGTATACAGGTTCATTCAAAGTACGTGGTGCGTTTAATGCGTTATTGTCTTTAAATAAAGAGCAGCAAAATGGCATTGTAGCAGCATCAACAGGAAATCACGGTGCAGCGGTTGCCTATGGATTACATCAACTCAAACTTCCTGGAGTTATTTTTGTTCCTGAAAATGTATCTCCAGTAAAAAAAGAGAATATAGGTTTTTATAATGCGTCATTTAAACTCTATGGGCAGGATTGTGTAGAAACTGAGTTACACGCAATAGATTATGCAAAACAACAAGGCATGGTTTATGTATCACCCTATAACAATACGCAAGTAATTGCTGGCCAGGGCACCATCGCTGTAGAACTCATGCGCCAACTGGATTCAATTGATGTGATTTTTATACCCATTGGCGGAGGTGGATTAATTGGAGGGATTGCTGGATATATGAAAGCCGTTTCACCAAAAACCAAAATTATAGGGTGCTTAC
This sequence comes from Legionella qingyii, assembly GCF_003990155.1. Lineage (NCBI taxonomy): Bacteria > Pseudomonadati > Pseudomonadota > Gammaproteobacteria > Legionellales > Legionellaceae > Legionella > Legionella qingyii. The sequence goes on from NZ_RZGX01000023.1 coordinate 1,813, forward strand.
CAGAAAACTCTCCAGTGATGTCCGAGTCGATTAAAGCAGGAAAAATTATTTCCATGGAAACATTGCCAACCCTTTCCGATGCTACAGCAGGCGGCATAGAACCTGATTCAATTACTTTGGATCTGTGTCGCGACTATGTGGATGATTTTGTTTTGGTTTCCGAAAATGAGATTCAATCTGCAATCGTAACAATCATCAACACACATCATTTATTAATTGAAGGTGCTGCTGGTGTTGCCTTGGCTGCCTGTTTAAAATGTGCCAAATATTATCAAGGAAAAAATGCTGTAGTTGTTTTAAGTGGAGCTAATATTAGTCTGGAAACATTAAGAAAAGTAATTCAGTAGTTGATAAAATAACTCTGCTTGAGTTTGGCAAAGTACTCATCATCCCACAGATAAGCACTGCAAGATGATGAGTCAGAACAATTATGTTTTTAACAACCTAGCGACCAGCGCCCCCTTCTCCGCCATAACCTTTTTCATCACTTGTTGAAACGGGCTGATTTATATTGCAGGAACTGACAAATACAGTAACTCCTACCAAACAAAAAGCAAGGATCACTCTTTTCAATAGTTTAATTGTTGACATGGCTTTCCTTATTCATTATTTATTCCATAAATCGTTTATATGCCGATGTATTTTTAAAATCCTACTTTGTAGACTTAAAATTCATGCATCAATAAAATCTTAGTTGTCATTATTATAATCTGCAATTATCTCCTCAATTACCCCCCAAGATTTTGCAATATCCAGTGGATTAGTACCTGGTAATGCCGCACATACAATCAATGCTTTCCACAAGGCCCATCCTCGAGCACGCGCCCACGTTGCATTATCAAGTTGAAGTATCCTACGAAAAACTTCCCTGCTTTGCGCTTTTAAAAAGGTCCATGCAATCACCAAATCACAGGCAGGATCACCAATCGCCAATTGACCAAAATCAATTACAGCACAGAGACGACCTCCTTGAATCAATAAATTGCCTACAGCAATATCCCCATGAACCCAAACAGGATCTTTTTGCCAGGTTTGAGCTAACGCCTCAGACCATATTGAAGAAAGAGTTACTGTATCTGTTTGTTCCGCCAAAATTTTAATTGCCTCTTGAACTTCGGCATCATAAGTAATCAGTGGTCCTCCACGATAGAAACTGTGCTCACCTGCTAATGGACCACCTGCACTATCAATCGTTTGAAATTCCAGCAAAAATTTTGCAAGATCCTCGGCAAAGAGGCTCAGATCCTTAATGCGTTCAACTGATGCTGTTTGTCCCTCAATCCATCGATAAATTGACCATTGCCAAGGATAGCCCTCTGCTGGCTCTCCCTTAGCTATAGGTGAGGGAATGGGCAAAGTTAAATGAGGAGCAAGATAAGGTAGCCAGCGCTGCTCCTTTTCTACTTGAAGAGCATAAAACGCATCGCTTGGGAGGCGAACCGTCATTTCACTGCCCAGATGAAAGGTTCTATTATCCCAACCGCTGAATGCTACAGGTTTAATGGGTAAATTAGCCCATTGTGGAAATTGTGAATCAATTAAGCTGCGTACAAGTGAAACATCAATATGTACCGTCATCGCATCCCCCAAACAGTTGCAGTCTCGTAGTCACAAATTGAAAATCGTGGGGAAAAGTCTACACTTCAACATCATGCGCCAGTAAGCGTCTATTCGCACGGAAATAAGTTACTGGAGAGTATTCCAATAAATCCGACAATTTTTCCATATATATACACGCAAAGCGATCAACTTGATGGGCAAAATAGCTTTCCTCTGCCCCAGCGCGGAAAATACGTTCCCATTTTGGATTAAAATAAGTTTGTTGCTCTTTTAACAATTTGGTAAGCTGGGCATCAATTCTACTGATTTGCGCTTGCAATTCTTGTATTTCATGGCTGTATTGTTTTGAACCCTCATCAACCATTTTGGTATACAAATTGACGTATTTTTTTTCCAAATCCTTTTTTATGTCCATTGCCTTGCTGATTTCTTTCTCTATAGGCATGGCACGTGCTTGTGCCGCTATTTCCTCTCCAAGCTCTTCTACAACTAAAGCGGTGCGCCAATTGCAATCTTTTTTCAACCTTAAGATATCGCCATAAATGTGATCCCCGATATAAAGAATCTCATCACCACGGACATGTAAATCTTCGGTAAATTTTTTGGCATTCCCTCCTTGGTACACACCTGGAACTATTGGACCTATTGTATTAGTCATTGTACCAATAGCTGGATGAATTGATAAAAAACGAAGATTATCGTAAAAAAAACGTGGCTTATTGGCTAAAGTAATAACAAATTCAAATAAATTAATCCAACTCTCGCCCTTCTTTAGAAAGGGATTAATTGCATATTCCAGCAAAAGCTTTGTATAAGAAAAATCGGAGTTTGTTAGAATAAATATTTTTTTTCCATGATGAATGAAGTGCTTCAGCCCCTCAACTAAGGCGCGCTCTTTAATTACATATGCAGGCAAATTTTTGCTAATGATTGATTTTAAACTGCCATCAGAATGGACTTTATCCACACAAAATTGTACATCCTGCGCTATGGTTTGATAACTGGGTATTTCTTCAGGATACAAAGTATCCTTCAAATGAACCAATTGGCCATATAAAACACAAAACGCAATCGAAAAAGCGGTATCTATGGCCATGTAATTCGGATCACTTAAATCAACATAAATACTTCGATAAATTTTCTGTTGTTCAGCATAATCGATAGGTTTCGTGCCATGATAGCTTTGGCGAATTGCACCATATCGACTTAGCTTTAAAATATTGCCATTTTTGCTATCAATAACCAAGCCACGAATTGCATCATGATAGTTAAAATTTAATTTTTTAATCTGCTCAGGATAATGCTTTACTTCTACCAATTGCTCTTTGACAAGCTGATAAACCAAAGACTCAAAATTCTCAGAATTATAACGAATCAAGGTATGGTCCATGTCCAGGCCGATCAGCTTGATTTTTTTCATATTTAAAATTCGGTTTACATAAACTTTATGTTCATTCATTAGCCTAAAACCTATTTAGTTATAAAGTAGTAAGAGTAAAGTAGTGTTATTGTCATTAATTTAATGATTTTTGTCATTCCCACGAAAGCAGGAATCTATTCTTATACTAGCACTGTGCCTCGCTAGAAATAGGTTCCCGCCTTCGCGGGAACGACAGTGTTTTTCTTAAACGATTTCTGGACTCCATCGACAAGCCATAGAACATAGAGATGCTTGGTTCCTTAACTTGATGGTATTGAAACAAAGCATAATCCGAGAATATTCCAGTCGCCACATCATCCAGGAACCTTCGATTTAATCTACTTTATTTGCTTAACACCATCTGGAGAAGCAAGCAAAATAATATCTGCTACTCGATGCGCAAAAATCCCGTTTTCTACAACTCCAGTTATTCGGTTAATGCGATCTTCCATATCCATAGGTTCGTTGATTGTTAAATTAAACACATCAAGAATAATATTACCATTATCGGTAACAAAGCCTTCCCTATACTCAGGATCTCCACCCAATTGGACTAATTGTCGAGCAACCATACTGCGTGCGAGAGGAATTACTTCAACAGCTACAGGGAAATTTCCCAAATGCTTCACGAGCTTTGAATTGTCGACGATGCAAATAAACTTTTCTGCTACTTGGGCTACAATTTTCTCGCGCGTGTGAGCGCCGCCGCCGCCCTTAATCATTTCGCCATGCTCAGTCACCTCATCGGCACCGTCAATATAAATCGGTAAATCCTGTACCGAGTTTAAATCAATAACAGGAATACCTTCTTTCCGTAATAAAGCCTCTGTCGCCTTGGAGCTTGACACACATGCATCAATTCGATGTTTTATGGTAGCGAGCTCTTTAATAAAGAAATTCACTGTAGATCCTGTGCCTACGCCAACCACCATATCGTCTTCGATGTATTGTAACGCGGCTTTCGCCGCGTTTATTTTTAATTCACTCATTAAGAACCGCTCCCCTTTCTTTGCCTTATAATTTCATATAAAGAAACACCAGTGGCTACAGAAACGTTTAAACTTGTTACACTGCCTGACATGGGCAAAGAAAATAAGCCATCACAATGTTCGCGTGTCAGGCGGCGCAGCCCTTCACCTTCAGCCCCCATCACGATAGCGACATCACCAGTGCAATCTATTTGATATAGAGAACTGGTTGCCTCGCCAGCTGCACCATAAATCCAAACCCCATGCTCCTTTAAAAGCTTCATGCTACGGACCAAATTTGTCACCCTCACCAAGGGCACAGATTCTGCCGCACCACATGCGACTTTACTCACTACCGGAGTAATACTGGCACTTTTATCTTTAGGAATTACCACAAAATCAACGCCAGTTGCATCTGCAGTGCGCAAACACGCTCCTAAATTATGGGGGTCGGTCACTCCATCTAGAATAAGAATCAAGGTAGGCTGTTTACTCGCTTCCAATAATGCAAGCAAATGGGACTCATTATAATCAGGCAGCAAAGAAGCACTTGCAACGATTCCTTGATGGGCAAAATCAGCGAAGCGCTGATTCATTTTTTGGGTGCTTAATTTTTCAATATTAATATGCGCTTGTATGGCTTTATCAATAATATCCTGTAATCGCTTGTCTACACGGTCTTCACTTATATAAAGTTTTTTAGTCACTCGATGCGGATTAGTTAACAAAGCAGAAACCGCATGTACCCCATAAACATACTGCTCACTCATGACTTGCTGTTTCCTCTACCGGCTCAAAATCAATTTTACGCTCATCCAGATCAACACGGGCCACTAATACGGTCATCTTGTCCCCCAAGCGATACACATGCCCACCTCGTGTCCCAATCAAACGATGTTTTACAGAGTCAAAAGTATAGTAATCATTTTTTAATGAGGTCACATGGACTAAACCTTCGACGTAAATTTCATCAAGTTCGACAAAAATTCCAAAACTTGTCACTGCAGAAATTCGCCCTTTGAATACTTGCCCTAATTTATCTTGCATGTACTCACATTTTAGCCAAGAAATTACTTCCCTTGTTGCTTCATCTGCTCGACGCTCGGTCATTGATGCATGTTTGCCCAATCGGTTCATGTCTTCATGGGTGTAACTAAATTCATCTACAGGATTATTATCTAACAAATGACCAATTGCACGATGGATCAATAAATCAGGATAGCGTCTTATGGGTGAAGTAAAATGAGTGTACGCAGAATAGGCGAGACCGAAGTGTCCTTCATTCGCTTCAACATAGAGCGCTTGTTTTAAAGAACGGAGCATTACTGTTTCAATCAAGTGCTTGTCAGGCCGATCTTCTATGGCATTCATCGTGCGCTGAAAATCTTTGGGTCCAGGTTTTTTACCGCCGCTCAATTGCAATCCCAATTCGCCTAAAAACTGCCTTAATGCAGTAACCTTATCCTCTTCAGGAGCAGCATGCACCCGATAAAGAGTAGGAATCTCTGCTTTTTCCAAAAATCGTGCCGTAGCAACATTCGCAGCCAACATACACTCTTCAATCAATTTATGCGCATCATTGCGAATCACCGGGATTATATATTGAATTTTTTTATGTTCATCAAACTCAATTCGCGTTTCAGTGGTCTCGAAATCCATTGCGCCCCGAAGTTTACGGGTAACCAATAAAACGTGATACAAATCATGAAGAGCTTGCAAAGTAGGCCATAGGGAAACATGTTGTTCGTCTGTGGCACCCTGCTCAAGCCAAGAACCAACCTGCGTATAGGTCAATCGGGCGTGGGAATGAATCACCGCGCGATAAAATCGTGACCGCGATATTTTACCTTCGTTACTAATCGACATTTCAGCAACCATGCACAGGCGGTCGACATGAGGATTTAACGAACATAAGCCATTGGATAAAGCTTCAGGGAGCATGGGAATGACTTTGCCAGGAAAGTAAACCGAGTTGCCTCGACGCGCAGCCTCTTTATCCAATGCAGAATCTTGCATTACATAATTACTGACATCCGCAATTGCAACATATAACTGGAAACCGCCTTTGGGCTTTTTGTAACAATAAACCGCGTCATCAAAATCTTTAGCATCTTCACCATCAATCGTCACAAAAGGAAGACTGCGGAGATCCGTGCGTCCCTTGACTTGCTCTTCGGTGACATGCTGGGGAATTTTTGCAACTTCAACGCTCACATCTTCAGGCCATTCAAAAGGAATTCCATGTGCATAAAGTGCAACTTGAATTTCCATGCCTGGCGCCATGTGCTCACCTAACACATGGATCACTTTACCTATAGCTTGCGCTCGCTTACTAGGAAATGCAATTAATTCGACTAAAACGATTTGACCATTTTTTGCGCCGTTCACCATTTCTTGTGGAATAGAAATGTCCTGAGTCAAATGTTTACTATCTGGCAAGACGAAACTAACCCCATGATCTGTAAAAAATCGTCCCACTACAGTGGCATTAGCATGCTCAATTACTTCGTGAATTTTGGCTTCTGGTCTTCCACGTCGGTCTACACCAACTTGATAAGCAAGAACAACATCTCCATGCATCACCGCCCGCATTTCTTTAGCGGACAAAAACATATCCTCTGAACCATCATCAGGAATAAAAAAACCAAATCCATCAGCATGCCCTTGAACAATACCTCGAGATAAATTAATCCGTTGCATCAGACAAAAGCGGTTGCGCCGATCTTGCATAATTTGTCCATCACGCAACATGGCCTTTAGTCTAAATCCCATAGACTCTTGCTTGTGTTCATCACTTATCTTTAATTTGTCAAATAATTGATTGCGCGACATCGGTTTCCCGTATTCATTAAGAATTTCCATAATGAATTCGCGACTGGGGACTGGATCGGTATATTTTTCACTTTCCCGTTTATAAAAGGGATCTTTTGATTTTTTACTCAACGCTTATCCTGTTTATATGTTGTTGTCATATTTAAGTTATATCATTTGCCAAGTTCTAACACTTATCTATGAAAGTAGCAAGATAAGTAGTCCTTACTTAGGCACAGGAATCACAAACCCGCGAGCTCCTACCGCAGCTGTTAATGCAGATAACGACATATCTTCTGCGGCCCAAAACGTACTGTCTTGCCCATTGGCAGGAATTTTCACTCCTTTCCATTTACACACAGCAATGAGTCCTTCACAAGGAGCTTGTTGTTCATGACCAGGCTTAGATTCAATGCAATTTAAAGCAAAGGGGCCTTTATTCAAGGCTAATGCAGACCAATTTCCACCTTGTAATCGAGTTGTCCAACCTGCGCTAGCACTCGGATTAGTAACGGGATGGGTAATCCATAAATCGGCAGAAGTGAGGTTATGAATAAAAACCAGACTGCTTTTTTTGGCTTGCAGGGTCACTGATTCACCTTGAACAGCAACAGCCTGACACCCAACAGGCAAGGTTGATTCAGCAGCAACATAAAAAGATAACAGTGAAAAACAAACAAAAACCAAAATTCTCATTACTTTCTCCCAAAAAATAGAAAATTTGATTGTTCAAATCATGAAGGCAGCTTGCAAGGATAAAATTATATAATTAGCCTATATTACTTGTCAGCCTTACTTGCTAAAATCATTCTAACTTTCGCCTGACAATTTAAACAATATGCATATCTGGGTAGATGCCGATGCGTGCCCCAAAATAATTAAAGAGATCTTATTTCGCGCTGCAGTCCGTACAAAAACACGACTCACCTTAGTGGCTAATTCCTATCTTAATTATCCTAACTCACCTTTTATCGATGCAGTGCAAGTCGTGAAAGGCTTTGACAGTGCAGATCATTATATCACAACTCATTTAAAACCTTTCGATTTAGTTATTACCGCTGACATCCCTTTGGCAGCAGATGTTATTGCCAAAAAGGGATTGGCGATTAATCCTCGTGGAGAGGAGTACACTGAGAACAATATCAAACAGCGTTTAAATTTAAGAGATATGAACGAACAATTACGAGCCACAGGCCATTATGCTGGTGGACCTGCTGCATTAAGCATTAAGGAAAAAACTGCTTTTGCCAATGCCTTAGATAGGTGTTTAGCAAAGAACATATGTAAGTAATCATTAAATTCATATAGTTAAGTACAATTTGAACGCCATAACTTTTATGGCAAAAAAATCATCCTATGCGATGATCAGTCACTTGCAGTTAATTTATTAATTTGACAAATAATTATCAGCAACCTAGATTTTAAATAGGCTCAAGATGAAATGGTACAACGGCATGAAGCTGATAAGGCATTTCCTTTTTTTTATTCTGTTAGCAGGTACTACACTCGTTTATAGCAACAGCATTATAGTAGGCGTTTCAAAATCAGCCCCTCCTTTTTCTGCAGTAGATGGCAGCAATCACTATTTTGGTTTTTGTATCGACCTGATGAATGAAATTTGTAAACGTCTCAATATCATATGCGAATACAAACCAATTACCATGAAAAACCAACTGGATCAATTAAATGCAGGGAGCATTGATATTACTTTTCCGCCAAGCCCCATACCCCAAACCATATCACAAGATTATGTTTACAGTTTGCCCTTTATGACAAGTGATGGACAATTTTTAACCATGTCCTCAAATATAAAAACCATTGCAGATCTTAAAAACAAAAAAATAGGCACTCTAGAAGCAAGCCACCTTGAAGATACTCTTGCACTTTATACCAGCAGAGATAATATAAAAACCTATCCAAAAATTTCTTTAATGATTACGGCTTTACTCAATAATGATGTTGATGCAATTGTGTTGAACATCAATATCTTTAAGTATCTTACGATTAATAAAGTGATTAACTTTCAAACTGTAGGCAAACCGATCATTCTGGGAAATGGATATGGAATCCTGGCACTCCCCAAAAATACGGCGCTCATCAACAGCATCAACAAGGTTTTATTACAAATGGAAAATGATGGGGCTTATGAAAACATCTATAATAAATACTTCGGCTCCAATTTGTAGCGCTATGCGGTATAGGTTAAACTGGCATCTCTTATCAAAGAGACAGGATAAAACATGTCAGATCGTATTAATAGCGAAGAAATCATCAATCTACATAAAAACTCCATCATCCAATGGAAAGCCTCAGGTATAGTGCATCAACACCAAGAATTTTATCGCCTAGTTGAAGAAAATCATGCATTTAACTATCAGCTCTGGCATGCAGAAGATAGGGCGCGCCGTGATGATCAAGGGCATGAATTTGTATACCAGGCAAAGCGAGAAATTGACCGCTTCAATCAATTACGTAATAACCGTATGGAAGCAATGGACGAATGGCTTTTCAACCAATTGCAACCAGCAGATTATAATGTTTGTCCAGTCAACTCTGAATCACCAGGAATGATCATAGACAGGCTTTCTATTTTGTCTTTGAAATCTTATCACATGGGGCTACAAACCAAGCGCGAAGATGTTGCACAAGAGCATCGGAACAATTGTGCCCATAAATTAGAAATTATTGATCAACAATTAGAACAATTAGCCCAGTGTTTCAAAGAATTACTTGAAGAAGTACAAGCAAAAAAGCGTACGTTTAGAATCTATCATCAATTTAAAATGTATAATGATCCTACTCTAAACCCCCAATTGTACTCCCGGGAGAAGAATGGTAACGATTTAAGTTAGTCTCGCTCTTTGAATGAGGCAGTGTGGCGTCTTGTGAGGTTGTTTTATGATAAAAGAAATTCCAAAATGAAGAACCGCGTTTCGATAGGGAATCAGGGGCTTGGGGTTTCACAGGCTCACTTGATTCCCTTTGAGACTGGGTTTTCATTTTATCCATCGACACTTCGGCACCATCTGATTCTTTAGTTTTCGTAGAACCAACCTGGCCTAGAGGTGGACGCCCTAAGCCTTTTGCCAAAGCCCGAAGACCTAAAACTACTGAAAATAAGACGCCACTTGCGATTGCCAATACCCCCATTACAGGAGTATCGTGATAATGCCCATCAGAATCAGCCTCTTGGGAAAAAGTCATTGCAAAATTGGAGAAATTATTTCCCTTGGATAGACCTGAAGCAAAAGAGCGGAACACTTCAAACCACTCTTGGAAAAAAGTCTGTGGCGAAGGATCCAGTTTAAGACCATCTTGTAATGATGTTGCAAAAGTATCTGCAGTTAAAACATCCGTATCTGGGTTCGCCTCGATATGCTTCTTCATCTCCATGATTTGAGTGTAAGGAGATTCCTTTTGAACCTGTTCTTTGCGTCTCTGCATATGTTGATAATGAGCATTCAAGGTGTAAACGGTCATCCCTATCATAAGCACCAGGCCAGAAACGATAATTACTGCCAATAAAGCAGGAGGAAAGCTACTTGCAGTAATTAAAGAAAGCGAAGAAGCTGTAAATAAGATACTGGTCAAAACGCCATAAGCAAATAAACCATACTTCATGCCTAACAGACCGGCTGTTAAATAATTGTGGGTTGTTTGGTCTTGTAAGAATTGACGTTCTTCTGCAAATTTCTCAATTAAACGACAAACCTCACGCTTCAATCTACTGATTTCCTCTAGGTCTTCATTTCTAATGCTGTTACGTGCTTGTAACTCAAGTAATTTAGCATAGGTTAACTCCAATTCTTTAGTAGTTAACGCCAACTTACAGCGTGTTTGGGTAACCTCTAGACGCAACTGAAAATCATATTCTTCATAAATTCGTGAAATAACACAGGATAGCGTGTACAAAGCGCCAATAATTGTCAGCGCAAGAAGAAGAGGCGGCGAAAGGACCGAAAGACTCACTACACCAATATAAAGATATAACCCATCTAGAAATCCCCCGGTCGCTACAGCTAAATAGGCATAAACGCGAGTATCTATATCCTGATATTCAATTTTTGATAAATAGGATTTGTGGTCTAAGTGTGTTACGGAGCTCAACTGTTGGATTTCAAGTAAAAGCTCTTTATTCTTATCCATTTGCATTTTACGCCGCTCAACCATGCTGCGTATCCAAAGACGATTGGCAGCAGCAAATATACCTAATACCAATCCCACGGGGATGACCATATATTTGAGGTCCATCCCACTTAACAGGCTTAATACTTGCACTGTACTTCGCCATCCTTTATATGCGTTCTTTAAGCCTTTCATCAAATCACGAAAATAGGGCCATGCAGACGATATAAATTTTTTTACAGAATCCTTATCCTCTTTATCATAAACACTTGCTAAAAAAGAAAACGAAACTAAAAAAATTGCTTCTGCAGCAACCGCGGCGATTCCTTCGGGGGAAGTCAGTACTTTATGAATTAAATCAGGATCAGTCTTGGCGATAAATACTTCAAAAAAGTATTTAAACATACTGTAGGATGAGCTCAGAGAATCCATAACGGCATAAGCATGATAAATGTAACGATCTTTATCGAGCTTTTGAGCGAGAAGTCTACTTTGCGCGTCAATACGGCCGGCGATCGCCAAGAGAAAAACGAGGTCTTCAGATTTTAACGATGAATTTTCTTCGGCCTTAATAGTCATTCTTACACACAAAAATGGCCACCTGTTAGGATGCGCGAAGTATATAGATTATTGCTCTTGATGTCAATAATCGTTTCATCATGGGCTAAATAAGTACAATTTTTGGGTGGTTTATCATGATATCACATTCAGTTCGTACAAAAAATATTTCATTAACCCCACTTACGGGTTGTGACTTAGGATGCAAACCTGCTACGATATTGTCCTCATATAAAAACAACTCAGGAAAGAGGATTCAATGAGATCAATATTTGCTCTCTTTATTTTTGCAGCACTAATGACCGGACCCGTTATGGCATCGAATGAAGTACAAATTTATGGTTATGTCGAAAAAGTTTCGTTTCCCCAAAAAAATTTGACTCTATCAGCTAAATTAGATACTGGGGCTAAATCAGCATCTTTAAATGCAACCAACATTACTGAAATTACCAAAAATGGGGTTCCTTATTTACATTTTACCGTTCCTACCAAGACTGGCGATTATATATTTGAAGCCGAATACAAAGGCCGAGTAAAAATTAAAGTTCGCGATGGAGAGCATGGTTCAGAAATCATAGCACACGCCCCCATCAAACGCCCCGTTGTACTGCTTGATCTACAACTTGGAGATAAGGTTAGAACAATTAAAGTGAATTTAACCAACCGCAAACGGTTCCTCTATCCTTTGCTTTTGGGAAGAGATGCAATTATTGCCTTTAATGGTGCAGTTAATCCAGCACTCACATTTACGTTAAGAAATCAGAGTCTTAAGAAACAATGAAAAACAACACGCGTCATGTTTATGGATTAATCATTACACTATTTATCCTTGGAGCAGGAATTTTTTTGTATCGACACTTCGTACTCGATGTGCCATTAACTGATACTGAAACGATAAACAGTTGGATGGTTGAATCCAACTTACGTTTCGTTGCGGACCCGAATACGCCGATTAAAGCGAGTTTTAATATCCCTTATTTACCACCGCATTTTGCTATTCTGGATGAGTATTTCGTATCAAGAAATTATGGGGTAACGACTAACTTAAATGGCGATAACCGGGAAACCGTTTGGTCAATCCGGCGAGCGCATGGCGCGCAATCTCTGTACTACAGGGCAATTTTTCGCCAAGCAGAGGGCAATGAATCACCTTTAGCGACACCTCCTGCCGCCAAAACACAACCACTTGAAGAAAGTCAAAAATCCGCTGTTGAAACCATTACCAGTCAGGTACGACAATCTTCAGCAGATATTAAGACCTTTGCTCAGAGCACGATTAAAGAACTGAATAAAAAAGATGGGAATGCCAAGTTATTAACAAGTAATGACTTTAGTGATGAACACATTATTAATGCCGCCATTTTAATTTTAAATCAGTCTAAAATTTCTGCAATTCCAGTAAAGGGTATTTATTTATCTCAAAAAAGCAAAGCTGAATTAAGTTCATTTTTGGCTGTATTCAATGGTAAAAACTGGATTTATATTAACCCTAAAACAGGCGGGGCAGGCTTGCCTAAAGATTTCCTTATTTGGCAATATGGCAATGAGCCTGTATTTAACGTTGTGGGTGGCAAAAAGGCGCAATTTAATTTGACTGTATCGCCTACGCCCATTAATGCCTTAAGTATTGCGAAATCGCGAGGACTGCAATCCGATTCGCAACTGTTGCGATTCTCATTATTGCAACTGCCTGTCAATGCTCAGGCCACCTATAAGATTTTATTAACTGTGCCCATAGGTGCTTTTATTATCTTAATTCTACGAAATTTTATCGGACTTAAAACGTTTGGAACTTTTATGCCTGTTCTAATCGCTTTAGCTTTTAGAGAAACCCATGTAGTCTGGGGAATTTCCCTCTTCGTTATTATTGTATCCTTTGGCTTACTGGCTCGTTTTTATTTGGATCAATTGAGGTTGCTTTTAGTTCCTAGACTCGCGGCAATTCTTACTGTCGTGATTTTGCTAATGATCTTTATTAGTATCATCAGTCAAAATCTTGGACTTGATGCAGGGCTATCAGTTGCTTTATTCCCTCTGGTTATTTTAACCATGACTATAGAACGTATGTGCATTACTTGGGATGAACGAGGTGCATCAGAAGCCATCAAATCAGGCATAGGCAGTCTAATCGCTGCAGTTATCTCTTATTGGGCAATGAGTTATGAACCATTACAATACCTGGTGTTTGCTTTCCCAGAATTGATATTAGTTCTGCTCGCTTTAATCTTATGGTTTGGTCAATATCGGGGATACCGATTATTTGAATTGAAACGCTTTAAATCACTTGCGGGACACGTAAAATGATTACTCTGTTTCGCCGTTTAAAAAACCACGGAATATTAAGTATTAACCAGCGTAATTCAGATTTTGTGTTACGCTATAATCCAAGAAAACTATTCCCACTGGTTGATGATAAGTTAAAAACAAAAAAGCTGGCCCTAAAAGCAGGTATTGCGGTCCCACCTTTATACGATATCATTGAAACAGAACAACAAATAAAAACCATAGAGGAACGTTTAGAACCTTATAATGACTTTGTTGTTAAACCAGCTCGTGGTTCTGGTGGAGATGGTATTTTAGTTTTTAAAGATAAAGTTTATGGCCGTTATCGACAAATTAATGGCAAGCTCACCACAACCCAAGAGCTTAGCTACCATCTATCCTGTCTCCTTTCAGGAGCATATAGCCTCGGTGGTTCCTCAGATTATGCAATTATAGAGAAACGGGTTGTAGTAGACCCTGTATTTGCCGAAGTAAGTTATGAAGGCATCCCTGATATTCGCATTATTAGTTTATTGGGTTATCCCGCCATGGCCATGGTGAGACTCCCAACTCGTTTATCTGGTGGAAAAGCGAATTTACATCAAGGTGCTATTGGTGTTGGAGTAGATCTGGCCACAGGTAAAACCCTTGGTGGTGTATATCATAATGACATCATCGATTATCATCCGGATACCCTGAACACCATCGTAGGCATTGAAGTACCCTATTGGAATAAAATACTTGAGATTGCCTCCAGCTGCTATGATCTAACAGGCCTAGGCTATCTCGGTGTAGATATAGTTCTTGATAAAGAACACGGACCGTTAATGCTTGAATTAAATGCCCGACCCGGTTTAAATATTCAAATTGCGAACAGGGAAGGCGGATTAAAACGATATCGAATCATTGAAGCCCACTATCAGGAGCATCCTAAAGAATCAGTTGCTGAAAAAGTAGCTTTTAGCCGTGAACATTTCGCTCGTTTAAAGTAGAGCGTGCTGACTCTTACCTCGCTTGCCTGGTGCCTCGGCCTATCACTAAAATCCAGCTCGGCATCACTCTCTTGGAGATCGCCCCACGTTCGGGACGAGCGCATATTATATTCGGATTAACGTCTATTTTTCGAGATAACTTCTCCTGGTGAGCGCTTAATAATAAGCCCTCACCGTTCATAATGCCAATAGCAAAGCCTGGCTAATTAATGGAGGCGTAATTCTGTATCCAAAAGAGTTCCATCCTCTTTATATTCACCCGGTTCCATTTCTGTAATTTTCCTTTTTTTATGCCCGCTATTTTCGCTAAATTGAAAAGATGGACTCCAAGTCTTCCTTTTTTCATGGAGGCGTTCTTCATCTATTTGAAGCTCCTCCTCCGAACCACGAGAGAGGTCGGTGTCCACTACATCAACGCTATAACCAGGAGGGAGGATTTTTTCATCTTCTTCTAAATCATGACCAGGTGTTAAAATGTGCACATCTTCATCATAATCAGTTAGCGGACTCATTTCATTTGTATACTCTTGATCAGAAAACTCGGGGTAGATTGAGTCATCAACCTCATCTAAATTATAACCAGGGGTTTTGGGTATCACGTGCTCCATAACGACTTTATCGTTGCTCCAGGTAGCTTGGTAATAATATTGTGACTCATTAAAATCAGTGAACACTTTAGCCAAAGTCGTCGGGGAGGCTCCGAAATCATAACTCTGATAAAACGCCAAAATTTCTTCACCGGGTAGAATTTGTCGTGTCGTTATATAAGAATTTGTTGCAAAATCAAAGCGAACATTCATTTCATTTCGGTACTTTGCTCCTTCTATGCAATAGGCTTCTGATGCCTTGTCTTTAGTATAAAGATATCCGCCCTCGCCTGATTCCACTAAATAATTCGTATCAATATTACGCTGGGCCGCCCACAAGAGCATCTCTTGATTCTTTACCGGCACGCCTTCCATTTTCTGGCCAACTAGCTCGCATAGGGTTTTCTTCGCAGGAATTTTCTGACCACTAAATAATGAATAACGATATTCCCCATTCCCGCGTACTGTAGGAGCTATATATAAATGGTAAGGCGAGTTTCGCTTCAGCTCAATCTTTTGCTCTTTTTGAAAGCGCATTACATCTTCGAGGTTTCTCAAATCATAGATTTTAGGATCTAAATTTTTATCTAGATACATTCGTTTTTTTTGTTCTTCTTTGCTTAACATGGCGGCTCTTAATAAAGTGAAAAAATCTTTTATTTCATAACGAGTACTTATCTTACTTACTTCAACTGCTTGTGTTTTAGCAAGTTCATGAAGGATATCGACCAAAGTTTGAGGTTGACACATAACTTGAGGTCGCTCCACGGAAAAATAATCATCTCCATAAGAAATAGTCAGCTCATCAGCAAATGCAATATTTTTGACTGCAACATAATAGGCATGATAATCAAATAAAATTTGACCATACTCATCTTTACGTTGCTTGCAAATCACTTTTACTTCTAAATTAGGTTTATTTGCGTGGTTAACCCAACGAGTACCGGATCCTTCTTTCAACAAATCAATTAATACAGCATATTTGTCTTTATCATCTAAATTTAATTTCCAAACATAAGAGGAATCCTCTTGATACGCTTCGACCTTCCTGTCTATCTCAGCATTAGGCCGTATCCCAAATAAATCAGTGCCTTTTATTTCTCCGACAATGTCTCCAGCCTTAAATGATTTAGCAGCATAGACCCCTAGTTGCTTGGGGCCAAGATTGGGATTAGCGGCTATAATTACATCCTCATCATACTCTGTACATTGATAATTAAAATCTGGTTGGCTGCAATTATTTTTTACATAATTACATAACTTTATGCGAGAATCTTCTTCGTCAGGAAAAAAAATCAATTCCTCTTTTAGCATTTCCTCCATGGCTTGTACTCTGTCTGAGTTTTTTAAAAATATAATGGGTTTTTTCATATTGATTCTTCATAGTTCAATGATGGATGAATTTTAATAAAAAAAAGTAACCTGTCCAGCTACTTTTTAGACAAAAACACGGATTGGCTTGCAATTGGGGTAATTTCTTTCCATTTATTGAAATAACAATTAAATGTGTAATCGTATCTATCCCTAATAATAGAATAATGGATCATTTACTCATCAGATAAATAGCAGTTTTTTTAGCATAAATAATCGTGGAAAAAGAGGCGCTCCTAGTGTTACCCGCCTTGTGCATGTTGAATAAATAATCGTTTTATAGGCATCAATCGATTACATAAATTTAAACCTAAACCACGTAAGGTAACAACCGGCATAAAGGAATTACTGAATAATCGTTTGAAACCTTCCATCATCATAATAATTTGCCATACTGCATGTTTGCGCTCACGTTGATAAGCACCTAACGCTTTTTTAGATAACAGCTTATCCTGTACGGTATCCAAACATTGAATCCATGAGCGTACATCAGCCAGGCCAACATTTAAACCCAAACCAGCTAAAGGATGGATCGTATGTGCTGCGTCACCAAGAAGCAACCACCGGTCACCTGCATATTGTTTCACATGACGCATCTGTAAAGGGAACTGATGGCGTGTACTTATTACTTCAACCCGACCCAGTTTTTTAGCAAAAGCCCGGGTTAATGATTCATTAAACTCCTGCTCCGAAAGATTCATCAATTTTTTTGCATGTACTGGATCAGTAGACCATACGATAGAACATTGATGTGCATCGGCAAGTGGTAGAAATGCCAAAGGCCCATCAGCACGAAATACCTGATATGCGGTTTGTTGGTGCGGTTTCTCTACTGATACGGTGGCTACTAAAGCATGTTGTTCATAAGACCAGCTGTTTAATGGCACCTTAAGTTTTTGCCGTGCTGGTGAATTCGCTCCATCAGCAATCATTAACAGATGTCCTTCCCAAGTTTGCTGATTGCTTGATACTTTAACCCCAGCTTCATCACTAAAAACCTCTTCAACACGGCTGTCAGGGAATAAATGAATGGAACGCTGAGTTGAAACCTGGTGTAGTAAAGCCTGTTTCAACACAGATTCTTCAATGATATTCCCTAGATTCTGTTTGCCTATATAGCGTGAATCAAAATCAATATGAGCGTTACTTTCAGCATCCCAAACATACATACTACGGTAAGGAGAAAGACGTGGCTTATCTAAATGTTGCCAGGCGTTTAATTGGTGCAACAGTGTTTGTGATGCAAAATTAATTGCATAGACCCGAGTATCAGGTTGTGAGCTATCAACTTTTAATGAGCCTGCATCAATTACTGCTACAGAGTGACCACGCTGCGCCATAGCTAGAGCAGCAGTTAAACCCACAATGCCACCGCCAATTACTAATACGTTAAATTGCAGACTCATTTTTTTTCCTTCATAACTATTTTATCGCTTTGGCAATGCGATTTCACAAACCAAATCAGGAACCACTCCCCCAAACCCTCGTGCATATCGTGCTAAAAGGTTCTTCAATACAGGAATATTATCAAGAGCAATCAAGCCCAACCCTCGTGCCACCCCAAATCCTGGTAAACGACTGGTAAATACGTGAATTAAACCATCTGTTAAACGAGTAATAGCTTTTTGATCGTGGGCTCTTAATTGCACATAATGTTGCAACATCGCCGCGTTAATTCCTTGCTCAGCAATACATTGCGCTAAAGTCGCCACATCTCTAAGCCCTAAATTAAATCCCTGTCCCGCTACTGGGTGCAGGGTGTGCGCCGCATTACCTACAAAAACTACTGGCCATTTGGTTTGTATTGGCATTAAAACTTGCTGTAAAGGATAAGAAAAGCGCTTACCCACTTTGGCAAAGCGCCCCAAGCGATAGCCAAAAGCCTGTTGTAATTCCCGTAAAAAATCAGTCTCAGATAAAGACAATAAGTGCTCTGCTTCCTTAGGAGGAACGGCCCAAACTAAAGACATGCGATTATCTTGCATGGGTAAAAGTGCCAAAGGGCCATGCATTGTAAATCGTTCATAAGCACGGTGGCCATGGGACTTAAGTAACCCCACATTCGCTACAATTGCATGTTGACCATAAAGTTTGGTCTTGGCAGGTAATGAACAAAAACGACGTGCTGAGGATTGCGCACCATCTGCAGCAACAATTAAACGTGCAACAACATTAATTTCACCAGAATCAGTAAGAATTGTTGCCGAATGTTGTTCATAATCCAGGGACTTTAGGCTTGCTGGTGCAATAATCTGGTTATGCGGTAATAATTGATGCAAAGCCTGATTTATATGCTGCATTTCAGCAACATAGCCTAAAGGAGCATCTGCCCCCCCTTGCAGGCGTGATACCCCAAAATGATGTTGATCAGAAACATGGATCGTGTCTATAGCAGTTGCATGGTCTTTAAGAAGATCCCAAACGCCAAGCATGGTTAAAATACGCCGACTCGCTGGAGATAAAGCTAAAGATCGCGCATCAAAATCAGGGTTTACTTTGTCACTAAAAGGTTTTGCTTCTACCAACAAGGTGCTATAGCCCAATCCTTGCAGAGCAAGCATTAGGGTTGCCCCCGTCAATCCCCCACCAATGATCAGTATATCAATTTCTTTATTAATCACGCATTAACGCCTCAATTTCATCTACCTCTACAGGCAATGCCGCAGTTAATACTTCATGGCCTGTTTTCGTTACCACTACATCATCCTCAATACGCACACCAATATCCCACCAACGTTTATCAACCCCAGGAATATTTGAACTAATGTACAAACCTGGTTCAACAGTTAAAACCATTCCTGGTTCTAAAGGCCGCCACTCACCATTCACTTTATATAGGCCGCAATCATGAACATCTAATCCCAGCCAATGCCCTGAATTATGCATATAAAAAGGCTTATAAGCCTCTATTGCAACTAACTCATCCACATCACCTTGCAAAATACCCAACGCACAAAGCCCTTCCGTTAAAATGCGTATCATTATTTGTTGTACCGCATTCCAAGGAAGTCCAGGTTTAACTGCTGCAATTCCTGCTTTTTGTGCCTTGAGCACCAGTTCGTAAATGCTTTTTTGTTCCGGGCTGAATTTGCCATTGATTGGAAATGTTCTTGTGATATCCGCAGCATAATTCTCATACTCACCGCCTGCATCAATAAGCACTAAACTACCTCGGTGCAGGGGTTTATTGTTGTCTGTATAATGCAGTATGCAAGCATTTTCTCCACAGCCCACAATCGGATCATAAGCGACACTCCGACAGCCATGGCGGCTGAATTCATAAATCAGCTCGGCTTCCAGCTGATATTCATGCTCCAAATGCTTGCAACGACGCATTGCATGTTCATGAGCTTTAACAGAAATAGTTGCTGCTCGGCGCATTAAATCCAGTTCTGCATCACTTTTAAATAAACGCATCTCACCTAATATAGGCTCCAAATCACATAAATGGCCCGGTACTTTAATTCCACGCCGAACTTGACCTTTAAGCGCCACCAATGACTGCATGATGGTTTTTTCCAGATCTGAATTTCGCGCAAGAGCATAATAAACTGCTGATTTACCACTTAATAATTTAGGTAATTCTTCAGCAACACTGTCTATAGGAAAAGCCGCGTGCATGCCTAATACCGCTAGAGCCCCATCTTGTCCCAGGCGTTTTCCAGTCCATTGTTCCTCTGCCGGATTACGAGTACGGCTAAATAAAATACTCTGTGTATCCGCACCACAAATCAGAACCAACAATGCGTCAGGCTCGTTAAATCCAGTTAAATAATAGAAATTGCTGTCCTGACGAAAACGATAATGTGTGTCACCGTTACGTAATACTTCGCGAGCAGCAGGAATGATGGCAATGCTACCTTCGGGCAGTTTCTTTGCCAGTTGGTTTCTTCTTGTTAGATATTCTTGTTGAGAAATCATATTAACATCCTTATTAATGGGTCATTCCAGTATGGCCACCACGTTCATTTTCATTCATAACTAAATCACTGTATAAACGAAGCACTGCCATTCGTGCATATTCACTGACTTCCATTAATGCACGCTCATCCTCTTCGTCTACATCCAAGGTATCACAATCGAGCTCGGCAAATTCAACAAGATGTTGAAATGCATCTTGCGCTTCATCTTCATGAAATCGATTGGCAGTAACACCAGCTAAAGTCAACGCCTGAGTAAAACCTTCACACCATTCACTAAAAGCTTGCGCGCGGATCAACAGGGATTCCTCATCATCAGGGAGCAACATTTCAAACTCAAAATCCATAGTATTAATTTGCTGCTGACTTATAGAAAAAACAGAAAACATAGCTAAAACAGCATTACGACTGGCCTCATCTTTTTTATTATTTAATAAAGCACGTAAATACGCTTCGCCTTGACTGTCAGCGCCAGCACACAGGTAGCCACACATCATTCCATGTAATAAACTGGCGGATATATGCAACATCAAAATAGAAATCGTTGCAGAAAACTCATCATAATCGGGCAAATGCAAATGTGCTCTTTCTTCGGACATATTCAACTCATTTATAGAAAATACTCCATGATAACCGATTTAACGTAAGCGTTCACCCTACTAATTGCTGCTTGCGAGCAAAATTGTTACTATTCACATAGGCTCCCTATGGAATTGCAAAGGTCTTATTATCATGACGCAAATGAAATCGTGTACTGTTAAATTATTAAATAAAACTTATGACATAAAATGCCCTGAAGGCGAGGAACCCAATTTATTGCTTGCGGTGCAAAAATTAAACAACCAAATAGGGATTAATAAAAAGAAATCGAAGCAACTAGATGATTTCCAAACTTTATTACTTGCGGCCCTCGATATCAGTCATGAATTAATATTATGCAAAAACAAACAAGCACATCAACAGCATCAAGTAACACAATTTATTAACTCACTGGAAAATAAAATTAACAAAATGGTAGGTGGTGAGATGGTGGAACGATTTTCCGAAATAGATTAGTTTTATTGTTCATTTTATAAAAGAGACCTCCTCGTCTTTCGCGAGGAGACAATATATTTAGTGTATGCGCTCTGAACAAGAGAAAGCGAACCAATTTTGATTAAAAGGATTTAAAATGAGACGCCAATGGTATGTAGGCTTTGGAATAGCTTTATTAATTATACTTGCCTTCTTTGCGATGTTTCATAGCATCAAATGGTTTATCGCTTTTCTTATTCCCATTTTTGTGATTTGGATCTATGACTTGATTCAAAAGGAACATTCCATCCTACGCAATTTCCCGGTCTTGGGCCATGCACGCTATTTTCTCGAGTTTCTTCGCCCAGAGATTCAACAATATTTTATTGCCACCGATGAAAGTGAACTCCCCTTTAATCGTGAAACACGCTCTCTTATTTATGCACGTGCAAAAAATACTCGTGATACTGTACCGTTTGGTACGGAACGCGATATTTTAAGTGTGGGGTATACTTGGGCGCTTCATTCTCTAGCCCCAAAACATCATTCAGAAGTCGAACCAAGAATTACCGTTGGGGGACCCGATTGCCTGCAGCCTTACTGTGCCTCACGATTTAATATTTCCAGCATGAGCTTTGGCGCACTTTCTGGCAAAGCAATTATGGCCATGAATAAGGGCGCATTGATTGGTGGTTTTGCCCAAGCCACGGGTGAAGGGGGGTTAAGTACCTATCATTTACAAGGAGGCGATTTGATATTTCAATTTGGAACCGCCTACTTTGGTTGCCGCGACGCCCAGGGAAATTTCGATGATAAGGAGTTTGCTGCTGAAGCCAATCGTAAAGAAGTAAAGATGATAGAGATTAAACTGTCTCAAGGAGCAAAGCCCTCGCACGGGGGTATTTTACCTGCTGCCAAATTAACTGAAGAAATAGCTAAAGTAAGAAAAGTCTCCATGGGCAAGGACGTCATCTCCCCAATGGCCCACTCTGCGTTTAGTACTCCTGTAGAATTGCTCTATTTCGTAAAAAAATTACGCGACTTATCCCATGGCAAACCCATTGGGTTTAAATTATGTCTGGGGCGTAGAGATGAATTTCTGGCTATCTGTAAAGCCATGTTAAAAACCAATATCTTACCTGATTTTATTACCGTTGATGGAGCCGAAGGAGGAACAGGGGCGGCACCAGTAGAATATGTTAACTTTATGGGAACTCCTCTGGAAGCAGGATTAGTCTTTGTGCATAATGCATTAGTAGGGATTAATGTACGCGACAAAATACGCATCATCTGTAGCGGTAAAGTCGCGAATGGCTTCGATATACTGACCAATATCGCTTTAGGTGCCGATATGTGCAATTCTGCAAGAGCCATGATGATGGCGGCTGGCTGTTTGCAAACCAAACAATGCAATGCAAATACTTGCCCCACAGGAGTAGCAACACAAAACAAAAGGTTACAATATGGCTTAGTCGTCGATTTGAAAAAATATCACGTTGCCAATTTCCATAAAAATACCATGAAAAGCTTTTTGGAAATGGTAGGATCCCTCGGCTTGGATAACCCCAGCGATTTGAAACCCAGCCACATCATGAGACGAATAAGCTTACAAGAAGTTAAATGCTTTAATGAAATTTATGAGTATCTTTCACCTGGGCAACTACTAGGCCCTGATATCCCTGAGAGTTATAAAGCACATTGGGACAAGGCTGATCCGGACAAATTTTAATTTGAAAATCGTAGGGTAGCCTGGGTGAAGCACAGCGAACCCCGGGTTACGGTCCTTCAGACCGCCACCCAAGCCAGTTGTCTTATTTCCACTTAATATTACATCCCAGGCTTGGCTTTTGCTCTGGACTTACTGGCTTACCAGCGAGGATATTGTCCAGCGCATTTTGTAAGTGAGAGCCAGTCACGGGTTTATTGTTCCCAGGCGTTGACTCATCCAAACAACCACGGTAGACACAAAGCAGATCCTTATCAAAAATATAAAAATCAGGGGTGCATGCCGCATGATAAGCTTTAGCTACTTCTTGTGATTCATCATATAAATAAGGAAATGGATAATGAAATTTTTCTGCCTCAATCCGCATATTTTCCGGACCGTCTGCTGGATATTTTTCTGCATCATTAGAACTGATTGCAATGAATTGAAGTCCTTTTTTCTGATACGTTTCCGCCAACTCCACTATTTTTGTCTGAATATGTTTGACATAAGGACAATGATTGCACAAAAACATAATAACTGTTGCAATGGGTGATTTGATCTGTGCCAGGGAAATCCCTTGATCGTTGCGTGTATCAACTAAAGTAAAATCAGGTGCCTTACTTCCTAAAGGAAGCATGTTTGATGCAGTTGCTGCCATAATTACCTCTCGTTAATCAAAATATGTGCCACATCGACCTCCATTCAATCATGCAGCAGAATATCTATAAAATAGAACTTAGTGTAGGTTCATTGATTGTGTCGTTGCTCTTAATCTTGAATACAAATTCAAAAAAGAATTGGGGTAACCTTTAGTGATGACATGTTAAACGAAAAATTATGGGTAATCAAACGAGAGGCTGAATGCTCATCAGCATTTGCTATCTACTTCATCTAAGCTCAGGCTGAGAATGAGTCTCATTTTGCGGTTCTTCTTGCTCTTGAGATATATGCCCCTGCCGCAGTTGAGTTAATTGTTGCTTAAAATTGCGAGCAACAGCTTGCGGCGAGTCTTTCTTATAGCTTGTATATGCTATCGGTTGATCACGCAGTTCCTTATCCTTCATTTCCATTGGTTCAATAGGCTTATTGTTGCTTTTTATAACCGGGCTATCAAGTGTTACCATAGATTTTCGATAACTACTAATGCGTGTATCATTCGTTCGTTCTACCACTTGAGTTTTCGGACTCAATTCCGACATTACTACATCTTCTGTTGCTGACGATTTCATACGAAGATCGCTAAAAAATTGTTTAACACCCTGCCATGCGCTTTTTAGCCAAGATTGAACAGCTCTTTTTTCCAATTGCTGCTCTTTTTTTAAATTACCCAAGAGGGAATCTTGTTTTTGCTCGGGCGTTACCTCCTCTATAAGATCTTTATTTTTTTCATTAGTGAGGTAATTTTCAATAGTCCTTAATTGTTCTTCTAATTCTTTTTGTCTTGTTTGCATCTGCGAGGCTAAACTGAAATCTCCAAAATCTTGGAACATCTTAAAGTTGTGCTCGCATGTATTAATTCTTTCCCGCAAGTCGCTAACTTTCTCTTCGAGCTCTTTGGGATTGAGCGAAGGCAAGAATTGATATTTTTTATCATGATCTAATGCCTCAATTGGATGTTCTTCTCGAGCGATCGGAACCCGTATTTTATTTTGCTTTTCTAAAAGGTCCTCATACTCTTTTACTGCTTTATCTACTGCCTTTGTCGCTTTTGTTCGCCCCAATAAGAAATCAAGAAACGACACTTTTGCTTGCAACCTTTCTATCTCCTCACTCTTTGCTTTTAATTGCTCTACTAATGCTTCGCCTCGGATGGTATTGAATGGATTTGTATAACCATATACGTTTATGCTCCCATCCAAACGTACTCCAACAATCATATTCTGCAAAGTAGTTGAATGCCGATTAGTAAATGCGCTTAAATTTAAATGATATCCTTGCAGGGCGAATTCATTGGCCATCTCTTGCGCATAACAATTACCCTGCTTATTGATCAAACCTAACTCACAGCCGAAACACCGTAATCCTTTGATAACTCCTTTTTTTAATCCAGCTATTTCTCTAGCCTCATCAAAGGCTCTTACAAATTGTTTTGGGGAAAAATGAGATTCGCCGTAACTTTTAGAACCAGCATGTCCAACTACGGTTATTCGCGTAACATCAGCCGGACTTAAGCCAATCAAGCAATTCGGGGAAAAACGCTTTATTTCACTATTTGGGAGCTGCTTGGCGATACTTTGAGCCGAACTAAGAGTGGCCGAATCATCACCTAAAATGAGTATAATGTTTTTTGACTTCATTAAATAAATGGAAAACCAAAGGACTAATAATGTTAGTATAGTTCCATTTGTTTATTTTTTAGTCTATTTACTATAATTGAACTACACGGACTATAGAGAATACGATGATAGTATTGATGAGCAACAGCAAAGAGAATAGAACGGCTGCGACGAACTTACAACAATTGACTCATTTTGATGTTGTAACGTTAGATCAGCTAACTGACTTAAATAAAGCCAAAGAACCGCTTCTATTAGTTGATGTGGATGCTAATGATAAATTTTTACGTTACCTTGAGCCGGTTAGTTTCGCCAAAGCACTATTAAAACAACAGTTATCGGCTCAAATTCAATCCGTTGTTTTTCTCATTTCTGATAATAATAAACACAAAAACTTGTTTGAATTTGCCAGACCTTTTCTTGCCTGCTTGGAACAAGCCTTTAATCATCCAGTAATCGCTTATATCCCCTCCGATTTAAATTACTATGCCACCGTGCTCGTAGCGCCAGAGGAACAGAACTCAAATTGGCAAGTCTACGGCATCGACATTGAAGACTTCCCCAAGGGGGCATCGTTAAATTTAGAATTATTTCAAGGAATAAAAGGCAAACATCTATTATGGGAAGGACCCAACATATTAGAATGGATAGTCACCGACAACAAAGCCATTAGCAGCAGCCCTGCAGTGGCGGAAAATCTCCGCTTTCACTTGTGAAATAGAGCCAAACAGCGCCATTTCTTGACTTTCATCGAGAAGACCATGGTATAATTAACTTAACCCGATAGCGAGAGATTTTAGAACCAATGCTAACAGCATGGGAAGCATCCTGAAGTCGGCGTTGTGCAAGCCCACCCTGTAGTGGGAAGCCTGAACCGACTCATCCGCTACCCACTTGAACCCCAGGGTTCATAATCCATGTCTGTCGGGCTATCCTTTCATTAGTTGCTCTTTTAACAAAAGATATTCATCTCGAACCTTGGCTGCTGCTTCAAACTCCATATTTTTCGCATGCAAATACATTTGTTTTTCCAACGTATTGATGTGTTTCACTAATTCCTGAGTTGACCAATGTAAATATTCTGGGCTTGGTTCAGCAACTGCCGCATTACGTTTTCCTGAATAGGCGCCTTCCATGATATCTGTTATGGATTTATTAATCCCTTTGGGGATGATTCCATGTGCCTCATTGAATGCTTTTTGTTTTTCACGCCTTCTGCTGGTTTCATCCAAAGCCCTTTGCATGGAGCCAGTAATTTTATCAGCATAAAGAATAGCGCGTCCTTTCACGTTACGTGCTGCACGCCCTATAGTCTGAATCAGAGAACGATCAGAGCGTAAAAAACCCTCTTTATCTGCATCAAGAATCGCAACCAAAGCGACCTCTGGCATATCCAAACCTTCACGCAATAAATTGATCCCAACCAAAACATCAAAGACCCCCAGACGCAAATCACGGATAATTTCAACGCGTTCAACCGTGTCGATATCCGAATGCAAATAACGAACTTTAACACCATGCTCGTTCAGATAATCGGTTAAATCCTCTGCCATTCGTTTTGTTAAAGTGGTTACTAAAACCCGTCCATTTTGTTGAATCACCAAGCGAATTTCTGACATTAAATCATCGACCTGGGTACGCACCGGGCGAATTTCGACTTCTGGGTCAACAAGTCCTGTAGGGCGCACTACCTGTTCCGCAACATTATCAGAATGCTCTTGTTCATAAGGGCCAGGAGTTGCTGAAATGTAAATGGTCTGTGGAGAGCGTCCTTCAAATTCTTCGAACCGTAATGGCCGGTTATCCAGCGCCGAAGGCAGTCTAAAACCATACTGGACCAGTGTTTCCTTACGAGCTCGATCACCTCGATACATGCCACCAATTTGGGGTACAGTAACATGGGATTCATCGATAATAAGCAACGCTTCGGCTGGCAAATAGTCAAATAAGGTTGGCGGGGGTTCACCGGCTTCTCGCGCAGATAAATAACGAGAATAGTTTTCAATACCAGAGCAATAACCCAATTCCAGCATCATTTCTATATCAAAAAAAGTACGTTGCTCCAAACGCTGGGCTTCAACCAATTTGTTTTGCGCTTTAAACTCCGCCAAACGTTCTTGCAACTCTTCCTTGACCCAATCTACCGTTTGTAAAATACGATCACGAGGAGTGACGTAATGCGTTTTAGGGAAAATAGTCACCCGCGGCACCCGCCGCAGAATTTCGCCGGTAAGCGGATCAAACTGAGCAATATTCTCCACCTCGTCATCAAAGAGTTCAATGCGTATGGCTTCTCGTTCCGCATCAGCAGGGAAAATATCAATAATGTCGCCATGCACTCGAAATTGGCCACGCTCCAGAGCTAAGTTACTGCGTGTGTATTGCATTTCAGCAAGTCGTCTTAAAATTTTACGCTGATCGGATTGTTCTCCGCGGGAAAGATGTAATACCATACGCAAATAGGAATCAGGATCACCCAAACCATAAATTGCAGAAACTGTTGCGACGATAATCGCATCTTTACGTTCAATTAAGGCTTTGGTGGCAGACAAACGCATCTGTTCTATATGCTCATTGATGGATGAATCTTTTTCAATAAAGGTATCCGAAGCAGGCACATAAGCTTCCGGCTGATAATAATCATAGTAGGAAACAAAATATTCTACCGCATTATCGGGGAAATAGGCTTTAAATTCGCCATAAAGCTGGGCAGCAAGCGTTTTGTTAGGAGCCATAATTAAGGCAGGCCTGCGCATGGCTTGAATAACATGTGCTATAGTAAAAGTCTTGCCTGAGCCAGTAACCCCTAAAAGGGTTTGTTTGGATAAGCCTGATTTCAAGCCGTCAATTAATGAGGCTATGGCGGCCGGCTGGTCACCAGCAGGTTTATAATCGGCATAGAGTTTAAATAAATCTTTCATATCTTTTATAGTATATCTCACAGGAGCAACAAATGGATATCGCATTAGCAAAACGCGTGCAAAAAGTTAAGCCTTCACCTACTTTGGCCGTAGCAGCAAAGGCCACCCAAATGCGTGCTCAAGGGCATGATGTCATTAATCTGGGTACAGGCGAACCCGATTTTGACACACCCAATTACATTAAAGAAGCAGCTATCGCTGCCATTCATCAAGGTTACACCAAGTATACGGCTGTTGATGGCATTCCTGAACTTAAAGAAGCCGTTAAAAATAAATTCAAAAACGATAATAATCTTGATTACCAGGCCAATCAAATTCTAGTTTCAGTAGGAGGCAAACAAAGTTGTTACAACCTCTGCCAAGCCCTGCTTAATCCTGGTGACGAAGTCATTATTCCGGCACCATACTGGGTTTCTTACCCTGATATGGTCTTATTGGCTGATGCAATCCCTGTTATCATTTCTACAACTCCAGCACAAAGATATAAAATTAATGCCCAGCAACTCGAAGCAGCCATCACCCCCAAAACCAGGATGATCTTTTTAAATAGTCCATCCAATCCATCCGGAGTCGCCTACACGCTAGATGAATTAAAATCTTTAGCCGAAGTCTTGAAAAAGCATCCCCAGATTATTATTGCCACGGATGACATGTACGAGCATATCCTTTGGAGCCAACCCTTCGCCAATATTCTTAACGCATGTCCTGAGCTCTATGAGCGAACCATTGTCTTGAACGGCGTATCCAAAGCCTATGCGATGACTGGTTGGCGCATCGGTTATGCAGCAGGCCCTGCTCCATTAATGAATGCGATGAAAACCATCCAATCCCAATCAACATCAAATCCCTGTTCCATTGCCCAAAGAGCAGCTGTAGCAGCACTAACCGGTGGCAATGAAAGTGTATTGGAAATGGTAAAGGCTTTTCGCCAACGACACGATTTTGTAGCATCTCGATTGCAGGAAATGCCAGGAATTGAAGTCATTCCGGCTGATGGGACTTTTTATATTTTCCCAAGCGTGCAAGCAATCATAGAAAAGCGTGGATACAGCAATGACCTTGAATTTTCTGAAAAACTGTTAGTTGAAGCAGGGGTTGCCTTAGTTCCCGGCTCCGCATTTGGCAATGAAGGCTGCATTCGTTTATCCTTTGCGACCAGCATGGAAATATTAGAAGATGCTTTAAATCGCCTGCAACGTTTTTGCAGTTAACACAAAAAATCCCTTCTCCCCAATGGGGAGAAGGTGCCCACAAAGGCAGAAGAGGTATCCTAAAATAGGATAAAAAATAAAAATTTCCCAATAAATATTAAATTTTAAAAAATTATTACTAAATCTACTTGACCCCCAACCAGAATCGTTTTAAGATTCCGACCCTATTCCCCGGTAGCTCAGTCGGTAGAGCGGATGACTGTTAATCATTAGGTCACAAGTTCGAGTCTTGTCCGGGGAGCCAATCCCAGTCTGGGTTTTGGCGAAAATCAATCAAACCTTAAATTTTACGTGTCGAATATGTGTCGAAGTTTGGGATGACGTTCGGAGATAACACGCACCTGTGGTTTCCAAGTTTTTTAGGCTCTTCCCCCAACCCGGGCACTAATCAAGAACACAAAACTTTAAAGCTGCCCCTTATTTGGGGTAGAGCCGATATCATTATTTGAAAAATTATTCCATCTGTTTTCTAATGAATTTGTCATATAAAATTTCCGCTGTTTCTTTAGTTCTTTCATCGAGTGAGCTCAATAAATCGGCATAAACCAAAATGAAGGGTACATGGTTTTCTTTATGAGTTTTGGTATCAAAATTCCAGAATTTTTTTATTAGCTCTATATTCCCATTGTTATCTTTTTTTAACCTGCATTTATATTGTAATAGTGGTAATGCATCGTCTGCATAAAGTGTAATTATTTGGGGGCTTAGATAATGAGTTAACTTTGCAGCAGCTATTTCTCCTCCCCAAAGAAAATTAAATTCACAGGGATTTGTTTCTTTAAACTGTGCCAGATTATCTGTTGAAAATTTATCGATCATTAATTTTGGACGTAATCTCTCAGCATAGCCAATACACCATTTACTTAATAAGATATCTTTATTAACCAAATGCTTTTCACCACGATTTTTTTCTACGATATATCCATGCTTTTCTAAAATAAAAAGTGTTTTGCTAACACTTCCTAATGCCACATCACTCATTTTAGCAAGCTCACGATAGGTATGCTCTAACGTTTTTTTAATGACAAGCAATGTAAAAATAAGTTTTATACTGGCAACACTCAGTGTGAATTGGGTGATATCCGATAGACTTTTCTTTTGAGGCGTTTCTCCTTTAATAGAGATAAATACAGGGGGAGAATTTATATACATATTGCCAGAGAAATCAACGTACTCAATATTCGCCTTTTGCAATTTATCAGCCAAAACATTTATTAATGTGGTTGCTAATTAAAATGCTTTTTTTATTTAAATGTTGCATATATTGAACGATGGCACCAATATTCGAATTATCGATATTGCCAACGAGTTCAGGGTTATAGATTAGCTTATTATTCTTTTCAATTTGAAGGGTTAATTGATTTCGTTTTTCATCAAATTTACATTGAAGCTTTGATCTATCCTTTATGATCGATAATAGTTTATCTATACTCATCACAATATCCTCTTTGCCATGTTCATAATTATTGCTTGTTCAAATAAAATGAACAACATGAAAAAATGAACAAAATGAAAAAATGAACAAAATGAATGTACAGATTTGTGTTGAATAGCGGAATAATATATACCGTAATTATTACGCCTTCCATGCATTACTTGATGCTTGTATGATACAAAAAAAATCAGCCATGAAAGCTTAATATGAAAACAATCTGCGTGTACTTAGGAGCTAGTTTTGGAAACAATGTTGCATTTAAACAAGCTGTTAATAAGCTTGCTCATGAAATTGTTGATCACGGACTTACACTTGTCTATGGTGGCTCTAGTCTAGGGATGATGGGTTTATTAGCAACTACAGTTAAAGAATTGGGAGGCAAAGTAATAGGAGTTATAACTACTCATCTTTTAGACAAAGAAAAGCCGTTAGATACTCTAGATGAGCTTCATATAGTTGATTCAATGCAAGAACGTAAAAAAATGCTTCAACAATTGGCTGATGCATTTATAGTTATACCTGGTGGGCTAGGAACACTAGAAGAAGCAATTGAAACCTGGAATGCAATAAAAATAGGTGAACTTAACAAAAAGATAGGATTCCTTAATATAGATGAATATTTTGTAAAACTATTTAGTTTTATTGAACATTGTCAAGAAAATGGATTTATACACGCTAAGCAATCTACTATACCTATGATACACGCTGATCCTAGTAGTTTACTTAATAATTTAATTCAATCAGAAGAAGTTCTTGTAATGGATAAGAAACCTGAATTGGTTTGAAAATGTAATAGGTATCTTATGGATGGTATAAATTTAGAAAAACATCATGCTTTTCACTTTGAAATAGGCTAATTTTAAAGAATGTTAAAATTTGTGATGATCAATTTAAGTGAAGGAAGATCTCTTTTAATCAAATGCCAATGGAATTTGAATAATAAATCAAAATCAAACTTGATAAGGTTTAAACTATTATAACCCCATGCTAAAATCAAAATTTAATCTGTGAGGGATCTACTATGGGCATCATATCGCTTTTCGAACAACTGGCTAGCACAACTCACCATAAAATAAATCTTGATGAGCTATTAAAAGAAAAAGATGTTAACATACAGCAAGTATTTGCTAATAACGATGCCTCGTTTCTAAAAAACCTTTTCAATGAAAAAGCAATACTTGCTGATAGAACCACAATTTTTGATCTCTAGACCTTCTAAGTCTTTTAGCATTAGATATGCAAATTAATCCAAATACATCTTCACTGGTTGTTGTTGGATGTGGAATTAAGTTTTTCGCTCATTTAACAACAGAGACAATTGCTTATATACAACAGTCTGATATCGTTCTTTATTTGGTGAATGATCCTGTTCTGAAGTCATGGATACAAAAGCAAAATCAGAATACAGAATCGTTGGACTTTTTATATCGCTCATGCTCTCATCGTGCAGAAGCCTATCAGCGTATTACTAATTATGTTTTAGAGCATCTATACCAAATGAAACATGTATGCTTTGCCCTATATGGTCATCCAAGTGTTTTTTCCAAACCAGGATTAGAAGCAGTTAAGCAGGCGCAAAAAAAAGGTTATTTTGCAAAAATCTTACCTGCTATTTCTGCAGAGGCTTGTCTTTTCGCTGATTTATTGATAGATCCTGGCTCTTTAGGATGTCAATCATTCGAAGCATCGGATTTTTTAATTCACCAGCGACAATTAGATGCTTCGTCACACTTAATCTTGTGGCAAATTGATGCGGTAGGCATTATTGACCATGAATCAACAAATAATAAAAAAATGGGGATTTTGCTCTTATTGGATTATTTGCAGCATTTTTATAAGCCTATAGATGAAATTATTATCTATGAAGCCGCCCAATATCCTGGTTTAGATCCTAGAATAACCCGTACGCAGTTACAGTATTTACCGGATATTCAATTATCGACTATTTCAACCTTATATATTCCCCCTGTAAAAAAGACTCATTGTAATGAGGCAATATTAAGTGCACTCGGATTAATGTAAAAATGACGGATTATTTAACAACTTTGGCTAGAAAATACGCAGCAAATTATAAAGGATTATCAAAGCATTGTTGGCAGGGTATTATGCTTATTTGTATTAATACGCTTACTATTGGCATTTGCTTTTTCCTGTCGCTCTACTTTGTTACTATTAGGCAGTTTACTCCATCCATGGCTGGATTATTACTTTCTTGCTATGGTATGGGTACTGTTTTAGGAGGACTTATTACTGGTAAATTGTCAGATACGTTTTCACCTCATCTTATTTCAATCTCTAGCCTTTTAGTGCAATCTACAACGTTTTTTCTTTTAACTTACTTACATTCAGTCTTCGCATTAATGGCTAATATGTTCTTGCTTGGATTTGCAGCTTATGGATTTAAAACCTCCAATAATGTATGGATGCTTAGCTTATGTCGAAATGATACAAATTTACGGTACAAAACGATTAGTATTTCACATGTTGCTGCCAATTTTGGATTAGGATTATCAGGAGTTCTAATTGCTAGCATGACTACTTATGGATTTAAGTCAATTTTTTATTTATCAAGCTTATTGCTTTTGTGCTCTGCACTTTATCTTTTATTTCAGAAAAATACGAGCACTACTGTACTGTTACCAATCAAAGGACAGCATTACTACGAGTATTCAAATGCGTCTCAAATAATTATATTATTGGTTATTGCATGTGTTTTTCTTGTTGGGTTAATTATTGCCCAGTTAAGCACTACTTATCCTCTCTATATTCAAAAGTTATTTCCACATTTAGGTATTAGGGCCGTAAGTATTTTATTTATCTTAGATACTTTTCTAATTGTCTTTTTCCAAGCTCCATTGACTACCTTAGTAGGTGGGCAAAATAAATTATTAGTAACAGGAATTGGGGCTTTATTAATGGGAATAGGGATGTTGGTTTTAAGCTATTCTTCTGTATTTGTGCTGGCTATTTTCTCATGCATTATTTGGACAACTGGTGAAATGCTCTTTATCTCTACGGCCCAACTTTTATGTTATGAGCAAAGTAGCAATCAGAAAAAGGGACAAAGCTTAGGATTATTTCAAACTGCATTTGCAATAAGCAATGTCATTGGACCAGCCGTAGGAGGTATCATATATCAAAATTGGGGGGGAAATTTACTTTGGTATTGCAGCATGTTCATTGGGACAATGTGTTTTTTTCTGTGTTGGTATGGCAGCAGAACCTATACTAACACATCCTCTTAAGAAGGAAGCATCTGCTGCAAATAATGCTTCTGATGCATGTGGAAATAAAGTATCACTAAACCGCTTGTCACTATTTAGCAGCTCAAGAGAGTTTCTAAGAATGTTATGAGTATCTATAGAATTATGAAAGTAGCTGAACTTAACAAATTTTGCTATTTGTCCAACAACAGTATCAGAAGACAACGCTCCATCTTTTGATAATTCTTCAATGAAAATATTCATGATATGCTCTAGTTCGCGTACTTCATTTATTGTACTGGAGGCAAGGCGTGATCTTGGTGAGAATATACGAGTAGCAGGATGCTGTAATGAATAATATATTGGGAAATAATCTGTTTGAAAATTAAAATGTTTAGGTTGCATCACTGTTGGCCTATATTTTTTTAGGCCATAAGACTCCACAAAAGCTTGCTGCAAAATATCTACCGGCAAAGCATTATTATCTGTTGCAGGAGCATAACCAGGAGCAGCCCCTAAAGCAGTAGCAAATAAATGTTTCGCTGTATCGACAAGGTAAGGATTGGGTTTTAAATTACGATTTTTTTGTATGATCGAAAAAGTGATATCATAGTAAATTCTGTTTCGCTCATACTCATATCGATACCATGCCAATTCGTGCAAATATTGTTTCAAAGCTTTCCAACCCACATCATTATGCAAACTAATTAACCAATTTTCTGAGAAATAAACAATACAACAACGCCAATCAGTACTAATTACCTTACTATTGACTACCTCTC
Organism: Legionella qingyii; assembly: GCF_003990155.1. Classification (NCBI taxonomy): domain Bacteria; kingdom Pseudomonadati; phylum Pseudomonadota; class Gammaproteobacteria; order Legionellales; family Legionellaceae; genus Legionella; species Legionella qingyii. The sequence continues at coordinate 36,937 of NZ_RZGX01000023.1, forward strand.
TAAAAACTTGCCAATGTTCATATAGTGATTTTGCTGGTCGACTTTTAATATTAAAATCTCGCTGTAAATTTGAGTGATTTAGAGTTGCTCCTATATTAGGTAACATAAATGTTGATCGCGCTCCGGCTGTTGAAGACAACAATCCATTGGGCGTATAAACATGACTCTTTCTTTTATTTAATATGGTTGAGAGAGGAAAAATATCCCCAGGTTTATAAACAAGCCAGGGAATTGTGATTTGTTCATTTTTCAAATCAATATAACACTCAAGCTCTTTCTCAAGAATCATGCCTAAAGGCGTGCCATTTAAGCTATATCCAAGATGCTGAAGAATATCTTGTGGAACATTGGGATCCGTGATTCGGTAGTAGTCTCCATTTATATTCGGAAATAAGGAGCTGCATGTGTCAGCATCGGTATCACCATAAAGATAATAGGCAATATAAAGAGGGTAAGATTGATTCGGCGATAACTGATCTACGATACTTGTGAATATAGGCTCTACTTTTGCAAAACGATGACGAATATCTGACCAAAAACATTTAACCAATCCTTTTCTTTCATCAACCGCTGTATACATCAATGCAACATCCTGTATTTTAGGTTGTGTCCTCATTTTTTGCCTTGAAACCAAATGAAGTCACGTTCTAGTATGATCTAGTAAAAACCTGCGATTTTAGTTCTACAAAATGAGGCATGTCAACAAATTAGATTCGCCACCCTGATCCTTTTTTAATTAATTTGATCATTATTAGGCCCTTAAATTTAAATGAAAATAAAGTAATTTTTTTCTTTAATATTCGATGTTTCAATTAATCGAGCTCAACCTTTAAGAAAAAACTTATTTTATAAATTTAGATATGAAATCCATCAGCTAAAAATAACTTTGGAAAAGGACTGATTTTTAATCAGAAGTATAGGATTAAATATGGAATTATTATGGAAGAAAAAAGCATCATTGAAGTCACTCTAAATACTCAGGAGAAGCAAAAACTAATACATGAGTTTAACGAGATTGTATATGACCCTTCAGGAGGAGAGCGTTACATCCAATTGCTCCGGAAAAAAATATACAAAGTTTTACCAGAAACATTAATTAATACACTGACAAGTCAGCGCAGTGCCGATAAATTGGCTTCTGCAATAGTAGTTAACAATGTTCCAATCGATGAAGCCATTTATGGAAGTCCAGACTTCGAACAAACAGGCAGATTATTTAAATCAGGAACCCTTAGTGAAAATATTATTACCGCCTTTGCCTCTCTAGTAGGTGAACCTTACTCCATATATTTCGAGGGGCAAGAACTTGTTAACAATTTAACCCCACAGAGAAAAACTCGATTTGATTATACTGGCTTGGGTTCAGAAGTTGAGCTTGATTTTCATATTGAAAATGCAGCGTTACAGTATATTTCTGAGGATGATTATTCCCCATCGGGTATATTCTTTCTAGGTATTAGAGTTGATGAAACCATTGAACCAACAAAAACATTCATCGCTGATACTCGAAAGGCCTTAAAATTACTAAGCACCTATGATTTGAAGATTTTATATGGCGCGAATTTTTATTTAAACCTCCCCTATCGCTGGCGAGAAATTTTCTCACATGACGCCATGGTAAAATGCTCTGTAATCAGAGGTACATTGAATAAACCTCGCATAAGTGTCGCTTTTTACTCGAATATGATACTACCAATAAATCATGCAGCTAAAATGGCGTTAGTTCATTTTCACCAGGCAGTCAAAGAAACATCTGAGGCCATTCAAATTACTCCGGGAAAATTAATCTATGTGGATAATCGTTTCACTCTGCATGCTCGAGAACGATTTACGCCAACCTACGACAACCAGGGTTGTCCTTATCGATGGATCCAACGCATCTTTGTAAGCCCCAGTTTATGGGCATTCAGGAATTTTCAAACTGTAGGAGGAAGAGTCTTTCTTCCACATTCTAATAAAGGAATACACAATCATGTTTTTTCACACATCACAGAAGTTGCCTAAAGGACTCTTTAAAGCATGTGTTGTTCCTAGGCCTATTGCCTGGATCAGCACTAAAGATACTGATGGCAATCCTAATTTGGCACCTTTTAGCTATTTTAATATTGTCTGTGAAGACCCTCCTATGATTATGTTTGCCACAACCGGCTCACATGGCAGCGGGGGAGCCAAGGATACGTTAAAAAACGTTGAGGAAACCAAAGAATTTACCGTCAATTTAGTGAGTTATCGCAGTAAAGAGGCAATGAATATTACGTCACTAGATTTTTCACGAGGAATTAACGAATTTCATATGGCGGAGGTGGAGCATTTACCTGGGGAGCTCATCCAAACCTATCGCGTTAATGGGTCTCCTATTAGTTTGGAATGTGTTTATCACCAATCGGTGCAATTACCGACACCTAATGACTCGGGTTTAATCAACAGGATGGTCATTGCGAAAGTCGTTGGTATTCATCTTAATCCGGACATCTTAACCAAGGATAAACGAATCGATACCAACAAACTTAATCTCATCGCAAGAGTAGGATACAACGCCTACACCAAAGTCAAAGCACACTTCGAGTTAAACAGACCTTGCGGCTGCTGTGATAAATTAATGGATTAAACATAATGAATAAGAAAACAATCAAAATAGGTATTATCGGTGGAATGGGGCCTTTAGCTTCATCAGCATTTGTTGAAACTCTTTATACGGTCTATCTAAGCAAGCATACTTTAAAAAAAGAATACCATCCTCCTTATGTGTATTTATATTCAGAGCCCTTGCAAACTCAATCAACAGCACTGATGTCTGTTCATCAAAGTAAAGCGGAACTCTTAGCAAAGCTGGAAAATAATATAGCTTATCTCTTACAGCAAAATGTCGACTACCTTATTATTTGCTGCTTTACTGCCCATGCATTACTTCCCCAATTATTACCTGAGCACCAGGCTAAAATTTGCTCCCTTGTAACATGGGTTTTAGAACATGTACTTGCACAAAATACTCAATTTATCGTTCTTTGTGCTTCTTCCGCCAAAGAGGCACAGGTTTTGGAGAACCATCCACTTTGGGTAAAGGCAGCACGGCAAATTACTTTTGTTGGGAGTGAGGCGCAAACACAACTCAATACGCTGATTAAGGCAGTGAAGGACAATCTCGTGGATGCACCGCTACTTGATGAGTTTTTAGAATTTATGAGCCGATTTCCAGAGCACCAATTTATTATTGCTTGTGCAGAACTCCATATCCTCCATAAAAAACTCCAGGACTACTCTCAAATGCAATTCGCCAACGTGTTTGATCCCTTTTATCACGTGTCGCAAAATATCTGGGGTTGATTAGCATGAAAAAACTAGATTTATTCCCCATTACAAGAGCAATGCAAGCCATTTGCCCAAGTGTTATAAGTGATTTAAAAGCAAATTGGGACGAGACTTTGTCCTCCTATATAAAACAAGTGTGGCAAAAACCGATTTCTTGTGTAAGCCCATTAGCACGTCAATCTAGAGCGAAATTCTATTCGGCATTGAGGCTTTTCTTTGGTTCTAACTATATTAATTTTGAACTCGCTTTTTCTGAATTTGACCGCTATCCCATTTTGCAAACTGGACCACATTGTCAGTTGTACGCCAATGAGATTGACTTTAATGCCATCTTGATGAGTTGGATGGGAAGCCAACTCCATCAGCTAAACCATATGTTTATCTTAAATAGCGTGACACGAACATTACAATGGAGTAAACAGCAAGGGCCAGGCTGGCTTAACTTAAAGCAAGGGGTAATTAATTTATTTGCATTAACGCCAAAACAGATGTCCAAACTGAGTGTTTGTTCCTCCTACCCTCGATTAACTTATTGCATTGATAATTTCATCCGATATTTGACTCAAGCTGATTCTTTAGAAAAAAAAGGAATAGAAAAATTACTTACAACCATTGATTCCAATGAATATAAAGGATTTATTCCAGCATTCACCTTATCGAATCGAAACTTACTCACGCAGTGTGATCATGCCCAAGAAGTCCAGCCAGTGATCCTAAATGATAACTTCACATCACTTTTAGTTGCAGAACATTTACGTGATCCTGAAGGAATTATTTACCAGCTTATTTTTTCCTCTAAACAACGCAGTAAGTTGAACTATTTAATTAATCTCTTAATGCATGAAAAGAGTCATTTATTCTTAAAACAGGGGACAGAATTTTTTTGGGGCGTCAGAGACAATAAGATACGTGCATTAAGAATTGTGGATAATGTTTTTAAAGAAGAGACAACCAATCTAAGTAAACAATTAAAAATACCATTAGATCCTCAATCTATTTGTGAGGCCCTTATCAATGGGCAATTAATTCCCAATATCTTTTTAAGTTTTCTAGTTTTATGCCTTATGCCCCAAATTCGAGTATTGGGTGGAACGCGACAAATTGCTTATCTTCCTTTAATCCAAAAAATCTTTGGCGAGCTACTCGGTCCGAATGTTGTTGATGAACAAGAGCTCCTGCAAGAGATGTTAAGTAATGATTTAAACGCATGGGGGACCAACTTTATTCAGGATACGTCTACACCCCTTGAATGGCTTGGTCGTTTATCTTCGGGAAAGGAGCTCTCTTCTCTCAGTACTTATTATCTAGATAAATCGGTATCAGAAATTACCCAAGAATTAGCAATTTTTAAGGAACATCCACTATGGAAGCATATGATATAAACTCATCTCCTTGTTTACTCGTCATCGGGGCACGAGAACATACATTACAAAAACTTATGACAATGCAAGTTCAATTTGTGCTGATTCAGTCGCAACTTGATCCTTTAACTGAGTATTTGGTTGAAAACATCGTATTCGTTGATACTTATGAGAATCTTTCTGAAATAAGTCAAATAGCAGAAAATTTACATCAAGCTCACCATTTTAGAGCGGTTGTTTCTTTTACAGAGTTTGGTTTATACCCGGCAGCATTAATCGCTGAACAATTGAACATTAAAGGCAATGCAGTATTTCCAGTGGATCATACACGCGATAAACTTAAAATGCGCTGTTTACTTAAGAAGCATCAGCTTGACTCCATTGTCTATCAAAACTGCCGCACTTTAGAAGATGTATATGCCTTTTATGAGCAAATAAAGGCTCCTTTTATCCTCAAACCTGCTCATGGCGCAGGAAGTCAAGGTGTTTTTTATGTTGACGCCGTTGAAAATATCACTAAAGCATGGAATTGGGCTACACAGCTCGACAACCAAGAGCTTATTGCAGAAGAGTTTCTTTTAGGTAAAGAATACAGTGTGGAATCCTTAAGTTTGGATGGGCAACATCAAATCATTGCCATTACTGAAAAGCTTACAACAGAAGTTCCCCATTTTATTGAATTCGGTCATTACACTCCTGCTCGCCTAACTCCAGATATGCAACAAAAAATACAGCAAATTATGCTTCGATTTTTAGATATTATTCAACACCAAAATGGTCCGGCGCATACTGAAATTAAAGTACATCAGGGTGAAATAAAAATGATTGAATCACAAACCCGAATGGGAGGCGATCAAATTTGGGAGCTAACCGAATTGACCACAGGAGTGGATGTCATTTCTGAAACGGTGCTCCATTTATTGGGATTATGTCAAAAAACAAGGAATAAAAAAGAAAATGCCGCTGCTGTTTTATTTTTTGCACGAGAATTTGAAGAAATTCTTGATATTAATGGCCTTGAGTCTGCAAACAATTTACCTGGAATTGTTCGTATTCATTGTACCCTGAAAAAAGGTCAGAAGTTTGGGAAACTAAGCTCTTCTCAATCCAGACAAGGATATATTTTAGGAACAGGACACGATATTGATGAAGCGATTTCTACAGTGCATTTGGCTATGAAACAGGTACAAATAACAACAAAAGTTCACCATGATTAGGGAAGTACTATGTCAGAATCTATGTATCTTAGTGCAACTCGATCAGGTAGAGCATTTTTTAACATTTCACTCTTTATAATCGCTTTTTTTATCATAAAATTAGGGCAATTTTTGATCGTACCTTTTTTAGCAATTTACTTGAACTATTTTTCACTATCGCCTATTTCTATAGGAGTTATTATTGCTTCCGGACAATTAAGCCACAGTCTGACAAGCATATTCATAGGACATCTATCTGATCGCTACCCTCCGCAGCAATTATTCATTATGACTTTATTTGGAGCAGGAATTGCCTATGAGGCCCTTTATCTAAGCCAATCTTTAGTGTGTTTTATTGTGTTAAATACCATCCTCGGCGTATTTCGAGCTATTTTTGATATTGCATCGAAAACGTTGTTAGCCACCAGTATCAATGAACAACAGAGAAGCGTTGCGTTTGGTTTACGTTATGCTGTTTTAAATTTAGCGGCGGCTTTAGGCCCATTATTCGGCGCACGTTATGCTGCTGAACAATCCACTCAGCTGTTTCAGCTCATCGCATACTGCTATCTTTCTACTGGTTTTTTATTGTCAATCTTCTGGTCAAAAAAGAACAATCTGCAGCTCTCAAAAGACTCTCATAGCTCCAAAAGCGTCTCCATCACAGATACCCTGCAACTTATCGCAACAAACACATCTCTGAAAAGACTCTTCCTCATTAGTTTCATCTGTTACAGCATGTACTCCCAAATAACCTCTTCGTTAGCCCAATATATTGTGCAACAATTTGACGATGGCGTTGTAGTGTACAGTAACATGCTAATCGTCAATGCAATAACCTGTGTTTTGCTGCAGATTTTTATTGGACCTCTTCTCCAAAAAGTAAATTATATGTTGCTTGCATCTATAGGGTTATCCTTATTAGCTATAGGCTTTATGGGATTTTGCTTTGCCCAAAATAGCTTAACACTGAATTGCTCCATGCTGATTTTATCCCTGGGCGAGGTGATCTTTTTCCCATTGAATGATGTGTTTCTTGCTAAAATTACACCACCTCATGTGATGGGTAGCTGTTATGGTGTTCTTAATGCCTCTGCAATTGGTTTGGCGGTTGGACCCATTTTAGGAGGTGCAATCTATCAGTTAGCTGACTATTATTCTTTATTTTTAATCTGCTCAATAGGTTCTCTACTTACGATTTTTCTTTATAGAAAATTGGTTGTTTTGAATGATACTGATTGAAACAACAAAAGTAAAAAGTAAAAAAGTCCCCAAAGTCCCAACATGAACAATTTATACTGGGACTGTTTTAACCCGGTATTAATATGGGTGCCCCACTCGTCCCTTTTGTCCCAGCATTTTTTACAAGTCTACAATAGATTGAACCAATCAATCCTCTTTTGCAGATTCATTTAATTCAGCCTCAATTTCTTCAACTGTCGGTAAACTACCTTTCAAATCAGTTGGAATTGATTTAGATAAGGTATATTCTGAAACACCTATAGGAGCACTAATGTTTCGCAATGCATATTCTGCAATGACTTTATTTTTCGATTTACATAGCAAGATTCCAATAGTTTGATTATCGCCGGGCTTTCGTAATTGATCATCAACAGCTGCTAGATAAAAACCCAACTGTCCGGTATGTTCTGGTTTAAATTTCGTATTTTTCAATTCGATGACAACAAATGCTCGTAATTCGAGGTGGTAAAACAATAGATCAACAAAAAACTCTTGATCATCAAAGGTTAGGGGGACTTGAGAACCCACAAAGGCGAAACCTTGGCCGAGCTCAATGAGAAAGTCACGAATATGGGTGATTAAAGCATTTTCAATACCACGTTCATGGGCTTTGCCTTGAATGGTCAGAAAATCAAAATTATAGGGATCTTTTAATATTTCATTGGCTAAATCGGATTGTAATTCGGGTAAATGCTTGTGGTAATTGGAGGTTTTATTGCTGGCAACGGCTTGACGTTCATATAATCCACTTTCGATCTGCATTTCTAGGATTGAGCGTGACCAGCCATTTTTGATGGTTTGAGTCGCATACCAATCACGCGCCGTATCATCTTTGACCATTTGCATTAAGCGGCTAATATGGCCCCAAGGTAATTGCGACACAGCTTGTGTCGTAATTGAAATATCGGAATATAGCGTGGCAAATTGCTTCATACGCTGTAGGTTTCGCACTGAAAATCCCTGCATTTCAGGGAATGCCTCACGCAGGTCATGCGAAAACTGTTCTAAAAATCCAGTACCCCACTGATGATTTTTTTGTTTCTCGATTAAATCAGTACCAAGCTCCCAATAGAACTTGATCAACTCACTATTCGCAGCAAGTGCTGCGCGAATCTGAGCTGCTTGTAACCGTGTTTTAATATCGGTTAAAAAATGCTTGTAATCTTGGTTTAAGCGTAATGCGTCATCTTGAACTTTAATTTCTTTACTCATGAACTGCTCCTTGTTGTTGGATTGCTATTAGTGTTGAGGATGGTTGGACACCCATACACTTCAAAAAATAATCGGTAATCTGCTGCATTGGTTTTCTCAGCCGTTCAACATCGGTCACGATGTACCCAGCAGTGATATCACCGTTCATTTTATGGTTCATCAAACGCTTTAAAGCATAAGCTGAGATATCCAGTCCCTCAGCAATAGTAATAAACGTTCGTCTTAAATCATGAACCGTAAAATGAATGCCTGAGAGCTTAGTTACATTGGCCATTTGCTTACGTGGCTCAATAATGTGACCTGCGGCTCCCGTGCCAGGAAAAACATACTCATTTATCCTTTTTTGGCTGCGTGATAATAGCAGTTCATAGAGGTAGGTAGAAAGGGGAAGGGTATGAGGCTCATGGTTTTTAGTATCAAGTACAGTTAAGGTTTTAGCGTTGAGATCCACTTGATCCCAGCGTAAAGTGGCTGCTTCCTGACGGCGCAATCCTGTTAGTATGATTAACAATAAGTAATCTCGTAAAACTTCATTTTGTAGTTGTTGTACACCAAGGTACCAAGCCGCCAATTCATGAGCTTTAATAAAACTTTGACGACGCTCAACCCGATACCAAGCTCTAGTTTGTGATAAACGTTTTACCGGGTTTTCGGTAATTAATGATTTACCTTGTGTATCCTCGTATTGGCCGGCTGCAAAATTGAAAAGGGCGCGCAGTAGACGCATGGCTAAATTGGCGTAAGCCTTGCCATGCTCTTGCCCTAATTTTTTATGATGCTTTGCAACGCTGTCTTTGGTGATGGTCAGCAAGGGTTTATTAATCCAGCTTGCAAATCCTGTGGCTAATACCTTTTTGTAATTATAAAGGGTATTGTGTTTTAGCGATTTACGAACTTGAATGTAATCATTAAATACATCGTTTAAGGTGATTTGCCGCATTTTTTCTGCGCGCTTTTCGGCAACTGGATCTATTCCTGTGGCAATTTGTCCAAGTAGTTTTTGGGCTTCCTTTCTTGCCATCTCAACTGTCAGTTCAGGATAACGGCCTAAAGTAATTCGGGACAGTTTATTTTTTATGAGTTTTTCAACAAAAAAAGCCTTAGTGCCACCGGAGGTAACTCTGATACCAAATCCCTTCATTGCGTCATCGTAATATCGTTTTTGTGCCGTTCTTCCCTGAGTCGTTGAAACAGGCAAAGGTAGTTTATCAACGGCCGATTTTGTGATTTTCATTTTCCCTCTTATTCAAACGTGTCGAATATGTGTCGAAGGAATGATTAAAACACAATAAAAGTAATTGTGCTATAAAAAAAGCCGATAGTCCTTATAAACAAAGGGTTATTGAGATAATTTAAAAGTTGGTAAAAGTAATTAAAAGCCGTAATCTTATAACTGTTAATCATTAGGTCGCGGGTTCAAGGCCTGTCCGAGAAGCCAATCTCAGTCTGGGTTTTGGCGAACATCAATTAAACCTTAAATGAGTTCTTCATTGCTAACGAACTGATTGAAACCCAATACCCGAATGCAATGGACTTGAAACAAGATTTTTCAATAGCTCGCTAGAGTCTGTTGACAATTGCTTCATTACCCTAGTGAACAATACCCTCTCAGAATTTTTAATCTACAGTAATGTTTTAGCATTGTCGCTAAATCGATCTTCAAATCAGTCTTCTTTGATAAGACTAATATTCATTGAGTTTCCCTCAATATCTTTTGATATAACGCTGACGTTAAGATTATCTATAAGAGCATTAATTTTCTTCTCAGTAAAAGGAGTTATTAGAATTCCTTTTTTAATAGCCCAGTTATTGATTTTATTTGATATTTTATCCAGAAATCCTTTTGTTTTAGGGTATAAAAGTACATTCAAAAAAATTGTGCCTTTAGGTTTTGTTACTCGCACCAGTTCGGCTAAAGATTTTTCAACTTCTGGGAAGCAATGAACTGAATTTGCAATAGAAACCGAATCGAAAAAGTTATTTTCATAGGGAAGAGATGCGGCATCTTCTTTTTCAAGAATAATATTTGGGTCTCTCTTAAATCTTTTTTTGGCTCCTGCAAGCATAGATTCTGCATAATCAAAACCATAGATGACATCATATTTTACATTTTTTAATTTGAGCCATTTTAAGATAACATATAACAATGAGCCAGAGCCAATAGCCGCTTCAAGATGAATTCCCTTTATGTTTTTACTAAAAAAGCTAATTTGATTCCATAAAGTCGCTTGATAAGCAAATGTGAGTATAAAGAGGCCTCTTAAGTCATAAAACCACGAAGGAGAATCATACGCCTTATTAACTTCTTCAGCTGTTTTGCTTTTGTTTACCATGCGACACCCATTCAAAAAATGAGATCTACCAAATTCATAATAGTCAACGAGCAATCACTATGCAAATTATTTGCGCCTTAAAAGTAATAAAGAATTAAATTGATGAGTAAGGGAGTTTGACTAAACTCCAATACGAATCCAAAGCTTAAAAATTAAACTAGAACAGCACCAAATCCAGAGTATCCTCTTCATTTTCATCTAAAGGAACATTTGAGAAATTATTAATTAAGCTTCTGAATATATGTATTAAAGAGACAATAGGAATAAGAGCAATGGTTAATGCTAAGGCCAGCGAATGTCTTAACACTTCAAGAGGAATTGCAATTGCCCAGGCTATTCCATTAAGTATGGGTGTATTTTTTCTCTCTTCTAACCAGGTATCAGCAATTAATTTACGTGCTACCAATGGAAAAATTAAAAAATCCAATGCCCCTTTGATCCCTGTTTTACGATTATAAACAGCATAGATTTCGGAACCCACTATTACGGGGATCAGATAGGGACGAAAGAAAGCTGTCATTATTTGCTCAAACACAGTTTTTTGAGAAGCAGAAGGCGAGTAATCATAATGATCACCGACTAAACATACGTATGTTGCATCGATAGTTTCATACCAGCACAAATCTCTATTCCACTGTAATTGAATAAATTCATGAGTTAACAGATCGGGTATTTCCTCAGGCATTAATATATTTAGCAAAGGCTTGTTACGATAGTTAATACCTGACGACTTGGATAAAGGGTTTAGCGCATTAAAAAAATGAGGCATACAGCTTTATTGCTTAATTTATTGATAAAATGACAAAATTATAGCAATCAATTCTAATAGATACTATATCTCGATTACTGCTTGCTAATCAAATGGGTATTAAGAGTGAAGATAATTTTGGGGTCATAGTTACATTAATGAAGCACAGTTCTTCTAATGCAACCAAGCGATCACAATAAATTTTAATAATGATTGTAATCAAAGTTTTTAAGCCAAATTCTAGCTTGTTCTAACTTCATCACGTTTAACTCAATATTTAATCCATATGCTACACTGTATAAGACTTTTGAGTTTATTGCATAGTTCGTGGATAAAGTAGTTCCAGTTTATTAAAAGAAACTGAAGAATCAGAATAAAAAATTCGATTAATGCATAGGTGAATATGCTAATTTTAAATTACGGAGAATAGTATGAAAATAAAAGGAATTAAAAGGGCTTTTATATCTACGTTCTTGATGTCAACGTTAATCGCAACATCTTCATTTGCCAGTTCAGAAGAAAGCGCCGTTGATAATAAAATAAATGCGGTTATTTCTCCCAAAATTTTTGAAAAAGCCAAAAATAATGAAAACTGGAAGTTAGCATTTATGACAGGTAAAGATGCTCAGGTTGTTTTTATGAGTATCACCCCCAAAACGAACCCCAACAATGAGATTGGGATGGAAATTCATAAATTTGATCAGGTCATATTTGTTGTTGAGGGTCAGGCAAAATCTGTTCTCAATGGAAAAAATGCAACGGTTACAGCAGGTGATATGATCTTTATCCCTCAAGGAGTTCCTCATAATTTTATTAATCTTAATGCAAAAAAACCATTCAAAATAATTAGCGTCTATTCAGCTACTGATATCCCTGAAAAGGCAGTATATAAGCACAAATCTGATATGCCACGAGAGTAACTTAGTGGCATTTCGCTCCAGACTTATTTCTCATAGGAGGTTTGTCGTTTATGCAACATAAAGAACATCATCGAATTGAACGAATTGGCTGGTTACGTGCGGCCGTCCTGGGCGCGAACGATGGCATTATATCTACAGCGAGCTTGTTGATTGGTGTTGCTGCTGCCCACACGCCATATAATGGAATACTTATAGCTGGGATTGCAGGATTAATTGCCGGTGCCATGTCAATGGCTGCAGGTGAGTATATATCAGTAAGCTCTCAAGCAGATACAGAACAATCCGCGCTACAACGTGAAAAGAAAGAACTTGAGACAAGCTTAGCGAATGAAATAGAAGAGTTAACCACAATATACATCAATCGTGGATTAGAACCCGCTCTTGCAAAAGAGGTTGTAAAACAACTGATGGCTAAGGATGCATTAGGTACACATGCTCGAGACGAGCTTGGCATTACAGAAATATCGAGTGCACGTCCGCTTCAGGCAGCAATGTTTTCAGCCTGCAGCTTTACTTTTGGTTCATTATTACCTCTATCAATCATATTTATTGTTCCCAGTACCTATCTTATTCTAACAATATCAGTGATGACGGTTCTATTTTTGGCATTACTCGGAGGAGTTGCTGCACAGGTTGGTGGCGCGCGAGTACTATTAGGATCAGTACGTGTTGTCGTTTGGGGAACACTAGCGATGGTTGTGAGTGCAGGGATTGGTTCATTGTTGGGCATAACCGTATAGATTAATTCTTATCCTCGCTTTAACCAACAACTAACGACCACAACTTGATAAGCAGGGCTGTTAATGATTAGGTCACCAGTTCGAGTCTTCTGCTAAAACCAATCTTAGCTAACTCTTAAGAGTATTTTTTTCTTCTTTACTGTTCTCATCAGAATATTGACTATCGATTTCTTGAATTTTCTCTTGTAAATTGGAGCGCCAAATACTGTTTTTAATCAGTTGACCATGTCTCTGTTGGGTCTCTTCTTTTCGCGTTTGCCAATCTTGCTGCCATTCTTTGCCTTCCCAAAAAGGAGGAACAGGCTTTAATGTGGTTACCTCAGAGTTTGTTTCAAGCCTTACAAACTTAACCGTATCTAGAGCAACTTTAGAAAATTCGGGACCAAATTCTGTTGCTAATTTATAGACTCTTCGTAGTTCTGTGAGCGTGACCCATTTATCGATAGGCCCCTCATCTCTTTGAGCAATTTGTTTTGGGTCATAACTCTCATCACTTTTTCCAACTACAAAAATTAAAGGAACTATTGGTTTACCTTCTTTTTGCCTCTTATAATTTTCAACAATTAAGTCGTTAATAATAAACTTAAAATAATTATATATAGAATAGGGGTTATTATTGGTTAGATCTGTGTTTTTGGTTTCATAATTATCAGAATGAACTGCATTTATTCCATTGCTTTTATTGAATGCATTACAGACCTCTTTATAGTTATATTTACCAAAACCGAATACAACAACTTCAGAACTGTTACCACATAGCTCCCTTATAGAATCCTCATCAATTTTCATATTAATCAATCAAAAAGTGAGATTAATGTAATTATAGATCAATAATTAATCTTTTTTTAATGAGAAGTCCGTGTTAACACCTCTTTATTCTTAGCCTAAAGGGGGTATTGGAATCCAACTTTTATGCGGTATTGCATGCCCCATCAATATGATAATAAATGAACTTCGTCTCATAACAAAAAACAAAGTTGACTTTTTTTGGACATTTTGGTCTACTGACTTTGATTCAACTTTATTCAAAGTTGAGTCAAAGAAGTATATATGGAAGGTTACAATTGCTTAGAATATTGCTATTAGTAGAGATACCCCTATCTGTTGCATGTTCTCCCTATAAAAAAAATACAAATCAAGAGTGCTGTCTGTGTATGGAAATTTAAACTAATGACACTCAAAGCTGTTGTGCCTGATGGAAATTTGACGAGTACCGTCTTCTATTAAAAAGCGGAATCTTAATAAAAACCAATCAATTGATTTTAGAAGCAAGTCACTGAAGATAGAAGATGGAGCCAAGAAATTAAGGATAAAAAAAAATGATGTCGAAAATTAGACTATTTAATCCTTCACTTCCGAAAAATAGCGTATCTGTTATTAAAGAAGTGCATGCAGAAAATAAGCCAAGCCTCATCAAAGGATCTTATACTGGTCAGAGATGGCGACACAAAAGCATGGAAAAAACCTTAGATTGGATCACTGATTTAAAAAAATCAGAGGAATTACACCGTATAGCACAAGATAATTTAAACCTATGGGCTAAACATAAATCAGCTTCACCAAAGTTAGTTGAAGTCATCCACAGAGATTGGGGGCTTGCAGCGCTTGAAGCAACCAAAAAATATGGCGTATTTTACTCGGTACTCAATATGGCAAGTCCGATGTTCCCTGGGGGGGCTGCCTTAGAAGGAGGAAGTGCCCAAGAGGAAAATATATGGCATCGAAGTAACTGTGCTCAATCTTTATTGGACAATATTATTTATTTAGACAAAGAAGCTAAAGCATTTTGCTACCGTGACACAGCAAAAAAGCTTTTAGAAGCCAAGATAAAAATGACTGAGGAAGAACGTGAGACATTGAAAAAACACGGTGGAGAAACGGACTCCCAAGGATATAAAGTATTTTTTAGCCCGGAACCCAGGGTATGTTTCAGAGGGCCTGAAATATCTTTTCCCACGGCTCCTGATGACTTTACACATGTACGCTATGTTGCAGATAGTGACATGAGTTATGCCTTTCTTCCTGAATCAGATATTTTCCCATTTTATGAATTAAGATCAGCTGCGCCGCAACTTCCCTCCACACCCCATGACTTGGATCTTGAAACCGAGAAACAATATATAGCGGATCTAAGAAGACGCATTGCCGCCCAGCTCGATACATTAATTCTTGCAAATCAACCCAATGCAATTTTAGGTGCCTGGGGTTGTGGTGAATTTAAAAATGATCCTCAAATAGTAGCAAGGGTATATAGTGAAGAAATTGAGAAACGAGCCCATTTCTTCGAGCATCTTGTGTTCCCAATAATTAATACCGGCTCACACAATAACTATGCGATATTTAATCAACAACTCTCGGGCATAAAACTTGGAAATACACTTTCTGTTGGTTCAGATTTAAGCCTTGATTAAATGATTTTATGACATATCAAAAACCGTTTTAAAAGCATGTCCATCCAAACCGCTAAATGTTCAAAGACTGAAACTTTAGCGGTGTCTTCATTATATCTGCCTTAATTCAAGCTACACTTGTTATATAACCTTATTTAAGGAAATAGTAAGAATGAGTAGCAAAGCACCCGTTGTAATTGGTGACGTGAAAATTAAACCTGGTACCCGCAAAACTGTTTTATTACCCATGCCCAAATTATATGACTGGACTCCCATCAGTTTGCCAATACATGTCATTAACGGGGTGGAAGAAGGACCTTCGTTATGCATTACTGCAGCCATTCATGGCGATGAAATCAATGGAGTTGAGATCATCAGACGCTTCTTGAAAAAAAAGGGGCTAAAAAATATGAACGGGAATGTCATTGCGATTCCTATTGTCAATGTATACGGTTTTTTATACCAGGAACGATACTTAATGGATCGAAGAGACTTAAATCGATCATTTCCTGGCAGTTCAAATGGTTCACTGGCCTCCATTCTTGCTAAAATTATCAGCAAGCAAATTTTATCTCAATCAACTCACGCCATTGATTTACACACTGGCTCCAATCATCGCTTTAATTTACCGCAAATTAGAGCAAATCTTGATATGCCAGGTGTCGAAGAATTGGCTCACGCTTTTAATGTCCCAGTCATTCTGCATTCAACATTTAGAGATGGTTCAATGCGGGAATATGCGAATGAGCAGGGCATTCCTATTTTGGTTTATGAGGGAGGAGAGTCTTTGCGTTTTGATGAATTATCCATCAGAACAGGTATTAATGGAATTTTAAGTGTTATGGGGGCCTTAGGAATGATTCAACCAGGGCGATACAGAGTAAAAAAATGTACCCCTACTGTATCCAGGAACAGCTATTGGATAAGAGCACCCATAAGTGGCATTTTAAGACACATTAAAAAATCAGGAGATCGAGTCACCAAAGGACAAGTAATTGCGGTTATCGCCAATCCAACCAGTACGGAAGAATACAAATTAAAATCACCACTTTCTGGCATTATTATTGGTGAAAATATGCTGCCGCTTGTGCATTCAGGACAGGCTTTGTTTCATATTGCCAGCTTTGAAAAATTAACGGTGGTTGAAGAGCAGCTGGGTAATTTGCAAGAAGCATTTGATCTGAGTGATTATGAAGAGTGACTACCTCAAAAATAATCCAGCCACAATCGTAATAATGCAGTGACCGCTTGTGGTGATTCCATAGGTGCCATGTGGCCAGAGTCCTCAATAATCGCTAATTTGGCATTGGGAATTTTGCCTGCCAACTCGGTATGAACGGCCAGAGAAAAATTTTTATCTTGGCGTGCATGAATGACCAAAGTAGGCATTGCAAGTGATGCAAGGAACGAGCTACATTCTTCGCGAGCTAACAGGATTTTTTGCTGAGAAAGAAAGGCCTGTTGACCAACACTTAGAAACATGGAAAGCACTTCCGCCTTAACCCGGTTATCGTACACATAATGATCTGCAAGTGCCGCAGCAACCGTCTGAAAATTTCCCTGCTCAACTTTTTGTATCATTTCTATTCTTTTTTGATGTTTTTCTTCAGAGTCTTGTTGGGCAGAAGTATTCAATAAGCATAATTTTAAAATGCGCTCCGGAGCCCTCCTGGCAAGTTCCAATGCCAACCATCCACCCATCGAATGTCCTGCCAGAAAAAAACTCCCTTCAACATGGTTTAACACCGTTTGGAGCAAATCCTCAGTAGTATTCCCATGAACGAGTGGAATGGTTTGACAACTCACCAGATCTTGCAAATGATGTGTTTGATAAGCCCATACGCGATGATCCGACAAAACCCCAGGTAAAAAAACCAATCGGCTGTTGGCGACTGTTGTTGGCTTTTCTTTTGCCGTTTTTATTATTGTTAGCGCATTCATCCGTTGCAGGTATTTAATTAATGTTTTTTTAGTTTAGGTGATAAGTTTAAATCCTGTAAACGTGTAATTTTCTATTTTTACTTATTTTAGATAACTAATTGTTAAATAAAGAAAATATATAAATTCAAGTCAATATGACCTTTTAAGACTCAAGTGATTTTAAAATAAAATGACCATCTTAAAATGATTCGATTAAATACTTTTTAATAAGAGGTTTTCGCACGAATTGCATCCGTTGGTCCAGCATGTGTTTTTTGCCATTTATGCTTATAATATATTATTGGTCAATAAATAATCATGGTGCATTTATATGGCTCAATCAAACTTAGAAAATACATCTTTGGCTTCGACAACAAACATTATTGATACAATGATTAAAGACCCTATTGGTGCTTTAAAAATTGCTAAAGAAGTAGTTTTGCAAGCTGTTGATTCTACTGGGGAAGATTATGAGGAAATGGCAGAGGAAATTAAAGATATAGTGAAAAATAAAAACTATTTCTCTTCATTAAACGTGGTTAATAATTATACTTATTATTATAATGCAATATCTAATTGGCCACCTGAGTGTAGTTTCGAAGAACAGCCAGCAGCGGCAGCGTTTCAATGTGCGTTATTAGATGAACTAGAAACGATATTTATTAGCCAGCTGAATGAAAATAAAGAGGGAATACTTCAAAAGATTGATTCTCTAGGTGATGAGAGCGCTAAAGAATCTTTTAAGGAATTATACGGTATTATAAATGGCGATGAGAAGGAATATGATTTTTTTGCAAAAAGAGAAGCTGCAATAAAAATTTCTAAGTTAATAAGCGATGTTGAGCATAATGAGCAAATAATAGTTAAATTAATCGAAAAACTTGATGAATATATACAGCAATTAGAACAGTTGGAGGTCCAACTTACTGATGAGTGTGTAAAACAACAAAAAAAACTAATCCCCCAAGATAGTAAAGCCTTACAGCTTGGTCTTAAAGCAGCAAATTTAGAATTGGCTATTGATAGCGCAAAGGACCTTAAAACAATCATAGAAAATAAATCATTATCACTCGAAAGAAGGGTCGATAAATTTAATGAGTTATTGACAGCTAGTGAAAAAAAATTTAATGAGGCTTCTACAAAAGTAAGCGAGGGTATTTTATGGGATATAGTTGAATTAGTTAAGGAATTAATTTTTCCAACTCCTCAAAAACCTAATAAAGTACAAGAATTTAAAAACTCCATTATGCAAATTAAAAAAACTGATCTAGATAATCAAGAGCAAGAGCAAGACCCTTCATGTTCGTCTAAATATGGTTCTAGCTAGCTTTTTTCACTAAGTCTGACGTCAGGCTTAAGGATTATGCGCGGAATTACAGATACCCTTCTCTAAGACGAAAAACGTTTTGTAAACCACAAAACCAAATCATCATCCAGACAAACCATAGCTCCCGGTGCAACAGTTTGCTCAGCATAAGTGACTCATTAATTCATTGGTTAACTCTCAAAATCGGAACAAAAAACATATTGGCATTGATCATTCATTACAGATAATATCAATAAAAAAAGAGAAAAACAGTGGATAAAATTATCCCTTTTTAATCCTAATGAAGGTTGTGTTGATGGCCAATAAATCTCTGGATACTTATTTAAACTTATGCACCCAGGTCTATGATCTGAGTAAGCCGCATCCGCCACAAGATGCTTGGAATTTCTATTTGAGTTATGCAAATGAGACCGAGGGGGATATTTTAGAGCCCATGTGTGGTACTGGGCGTTTTCTGCTTCCTATGTTGAGGGAAGGGTTTGCGATTGAAGGATTTGATGCCAGTAAATCGATGCTGGATGCGCTACATGCCAAAGCAAAAGTACAACAGTTAGAACCCAAGATCTGGCACGGGTATCTTGAAGAACTCTGCCAGGCAAAGCAATATGGATTAATCTTTATTCCGAGCGGTTCATTTGGCTTAATCATTGATATAGAGGCGATTAAACGGTCATTAAAAGCTATTTATCATCATTTAAAAAATGGGGGTATTTTCGTATTTGAAGCGGAAACCTCATATGCTGTTCCCAAAGAATTGGGGATTTGGCGTGGCTCGCGTTGGCATCGTGCCGATGGACAAACGATTTTGCTTAGTCAACTGGCCCTGGTTGAGGAGTCCATTTGTTACTCGATTGGCAAATATGAGTTAATTGAGGCAAATCAACTTATTAGAACTGAAATCGAGGAATATAAGATCCGTCTTTATGATGAGCCCTCTCTTTTACTCGACTTACTTCATGAAACCGGTTTTAGAGAAATTCGCTTGCTCAAAGCATTTGATAGGTCCGCATCGCCTGACGAACAGGATGAAACAATTCTCTATGAATGCAGAAAATGATTCAGCGCTTCTTTGGGCGCAAAACCATCTGAATCAACAGGGTTATTCCATACAAGGATCGTCTAAATTAATACAAAACACATCCTGGGCCAAGGTATATCAATTAGCCACAACAAGAGGCTATTTGTATTTAAAACAAATCCCTGAGTCATTTGCCATTGAGCCTAATTTATTATTATACCTGCGGAGTTTTTTCCCAGCCCTAGTGCCGGAAGTGCTTGCCCATAATCCAAATTTACGCTGTTTTTTGATGAGTGACCGAGGAACACCTCTTAAAAAACAATTGGCCATCAATTTTCAGGTTGATTTGGCCAGAGAAGCACTTAAATCCTGTGCGGAAATCCAAATGGGTCTTATAAGCCAAATTGATTCGCTACTAGCACTTGGAGTCCCTGATTGGCGTTTGCCGAACCTCCCTGAGTTATATTTCAAATTACTGGATGACACCGAGTTTTTGATCCACGATGGTTTCACCTCAAATGAGCGGCAACACCTCATCTCGCTGCACCCCAGATTTGCGGGGCTTTGTCAGCAGCTTGGCCAATATTCTATTCCAGAAACAATTGAGCATAGTGATTTTCACGAAAATAACATCCTCTGTCAGGCACAACATCTTACAATTATTGATTGGGGTGAAAGTGTTCTTTCCCACCCTTTTTTTTCGCTAATTTCTTTTTTGGTGAACATGATGCGCGCTCATCAAATGAATGATCAAAATAAAACTTATCGTCAATTACGTGATAGCTATTTGGGTTATTGGCACGCTTTTGAATCTCAGGAACGATTGTTAAATGCATTTGCTTTGGCAAAACGTTTAAGCCCAATTAAATACTGCTTAAGTTTTTATCGGTTAACTCAATGTCCAGGATGGCAAGCTGGCAAACGTCATCAAGGGCGAATAGCACATGTGCTACGCACATTCCTCCAGTCAGAATTAAAAACAGATACAAGTTAATACAATCGACTATTTACTTGGATGCCACGAACAAGCCCTGAGAGATGGTCACAAAAAGTGACCATTATTTTTAAAAAAAGAATAATTTTTTTTGAAGTGCATGAAGATATGTGATCCAATATATTTTCGACATTATAAGGGTTCACCATCATGCACT
>NZ_RZGX01000024.1:0-57677 GCF_003990155.1 Legionella qingyii
TCAGGAGGGACTGCGTTGGTGCGTAATGCTGATGGTAGTTATACCGTCAATGCGAGCCAATTGAAGGGTCTTGCCATTACGCTAAATGACCAATTAGCCAGCACCACCAAACTTGCATTAGCAATAACGGCCTACTCCACCGTAGGAACTTCAGTAGCTACTGCAAAGGCAACTCAAATGGTTACTGTTAATCCTGTTGCCGATGCTCCTATCTTGGGTACACAAGCGGTCTCCGGGAATGAGGGTGCAGCCATACCCCTTAATATAAGCGCAAACCTTCCAGCGGGAAATACCACGGATGTGTTGTCAGTAAAGATTGGTAATGTTCCTGATGGCGCGACTCTAAGTTCAGGAGGAACTGCTTTACTAGCTAATACCGATGGTACTTATACGCTCAGTGCGAGCCAATTGCAGGGTCTTGCCATTACGTTAAATGACCAATTGGCCAGCACCACCAAACTTGCATTAGCAATAACGGCTTACTCTGCCGTAGGAACTTCAGTAGCTACTGCAAAGGCAACTCAAATGGTGACTGTTAATCCTGTTGCCGATGCTCCTATCATAGATACGCAAGCGGTCTCCGGGAATGAGGGTGCAGCCATACCCCTTAATATAAGCGCGGCACTTCCAGCGGGAAATACCACGGATGTGTTGTCAGTAAAGATTGGTAATGTTCCTGATGGCGCGACGCTAAGTTCAGGAGGGACTGCTTTAGTAGCTAATACCGATGGTACTTATACGCTCAGTGCGAGCCAATTGCAGAATCTGGCCATTACGGTAAATGACCAATTGGCCAGCACCACCAATCTTGCATTAGCAATAACGGCTTACTCTGCCGTAGGAACTTCAGTAGCCACCGCGACGGCAACTCAAACGGTGACCGTTAATCCTGTTGCGGATGTTCCTATCTTAGGTGCGCAAGCGGTCTCTGGAGATGCAAATACCGCAATAGCTCTTGATATAAACGCTGCACTTCCAGTGGGAAATACCACAGACTCGTTGTCAGTAACGATTGACAATGTTCCTGATGGCGCGATTCTAAGTTCAGGAGGGACTGCTTTAGTAGCTAATACCGATGGTACTTATACGCTCAGTGCGAGCCAATTGCAGGATCTTGCCATTATGGTAAGCGGGGACTTAACTGTCTCAACCAACCTTGAATTAGCAATAAAAGCCTACTCCACCGTAGAGGACTCAGTAGCTACAGCGACTACAACTCAATTAGTTACCATAAAACCCGTTACTACAATTGATTCAGGATCACTAGCTTCTGCAAATGATGGTACAACTGCGACAGGAACAGGTGGCTCAACTACGATAGGAACAGATGGTTCAACTACGATAGGAACAGGGGGTTCAACTTTGATATTCACAGCTGGTCAAACTATGGCATTGACAGATGGCGAAACCATAGCATTGGCAGATGGTTCAAATATGAAAGTGACAGTGTCAGGTGGTTCAATGACAGTAACAACGGCAGATGGTTCAACTATTACAGTGACAAGTGGTTCAACTATTACTGTGACAGGTGGTTCAACTGTGACATTTGCAGGTGATTCCTCTTTGACATTTGCAGGTGATTCCTCTTTGACATTGGCAGGTGCCTCAACTGTGCCAGTGGTAGATGGTTCAACCGCATTGTTAAATGGTACAACGGCAGTGTTAGATAGTTCAACTACGACAGTGGTGGATGGTTCAACGGCATTGTTAAATGGTACAACGGCAGTGTTAGATAGTTCAACTACGACAGTGGTGGATGGTTCAACCGCATTGTTAGATGGTACAACGGCAGTGTTAGATAGTTCAACTACGACAGTGGTGGATGGTTCAACCGCATTGTTAGATGGTACAACGGCAGTGTTAGATAGTTCAACTACGACAGCGTTAGATGGTTCACTCGCTTATGCAGGGGGTGAGTCAGGTCCCGGAGTGGTGAGCCTTGATCGTATTGTTGAAACTGTAGGAGATACAAACTATGCATATGCAACTGATCCCGCATTGCAAGGTGCTTTAACTGGGAGTTCTCTTGATTCCGCTGCACTTGTTCCCACAATTGACTTAACTCCACAAGATAGTATTTTAGATGTAAGTGCACAAAGTGTTTTAAGTGTGGCAGCTGCTGATAGCAGTTCAACTATTACAACAATAGATAGCTCAACTATGACAGTAGCAGATAGTTTAACTGTGACCGCAGTGGATAGTTCGACTGCAATAGTAGATAGCTCAACTGCAATAGTAGATAGTTCAACTGCAACAGTAGATAGTTCAACTGCTATAATTTCAGGCCAAACAGATGCGACTCTATCATTACAAGGAACATATACAGATATAGGTATAGGTGGCGTCGAACTAAATCAGACACTGATCTAAGTCACAATAGTTTGTGTTAGAACTTTAGCTTAAATCTGGCATCAAAGGTGAGAAGGCCTAATCAGCCTTCTTCTTATTTATGGTGGAGAAGCAGTTCCATTTCTAAACATAGGTTTAAATTTCTTTTGTTGTTAATGCTAAGCCTTGCTTATAGCTTCTACAAGCAAGCGCTTCTTCGCCAAGCTTTTCATGTAACTGCCCTTGAGTTTCATAGGCTAAAGCGGTAGGCTCTATCTCGTTTGATTTTTCAAGATAATATTTGGCTTTTCCCCATAATTTTCGTTTCATGCAGATTTGTCCCAAGCATAAATAAAGTGCCGCTGAATGAGCATTTTTTTTCAGTAATCCTTCAGCAAAAGCCAGTTGTTTTTCATCTATTGGTAATAGGCTATAGAGCCCGATCAATTGGGGACTGAGGTCTTTGCGCAGTGTACGACGTAATAGGTCGCTTGCGGTAGTATAATCAGCATTTTTTAATAAGAATCGAACATATTCTGCTATGATATTGGGCTCATTAGCTAAAGCTTTGGGTAATGAATGGAAGAACGTATTCACTGCCTCGTGTTGATTTTGCCTAACAAGGTCAATAAGCCGCTGTAAATAAGCATTGTACTGTAATAATTCAAATTCTTGTGGATTAACAACCTGATATTTTTTTAAGTCAGGCAAAATATGAATGAGCTGAGGCCAGTCCTTTACTTCTTGATAAAGTTGCATTATGAGCTTTAAAACATAAGGATGACGAGGGGCTATATCATGTAAATGCTTGAGTGTTGCCAGAGCTTGCTCCCATTGATGATTGGCTAGTTGCAATTCTGCTTGGGTTAGTTCAACGGCAATTTTAGCCTCAGGCATCGATTGTTGTGCTTCACGCAGATAATCATCGCGTAATTGATTGTCTCCCATTTTTTGGGCGGCGCGAGCTGCTGTTAAATAATTAAGTAAAGGTGTGTCCGTATTCGGCAAGGCTTGAATCAAATGATTTTTGGCTTTTAACCAATATCCTTCACTGTATTCAATTAATCCTTTTCGAGTAATTGCCTGTGCTTTTTGAGCAAGCCGTTTCGAATGCCATTGCGTTAATGTACTTGGGGTATGAGAAATTTTCTGACATAAGCGCAAAACAAGATACATGGCAATGAATAAAATAATGATACCAAAGACAGCTACCCAGACCGTAGTTTCAATGGTCCATTGGTTGATTGCAATTAATACATAGCCAGGGTCTTTATTGAGTTGAATTCCTAAAGCTACGGAGCCGAGTAAGATCAAGAAGGCCAAGATAATACGCATCATGGTTGATTTCCTCCTTGTTCATGATTTAAAGATTGAGTCCCTGGAGTCTTTTTAGTTTCAATCAATTCATTGAGCATGGGGAGCGCAGAACCCATCGCTGGTCTTTTTCGAGTGATATTCGTTTGCTGTAACTCAGTCAGCTTTCTGATTAAAGTGGCAGTGCTTGGCTTGTTTTCATTAAAATTTGTTTTAAGACTACTAATCGCTTGATTTAGAACCAGTTGATAAACAAAAGGCTCATTATTAAGAACAGCCCATTGCGCTTCCTGGAAATTGAGGCGGAGCTTTTCTTTAACTAAGGCTTCAAATAAAGGAGACATCAGTGGTTCAATCCCTTGATCATGTCGTCGAATTACAACAAGCTTTTCCAGCACATTCATACTGCTTTGTAAACGAATTTTCCATGTAGAAGAGTCATTTGCTGGGACTGTTGTCTTTTCTTTCGGTGGTGTATTTCCACTTACCGGTAATGGGATGCTCAAATCGTTAATGCTGTTTTGCGCTGCATCCAATTGACTAAGCAATCCAGCAATATCGACAGAGGGTAGAGCTTGAATTTGTGCTATATCTTTAGCTATTGCTTGGCGGATATTCAAAATTTTAGGGTCGTTTAATTGATTTAAGAGCTGATCAGCCTGCTCCAACAATGCTATTGTTGAGTCAATTTCGTTGCTCCAATGTGCATTGATCTGTGCTAACTCAAGATAATAACGTGCCTTGAGGAGAAGCCAATCCTGATTTTGATAGAACTTTTGCTGCATTGCATTTTGGATTTGCTTATTTAAATTTTCAAATTTGGCTTGTAATTGTGTTTGTGTTTCTTCGGCCTTATTTGCTCTTACATTGATTTGTTCTTGGACTTGGTCTTGACTTTGCTCCAATTGTTGTAGCTGGGTGGAGAAAGTATTTTGCGCCTTGCTTAATTGATTTTGCAATTGATTGTTCTTGGAAAGAGTATAGGCAGCAACACCTAATCCTCCTAATGCAAATATAAAGGCAATGGTAGATATCAGGTATTTATTTTTACACCCAGTAGAATTATTTTGAGGTTTTGTCTTTTCATTTTGAGCAGTACTGAGTGTTGTTTTTACTTTTTGTATTTGATCTTCGTTGCCGTTTGCCATAAGTTAATCCTTTTTCACGTAATCAAACAATGTATTCATCACCCGATTAGGGTTACAAACTCTGATATTTTTTATATTCATCGATGAAGCTACTTGAGCCAGGCGCTCGCTGATCATGAGCCATTTTTTATTACGGAGCCATTCCTGGGCCTCTTTATCAAACAGTTTAAAAAGGTTATGCAGAGACTGTTCGCTTGTTAACAGTATAATGTCCACTAAATCATTGCGCCATATCGACTCAATCAAATTGCAGCTAATTTTAGGGATCACCCTTTTATATACCTTAAGAATAATCAGGTTCGCTCCTCTTTCTATTAATTGCTCCTCAATAAGTGGCCTGCCTCCCTCGCCCTTAAATAGTAGTACGTTTTGTTTGGCTGGTTGTTGTAATGTTTTTAATGCCAATAAATGTTCACTATCAGGTATATCGGGGATTGCGTTGACTTGTATGCCAAATTTTTGGAGTGCTGCAGCACTACCTTGACCGATTGCAATGACTTGAATTGAAGATGGCCATTTAATATTTTGACTGTTTAATTGAGTAAAACAATAATGAACGGCATTGGCGCTAATGAAAATGGCTTGGTCTACTTTTTTTAAATCAGGCAATAAATTGATCCAGTTACTATCGGTTGCTTGGATCTCTAGAGTGGGTAGTTCAATTACGACGCCTCCCGCGTCGCGAATGCTTTGACTCAGCGGCTGTGCCTGCTCTTGTGGGCGAGTATTTAAAATGCGTAAACCGAGTAGGGAGCTGTTCATTTTGGTACTGATGCCAGAATGTTTGCGGCTCCTTGAGCTAACAACGTTTGGGCGCAAAGTTCAGCCAAGTGTGTTGCCTGATCCAAGAGGCCTATTTGCTCGCTCTTAATGATTTGCGAACCATCAAGAGTTAGAACTTTTGCTTGTAAGGAAAGTTGATTGCTTGCTATCGGGACACAAAAAACTGCCAAAGGAACATGACAATTACCACCCAAGAGGGCATTGACCTTTCGCTCTGCATGTACACAAATAGAGGATACTGGATCATTAAGTTCGGCAAGCAGTGCTTGCATTTCATGATCGTCACTTCTGCATTCGATTGCTAGAGCGCCTTGACCACACGCAGGAAGCATGATTTGAGCAGATAATTGTTCTGTTATTAGATCGGTAAATCCCATACGCTCAAGACCCGCAGCAGCAAGGATAATTGCTTGAAATTCTCCTGCTTTCAGTTTCTCAAGTCGAGTATTGATATTTCCTCGTAAGGACTTAACATTTAAATCCGGCCTGTACGCCAATAATTGAGATTGCCGCCTAAGACTTGAGGTTCCAACAATAGCTTGTGGGGGGAGTGTTTGTAAATCGGTATGTTGGTAACTGACAAAGACATCAAATGGATTGTCTCTTTTGCAGATCGCAGCCAAACCGAGGCCTTCAGGAAATTCCGCGGGCATATCTTTTGAAGAGTGAACAGCAAAATCAGCTCTTTTGTCCAGCAAAGCTTCTTCGAGCTCTTTGACAAATAAACCCTTGCCGCCAACAGTGAGAAGCTTATCCTTGAGGAACTTATCTCCAGATGTGCTCATAGGTAATAGTTCAATCTGCAGATTCGGCCATTTATTTAACAATAAATCTCGAACATGATTGGCTTGCCACAAAGCCAAAGGGCTTTGGCGGGTTGCTATGCGTAGGGTTCTTGAGTACATATGATACCGCATTTTGAAGAGCATGCAGTATCATACTATGTTCATTACACAGATGCACGTACAGAAAGAGCGATAAAAATGTAAGTCCATCCATTTACAATCATATCAATAGCAATGAACATTCCTATAACCCATAAGCCGCTAATTGGCCATTGCATGATGATTAACACACCAAGAATAATAGCAATAATTCCTGCAAATAATAACCAACCCCATCCTTTGCTGTCTTTTAAAGAAAAGGCAAGAATTATTCGTGTGATGCCAATAACAATGAGCACGCCAGCTAAGAGTGCAGTAATTAAAGTAGATGCTAAAAAGGGATCATAAAGAACAACACCAGCTCCGATTAGGTATAAAACTGCAATTATTGTTTGCCAGAAGATACCTTTCCAGTCTCGATGTTTGAAAATATCAATAAAATGGGATATCGCAGAAATAATTAATAAGGCAGCAAAAAAATACATGCTAACTAAGGTCAACCCGATGACCATGCTCAAGCCTACACAACCTAGAAAAACAAGTAATATTCCTAATCCCAAAAGCCAACCCCAATTTCGTCTTAACGTGCTTGGGGTGTAAATTTCATTTGTATTTGTCATATCCTTTCCTTTCCTTATTTTAAACATCCATAATCAATCAATACCATTGAAATATAACCTAATTTTCCGATAGTTGTCGAATGGCGTTACAATGTGGCCGCTCTTTGCCTGGGTTATAAAAATTAGATTATTTATAATTATCGTAAAAGGCATAAGGTTGTTGTTTATAGTAGGCCCAATAACGATCTCCATACGACCAATGCCAATATTCATTGCGATAATTGACGAAACCTACAGTGTCTAAGACATGGCACATGATTTTTCGATTTTGTTTTGCTTCGTGAGTAATAATTTCTGAAGCAGTTAATGACAGAGAACCGTCTAAATCCTCCATCCAATCTTTAGGATGAATTCCCATGTCAATGGCCTCTCCTTGTTCATTGATTAAATAGACATCAATTGCAGCGCCTGTCGAGTGAGGTGGAATATTGGGTGAACCATCCAGGTTGATGACGGGGGAGACCAGTCGTGTTGTTTCAGTAAAAATCTGCTCTGATGACCATTCGGGATGTTTATTTTTAACTTTTCCATAACGTGTATCAAAAAGCAATTTTTGTAATGCCAGACTACGGTAGCTTTCATACAAGCAAAAACGTAATCCTTTAGGTAACAAGGATTGGGCTTGGTTTAGTTTTTCATAAACCGCTTTTCGCATTTTGGTGTAATCAGTAT
Organism: Legionella qingyii; assembly: GCF_003990155.1. NCBI lineage: Bacteria > Pseudomonadati > Pseudomonadota > Gammaproteobacteria > Legionellales > Legionellaceae > Legionella > Legionella qingyii. Next base: position 7,750 of record NZ_RZGX01000024.1, read on the forward strand.
TATTCGGTATTTCTGGAGACGGACCATAGCTAATCTCAGGATGATTCATTAAATCAATCATCGGGTCGTGATTATCAATCACCGGAATGGCAACTATCTTAGGATCGGCAATGAGCAAAATAGAGTCTTGTATGGTGTAGTCTGACATTTCAAATCCTTATAGCTTATTTTTTTCCATAGAGGCGAATGCCTCTGCTGCATTGTTCCTGATTTCTTCATCGGTTAGATCTTTGGTATGTGTGGCAATCATCCACGAGTAGCCAAAAGGATCTTTAATTAACCCGGCACGATCCCCCCAAAACATGTCCGCTACAGGCATTGTTATTTGACCTCCAGCATTTACAGCGTGTTGAAAAAAGGAGTCTACGTCAGGAACATATACAAAAAGTGTGATTGGTGATTTTCCAAGCGTTTCAGCACTTTTGGAGCAACCCTCTCCTTCCATTTCATCACCCATCATAATAATCGAGTTACCAATTTGAATGTGAGCATGCATAATGCCTTTTCCATCCAAGGAAGGGAAAATATGTAGTGTTTTAGCATTAAATGCTTGTTTATAAAACTCAATTGCTTTCGCACAATCTTTAAAAGTAAAGGCTGGCGTTACGGTATGAAAGCCTTCAGGAATTGCTTGGACCATGTTTTTGCTCCTTAGTTTTTTTAACGATCCATTATAGTTTGAAGATTGTTTCCTGGATACAAGATGATTTTCCACTTATTTGATTTTGATCCTGCTGGAAAAAAAATTCACTTCTAGGTATTATCCTAAATTATTATCATGAGGTGTATCGGCATGAGGTTGCAGTTTTTAATATCATTGTTTTGTTTTTCATTTGTGGTGTATGCAAGTGAAGAATCGCAACAACGAGAAATTCAATTAAGAATTCAACCTGTAGGAAAGGTCACTGTACAAGGTCAGGCTCAGACAGATAATAAGGCAATTAGTAATGTAGCGACAAAAGAACCCGGACAAGACACGTACCAGCAATATTGTATTGTTTGTCATCGAGACGGTCTCGCGGGAGCACCAAAATTCAGAAATGAACAGGATTGGAAACCGCGTTTAGTCAAGAGAGAATTAAATGATTTACTTGCTTCTTCAATAAAAGGTTTAAATGCTATGCCTGTAAAAGGAACGTGTATTAAATGCAGTGATGATGATCTTAAAGCAGCTATATCTTATATGTTGCCAAAATCATGAGAAAGCTTACTTATCGAAGAATTCAAACGCTCAATGCAACACTGACCGTGTTTGTATTATTTGCATCTTTTTACTTTCAATACGTTGTTGGTCTTATTCCTTGCCCTTTATGCATCATGCAGCGCATCTGTGTCTTTTTGTTGTTGGCCGTTATGGGATTGAGCTTTCAAACCTTAAAAAAGGCGCATATTATTAGTTTTCTACAAAGTCTTATTGCGTGTGCCGGTTTATTTTTTGCTTTACGCCAATTATGGTTACAGTCTTTACCTGCGGGCGAGGCGCCTGCGTGTATGCCTGGTCTCGATGTTTTAATCCGTTATTTTCCCTGGCAAACTGTAGTAAAAACTCTATTTTGGGGTAGCGGCGATTGTGCTGAGGTAAGTTGGCAGATGCTGGGAATATCAATGCCAGGATGGTGTGCTCTATACTTTTCATTCATGGTACTAATGGGATGTTTTTTATTTTGGCATACCCGACGAAGAGCGCTTCACGAAGATAATTTTTAAGCTCGTGCTTTGTAGCCTGGGTGCCGCAAAATAGAACCCAGGATTGAGCGGTTTGTTTATGTCCTAAAACCTGTGTTTCGCTGCGCTGCATCCAGGCTATATGAGCATTTTGTTAAATTGTTTTTGAAGTATTGAATTGCAGATTTTTGCTAACAGTAGCTGGAGCGCATTCTGGCACTATCGAGGATAAATAAGACTTGGGTTGATTTGTTTCCGGATGTGCGAAGCGAAGCATCTGATTTTTAAAGTGAGCGATACGAGCGGCTGATTCGGGTGATTGAGCTAAAGTAATTTTTTGCAATAACTCCAACAATACTTGCCGTGGTTGGTGGCAGACGATCAACATATCACAACCTGCTTTAAGGGCTTCTTCTGTTCGGGTCATTAAATTGCCTATATCGGCACCGGTCATGCTCAAGCAATCGCTTAAAACCAAACCTGTAAAATCTAATTCATGGCGTAATATCTCTTGCAACCAAATGGTTGAAAAGCCAGCAGGCTTATTTGCATCAACTGCCTTATAAGTTACATGCGCGGGCATGACTGCGCTAAGCAGTCCTTTATCGATTAGCTCGATAAATGGTTTTAAATCTTTGGTTTTCAACTCATCCATCGAGGCAAGAGAAACCGGCATTGTGCTATGTGAATCCCCACTGACCGAACCGTGTCCTGGAAAATGCTTGGCAACAGCTGGCATACCAGCCGCATTCATCCCTTCAATAAAAGCACCAGCTAAAGTGACAATCACATCAGGATTATGGTGAAAAGCACGATCTAAACGTGCAATAATAAGATTTTTATCATGTAGGTCAAGGACTGGGGCAAGACTTAAATCCACACCACAAGTTAATAGGTCTTTGGCCATAATTTCGCCGTATTGTCTTGCAAGTCTGATGCCGACTTCCGGGTTAAGATCATAGGTATCGCCATAAACGCGAGGAGCAGGCAAAGCACGAAATCCATGGCGCATAAAACGTTGCACAAAACCACCTTCATGATCGGTTGCTATAAAAATATTAGGATTGATTTCGCGAATTTCACAAATTAAATGTTCTAACTGCTGTGGACTTGAGAAGTTACGAGTGAAAAGAATCACGGAACCTACCAGAGGATGTTTTATGATTTCCCGTTCAATGTCTGAAAGTTCATTACTTTCTATATCGATCATGAATAAATTTGAATTTGAACTGGGCATATACATATATCCTTTTTAGAATTTGGATTAATAGGGCCATGCTTCCATAGGTTTTGCGCATGATATCATAGATTAGACTTCTTTCGAAACTCTACTGGAGTGGCAAATTGCTCTGTTGATTCGGTGCTCTGATTCTCATGCATTTCGCGTGTACACACTGATTTTTGCTCCATTTCTCCCCGACTTTTACTCACCTGTGTGCATTGCGAAAGTAGTCTATTGATTAATTATTAACAGGGCTAATGCTGGTAATCTGAGTTTGACTTAGCTATTATCGGCATTTTTGAATTATTTCTAACCGATGAAAACCTTTTCTTGCGATGTGTTGCATAAACACTCATCTACTCAAGCGCGAGTGACGCGTGTTACTACAGCTCACGGTGAATTTATAACACCAGTTTTTATGCCAGTTGGTACGCGTGCTGGTGTAAACAATATGACTCCCGCTGAATTGCATGACGCACACAGTCAAATCATTTTAGGGGGTAATACCTATCATATGTTATGTGCCCCAGGTATGGAGGTCATCGAAAAAGCGGGAGGAATGCATCCTTTTATGGGGTGGCATGGACCGATGTTAACGGATAGTGGCGGCTTTCAGGTTTTTAGTTTATCCAAGAATAAAGAAATTTGTACGATTGATGAGGATGGCGCGCATTTTCGATTGCCTGGGAGTCAGCGGCTAATTCATATGACGCCGGAAATGTCCTTAGAAACCCAAAAGATTATTGGTGCGGATATTATTATGGCCTTTGATCAGTGCACGCCGGATAGTTGTACTAAAGATGAGGTCAGTCATATCATGACGCGTACTCATCGTTGGTTAAACCAATCCATACATTATCATCAACAATATCCCAATTCACGCTATGGTTATGAGCAAGCGCTTTTTGGCATTATTCAAGGCGGAACTTTTAAAGATTTACGTCGTGAAAGTGCGGATTTTGTCTCTTCAATGGATACCGAAGGGATTGCAATAGGTGGTGAAACTATTGGCTTTGATATGAAAACTACGGTGGAAGTTATACGCTGGGTGCGCGATTACTTACCCGAAAATAAACCAAGATATACCATGGGTGTTGGAATGTCACCTCAGGACCTTTTGGATGTAGTCGCTGAAGGAATTGATATGTTCGATTGTGTTGCTCCGACGCGTAATGCGCGACATGGATCTTTATATTGCGGTGAATTGATTCGAGAAGGCAATTGGTTGCGTTTTGCCAGTGAGTATGAGAATGAACGCATTCAAATAAAAAAATCATGCTTTGCTAATGATATGTCGCCGATTATGGCACAGTGTACATGTTACACTTGCCGTAACTATTCACGTTCTTATCTACATCAGTTAACAAAACAAAAAGCAAATTTATTTACAGCATTGGCAAGCATTCATAATGTTCATGTAATGCATGATGTTTGTGATAAAATGCGTGAGTTAATAATTAACGAACGTGTGAATTAAAAGGCACTCATGCATTTAAGTCATATTACGAATAATATCCTGTAAAAAGCATAGTCTTTTTACCTATACTAAGATTCATCAATTTATTTAAAAAATGACAGGAGATATTAATGGTTGTAATTAGCACATCTAAAGGTGATATTCATCTACAGTTAGATACAGAAAATACTCCAGCTACAGCAGAAAATTTTCTTAATTATGTGCGCAGCGGTTTTTATAATAATACAATTTTCCATCGTGTTATCGCAGGCTTTATGATTCAAGGTGGTGGACTTGACTCAGAGATGAAACAAAAATCAACTCGTGAGCCTATTAAAAACGAAGCTAAGAACGCTAAGCCCAATAAACGAGGTTCTATTGCAATGGCAAGAACTATGGATCCACATTCTGCAACAGCGCAATTTTTTATTAATGTCGCTGATAATGCATTTTTGAACTACAGTGGTGATCATATGCAAGGATATGGATATTGTGTATTTGGTGAGGTAGTTGAGGGTATGGACGTTGTAGATGCGATTGCTAAAGTAAAAACTGGGCAACGTATGGGACACGCTGATGTACCCGATGAAGAAGTGAGTATTATCGAAGTTAAAGAAGTCTAAGAGTGATTTTTAGCCTGGGTGAAGCGAAGCGGAACCCGGGTTTTGCTAACGGTTTTTCCCTCATTTCGCCTCACCCAGGCTATATTTCTACAGTTCTGTTTGTCCTACGATTTTCGCTTCCGTTTTTTGATACTTTCTGAATAGTCAAATATCGGTATTTCAATGTGGAAAAAAATGGCTATAAGTCGAGCACTAAAAATACTGATTAGTGTAATAATCACATTGAGATTTTCTGAAATCTCAAAATAGTGAAGGGTGGTAAACAGTACCGCACCTGCCAAAGCAATTACTGCGTAAAGTTCTTTTCTTAATACCAAAGGAATGTCGTTGCATAGAATATCACGTAACATACCACCACAAATACCGGTAATCATGCCACTAATGACGGCAATGCTGGGTGATAAACCATGGTTGAGTACTTTTTGAGTACCAATAATCACAAATGTAGACAATCCCAATGCGTCGAGGATTAAAAATATTTTCATGATTCGAATCAATGAATGTGCAATAAATATAGTCAGGAATGCACATACTGATGTGTATAATAAATATTCAGGATGAATAACCCAAGTTAGAGGGTACGTGTTAAATAGGGCATCTCGTACAGTGCCACCACCTAATGCAGCAATGCTTGCAATCAACATAACTCCAAAGAAATCCATTTTTTTACGACCAGCCGCTAAGGCGCCAGTGATTGCTTCAACACAAATACCAATGATGAAAAGACAATGGAGTAACATATAAACTCAGTGTGTTTTTAAAATGCAATGATATCACTATTGGGCCAAATGGCGAAATATATAGAAAGGAGTTCTTTTGCAAAATGTGTATTATCAAACAAATTTTGATTTTTGGCTCTATATCAATAAATAAAGATGCCGCTGCCAAAGGCTTGATGAGTCAGGTTCGAATGGTTATTAATTGTTAAATTACCCTATCTTTAAACATGAATTGCCGATGACGGTCATTATGTCTTTCTGACTCTCTTATAAAGAGCCGTTTTATTATGTTTGGTGTGAATGACTAAAATGTTTGAGCGAAGCCAAAGCTAGATCAATAATTTTTTTAGACTGTTCTTCGTCTGCATTAATTAGGCTGACATCATTGATTAATTCAATTAAAAAATTGGGTATTTCTTGTTCTGGAAGCATTTCATTATAAAGACAGGAAGCTTTAGTAAAAATATAGTGAAGTAAATTTTTACTAATGCATACTTTTTCTTGGGCAATTCCTTGGTCATTATGAGAGCCGCCAAATAACAACCACCCTGGTGAAACATGAAGTTTCGCTGCGATTTCTATCAGTTTAACAGGATCAGGAATGGCTTCGCCGCGAAGATACTTGCGGCATATTTGTAACGAATAGCCGGTAATTTCCGACAATTTATGAATGCAAACTCCCGAAGTAGATCGTTGTGAATTAAATCCTGCCGCGATCATGGCATCACGCAGGCGATCAGCGAACTGCTTTGCCAGGTTGATTTTTTCCATGGTGTATAGAGCTCCAATTTAAGAGTAAATAAATTATAATCAATAGAAACGAAACATGCAAAATATTATAATATGCGAAACCATTGGTTTCTAATGGAAACCGATTGTTGACAAAAATGGCAAACGAAGTATAATGCCAGAGAAACCTATGGAAAGGTTATCAGCCCCAAAAGGAACAGTGATGTACGATGGAACAAATATCACAGTATAGTCCAATCGAGAAAAAGTGGTATGACTCGTAGCAGTTTACCTCGCAATATCATGGCTTGAATGGTTCCCCTCCATTTGAGCCTATCTATGACCCTTTAAAAATATCAAACAGGGGCTTACAACATACTTACAAGTGCCTTTATATGGACGTAAACTGTCATTCTCTTAAAAATAAAATCAGGACTTACGAAAAACCCCAATCTCTTTGTTAAAAAATGTTTTTAATTCGGTCATTTAGTCTATCTAAACTCCCTCATTAAAAACATTTTTTGCCTCGACCTTGAGATTTTTCGTAAGTCCTGAAAATGTAGCTTGGAAAGGCCATTGTGCAATTTTAACTCGATCACGATAGATTCATCCGTTTTTTCTAGGTAAATGATTGCTTTGTAATATAACCTTATTATATACTTCCCCACATTGGGTATGCAGGTCGTTTTATAGGCACGTAGCTCAGTGGTAGAGCACCACCTTGACATGGTGGTGGTCGGTGGTTCGATCCCACTCGTGCCTACCATGCAACTAAATCGTATTCCAGGAGCCCCGCTTTCATTTGGGATGATGCTTAAGATTGACTCCTTTTAAATTAAGGTTTAAGCCCTGCCATGCAGGGTTTTTTTTTGAAAAGAAGTGCTTACGGATAAAATTATGCCAAACATTAAATTGCCGGATGGAAGTATAAAACATTTTGAAGCGCCTTTAACTGTTTATGATGTAGCTCATAGCATAAGTCCTGGGTTAGCTAAAGCGGCTATAGCAGGCCGCATCAATGATCGCTTAGTCGATACTTCTTTCCTTATTGAGAATGATTGTGCATTAGTCATCCTTACAGAAAAACAAGATGAAAGCCTTGAAGTGATTCGCCACTCTACAGCGCACTTATTAGCGCAAGCAGTTAAAAGTCTTTTTCCAACAGCGCAGGTGACTATAGGCCCTGTTATCGAAGATGGCTTTTATTATGACTTCGCCTTTCAAAGACCTTTTACGCCAGAAGATTTAGAGTCAATCGAAGCGAAAATGATGGAATTAGCCAAAGCGAATTACCCCGTAACACGTAGAGAGTTACCCCGTGACGAGGCAATTAAATATTTCAAGGGTATTGGCGAGGAATACAAAGCCAAGATTATTGCTGATATTCCTAAAGATGAAGTGTTGTCTTTGTACAAGCAAGGCGATTTTGAAGATCTTTGCCGTGGTCCTCATGTTCCTTCCACGGGATTTTTAAAGGCATTTAAGCTGACTAAATTAGCAGGTGCTTACTGGCGTGGTGACTCCAATAACGAAATGTTGCAACGCATTTATGGTACTGCCTGGGCTGATAAAAAATCCTTAACCGACTATTTATTCCGTCTTGAGGAAGCTGAAAAACGCGATCATCGTAAATTAGGCAAGAGCTTAGAGTTATTCCATTTCCAGGATATTGCTCCTGGAATGGTATTTTGGCATCCCAAAGGTTGGACAATTTATCAAGAGCTTGAACGCTATATGCGTCATCGTCTGGTTGATTTTGGTTATCAAGAAATTAAGACCCCTCAATTAGTTGATAGGATTCTTTGGGAAAAATCAGGTCATTGGGCTAATTTTAGAGATGAAATGTTCGTTACCGAAACTGAAAATCGTCACTATGCTGTTAAGCCTATGAATTGCCCATGCCATGTGCAAGTATTCAATCAAGGTTTAAAAAGTTATAGAGATTTGCCATTAAGATTGTCTGAGTTTGGTAATTGTCATCGTTGTGAACCCTCTGGTGCATTGCATGGTTTGATGCGTGTCCGTAATATGGTTCAAGACGATGCTCATATCTTTTGTACTGAAGATCAAATCCAATCAGAAGTAGCGATGATGCTCGAATTGGTTCAATCCGTATATGCTGATTTTGGTTTTAAAGAAATTAAATATCGATTGGCATTACGTCCTGAAAAACGAGTTGGTAGTGATGATGTATGGGATAAAGCAGAGGCTGCTTTAAAACAAGCAATGAAAGATCGCAATATAGAATGGGTTGATGCGCCAGGTGAAGGTGCTTTCTATGGACCTAAAATTGAGTGCTCTTTGGCTGATTGTTTAGGCAGAATTTGGCAGTGTGGAACCATACAAGTTGATTTTTCGATGCCGGGTCGTTTGGATGCTTCATATGTTGCTGAAGATGGTAGCAAACAAATTCCTGTTATGTTGCATCGTGCAATTTTAGGCTCTTTTGAGCGTTTTATGGGGATTTTGATAGAACATTACGCAGGGAAGTTTCCCTTATGGTTGTCCCCTGTACAAGCGATTGTGCTCACAATTAGTGAAAAACAGAATGAGTATGCCCAAAAGGTAACTCAAATTTTGCAAAAAAGAGGTATTCGGGCCAACTATGACTTGAGAAATGAGAAAATTGGCTTTAAAATTCGTGAACATACTTTACAAAAAGTACCTTATCTCTTAGTGATAGGGGATAAAGAAGTTGAATCAAACCAAGTCGCAGTGCGTTCTCGCGAAGGAACAGACTTGGGTGTGATGACAATAGATACAATTTGTGATACCTTGGCGCAAGAAATTGCTCGGAAAGGATCAATTCCTAATTAACAAGCAGGGGGGGTTAAACCATTAGTGCACCAACTAAGCGTGAAAATGATCGCGCACGAATTAATGAACAGATCAATGTACCTGAGGTACGCTTAATTGATGTCGATGGTAATCAGGCAGGAATTGTCTCAACACGTGAAGCCCTGCGTGCAGCGGAAGAAGGTGGCTTGGATCTGGTTGAAATATCGCCTACAGCCAAACCTCCAGTATGCCGGATCATGGATTATGGCAAGTTTCTCTTTGAACTGAGTAAAAAACAAGCTGAAGCAAAGAAAAAGCAAAAGCAAATTCAGGTCAAAGAATTGAAATTCCGTCCTACGACGGAAGATGGGGATTATCAGGTCAAGCTACGCAACCTGATCCGTTTCCTAAATCATGGTGATAAAGTCAAAATTACGCTGCGTTTTCGTGGTCGTGAAATGGCTCATCAAGAACTGGGTATGAAGATTCTTGAGCGTTTACAGCAAGATACCGCTGAATTTGCTGTTGTAGAACAGCAAGCAAAACGCGAAGGAAGACAATTACTGATGGTTTTATCACCCAAAAAAACCAAGTAGCTGAAATCAAATGCGGAGTACATTGTTATGCCGAAGTTAAAGTCACATCGCGGAGCGTCTAAACGCTTCCGTAAGACAGCAAGTGGCGCGATTAAACGTCGTGGCGCTTATAGAAACCATATCCTCACCAAAAAGTCTACTAAGGCAAAGCGTCATTTGCGTGTAGAGGCTGGTACTTTAAAGCCATGCGATGCACGTTTGGCAGAACGCATGTTGCACGGTAGTTAAGGGGGGAATGAAGAATGCCAAGAGTTAAACGTGGTGTGACAGCGAAAGCGCGTCACAAGAAAGTTTTAGACCAAGCAAAAGGTTATTACGGAGCCCGTAGCCGAACCTACCGCATGGCAAAACAAGCAGTAATCAAAGCGGGTCAATATGCTTATCGCGATCGACGTCAGAAAAAACGTCAATTTCGTGCATTGTGGATTACGCGTATTAATGCACAAGCTCGTGAGTGCGGATTATCATACAGCCGTTTAATTGATGGGTTGAAAAAAGCATCAATTGATCTGGATAGAAAAGTATTGGCTGATCTAGCTGTTCATGACAAAATAGCTTTTGCTGCAATTGCTGAACAAGCTAAAGCTGCATTAGCAAAATAATCTTTATAAAGTATCGATAATTATTGTAGCCCGGTTCCACTAACTTGCAGCCAGGCTACACGTTAGTTTAAGAACACTAGCTTAAAGATGAAATTTATTTTAAGGAGGCTGCGGCCTCCTTTTTACTTGTGGGTATAATTATGCAGGATATCATCACCATACAAGAGCAGGCTTCTGAAGCAATTAACAATGCACAAGATGTATCTGAATTAGAATCAATTCGCGTTGATTTTCTAGGCAAGAAGGGCAAGCTGACTGAAATTTTAAAAGGACTTGCTCACTTATCCGCCGAAGACAAACCTAAAGTAGGTCAATTAGTAAATCAGGCAAAACGTGAAATCAGTGCATTGATTGAAACAAAAATGCTTGAACTCAAAGAAAAGCAATTACTAGAAAAACTTTCAGCAGAACGTATTGATGTGACTCTTCCAGGACGGAAGAAAGAGGGTGGTTCATTGCACCCTGTAACTCAAGTAAAACATAGAATTAATGAGTTTTTTAGTCGTATGGGTTTTGACATTGTTGACGGCCCGGAAATAGAAACTGAATTTTATAATTTCGAAGCGTTGAATATTCCTGGACATCATCCAGCACGTGCAATGCATGATACCTTTTATTTTGGTGATGGTCGTTTATTGAGAACGCATACGTCTCCAGTACAAATTCGTGCTATGGAACAACGTAAACCTCCTTTTCGTTTAATTGCTCCAGGGCGTGTCTATCGTTGCGATTCAGATTTAACCCATACACCTATGTTCCATCAAGTTGAGGGGTTGTTAATTGACAAGCAGGCTACTTTAGCCAGTTTAAAAGGCTTGCTCCAAGATTTATTCGCAGATTTCTTCGGTCGAAAATTGGCATTGCGGTTTAGACCCTCCTATTTCCCGTTCACTGAGCCATCTGCAGAAGTTGATATTGAATGTACCCAATGCAGTGGTAAAGGATGTCGTTCTTGTAAGTTTACTGGATGGCTTGAGGTTTTAGGCTGTGGCATGGTGCATCCTAATGTACTTAAGGCCGTGAATATTTCCCCTGATGAATATCAAGGTTGGGCGTTTGGCATGGGGTTGGATAGATTAGCAATGTTGTATTATGGAATAGATGACTTACGGATGATGTTTGAAAATGATCTTACTTTTTTAAATCAATTTTAAGATATTTTGCACTGTTGATCTGTTGTTTTCAGTATTATGGTTCGGTATCCGAGTGAAGCTCTGCGAACCTAATAAAAAGTTTAATCAGGTGGTAAGGACTATAAATGAAATTAAGTAAATTATGGTTACGTGAATGGGTAAATTACTCATTAACTGAACAAGAATTAGCAAGTCAACTGACTATGGCTGGCCTGGAAGTAGATGCGGTGAGTCCAGTAGCAGGAGAGTTTACTCATGTAATCGTTGCTGAAGTTCTTAGTACCAAACCTCATCCCAATGCAGATAAATTAACTGTTTGTGAAGTCAATGCAAACATGGATAAACCGCTGCAAATTGTTTGCGGTGCTTCCAATGTAAGAGCTGGATTAAAAGTAGCTTTGGCTATGATTGGTGCACGCCTGCCGGGAGGTTTTAATATCAAAGAATCCAAATTGCGTGGCGAATTATCTCAAGGTATGCTCTGTTCGGTCACCGAGCTAGGTATGGCAGAGCAATCTGAAGGCATCATGGAATTGGAAAGTGATGCGCCTGTGGGTATGGATCTGTGCGAATATTTGACTCTGGATGATCATATTTTTGATATAGATTTAACTCCCAACCGAGCTGATTGTTTTAGCGTTTTAGGTATCGCTCGCGAAGTAGCCGTGTTAAACAAATTGCCCTTATTAGAAAAATCAATTCCTGAACTGACGCCCAGTATCGATGATGTATTACCAATACAGTTAAAAAGTCCTGAGGCTTGTCCGCGATACTGTGGTCGAGTAATTCGTAATATAAATCCTAAAGCAACTACCCCTTTATGGATGAGTGAGCGCTTACGTCGCAGCGGTATTCGTACTTTGCATCCGATTGTGGATGTTATGAATTATGTAATGATTGAATTAGGCCAGCCTATGCATGCTTTTGATTTAGCAACAATCAAAGGTGAAATAAATGTACGCTTTAGTAATAGTCAAGAACAGTTAACGTTGCTTGATGGTCAAGAATTAACATTAAATGAAAAAGTATTGGTTATTGCAGACAAAGAGAAACCTTTGGCAATGGCTGGTATCATGGGTGGAGAAGCAAGTTCGGTACAAGCACATACCCAAAACGTATTCTTAGAAAGTGCCTATTTTAATCCGATTGTTATTGCCGGAGTAGCAAGAAAATTTGGTTTGTTCAGTGATTCATCTCAACGTTATGAACGCGGCGTCGATCCATGCTTGCAAATGAAAGCTCTTGAACGAGCTACAGCATTAATTTTAGAAATTGCAGGTGGAGAAGTAGGGCCAGTTATTGAAGCTGATGATAACAAATATTTACCAGAAACGGTGAACTTTACTTTTGATACCGATAAAGTGAAAAAATTAACTGGGCTTAGTATTTCACTGCAAGAGATGAAAACATTATTAGAAGGGCTTGGTGTCGTAGTAGGAAAAGAGCACCATAATTTTCTTGATGTCACTATTCCTTCTCATCGTTTTGATATTCAACATGATGTCGATTTAGTTGAAGAAATCATCCGTCTTTATGGATATGATAATTTGCATGCTCAACCTACCACAACATTAGTGCAGGCAGGAACAACATGTGGTAATGAAGAAATAGCAGCGAAGCTTTCACACTGGTTCAGTAACAGAGGGTATCATGAAACGATAAGTTACAGTTTTGTTGATCCTGAATTACAACGTGAACTTTATCCACACAAAGAATTTATGCAATTGCTTAATCCAATTTCTTCGGAATTATCACAAATGCGTGCCGGGATGTGGCCAGGATTGATTGCATCAATGATTTATAATGTTCACCGCCAGCAAAATGCAGTTAAATTTTTCGAAATAGGTGTCGTTTTTGATTTGAACAAGGAACAACTTGTAGAGCGTCCTTGTATTGCAGGCTTGTTGATGGGAGAACAAGGTAGTGTCAATTGGAGTGAGCCTACTCGGGTTTTTGATTTTTTTGATTTAAAAGGTGATCTTCAATCTTTATTTGCGTCACTTAAATTAAAACAAGTCGAATTCGTAGCTGCTGTGCATGATGCATTACATCCTGGACAATCAGCTCAAATCAATATCGATGGGGTATTCGCCGGATGGATGGGGATGTTACACCCACGTTTGGCAGATGCATTAGATTTACAAGAGGATGTTTTGCTCTTTGAAATCAATTTAGCGGCATTAATTGGCCATGAAGCGCCACGCTATAAAACCATTTCAAAATACCCGCAAATTCGTCGTGATTTGTCATTCTTGGTCGATGCGGACATCAGCGTCATGCTGATTGAATCAGCGGTCCGAGAAACCATAAAAGAAAGCTGGTTAAAATCTTTTGATGTATTTGATGTGTACACAGGGGAAGGGATTCCTCAAGGAAAAAAAAGCCTTGCCGTTGCTATGACGTTACAAGATGAAAATCGTACTTTAGTCGATACAGAGATAAACTCTTTAATTAGTGCTATAATCAACATGTTAGAAAATAAATTTTCAATCATATTGAGGGAATAATCGTGAATGCACTAAGCAAAGCAATAATGGCAGAAACCCTGTGTGATGAATTAAATCTGTCCAAACCTGCATCAAAGGAAATGGTCGAGAATTTTTTTGAAGAGTTGCGGCATGCTCTTGAGCATGGGTATCACGTAAAATTATCAGGATTTGGTAATTTTACACTAAGGGATAAGCCACAAAGGCCCGGTAGGAACCCCAAAACCGGAGAGGAAATTCCGGTTGTAGCCAGGAGAGTTGTAACCTTTAAACCCGGTTTAAAGTTAAAAACAAAAATTGAATCTATAGGAAAGTAGTCCATTGGCTTATTACAATAAACATGTTCTCATCTGCACCAATCAAAAGGCGGCAGGCAAACAATGCTGCGCCAATGCTGGTGGTGAGCCTTATTTTGATTATATGAAATCACGACTTCTGGAACTGGAAATGCATGGTCCAGGTAAAGTTCGTGTAAGTAAATCAGGTTGTCTCGGGCGTTGCAGTTCTGGCCCATGTATTGTAATTTACCCTGAAGGCGTGTGGTACACTTATGCGTCTTTTGCTGATATTGATGAAATCATTGAAAAGCATTTAATTTCTGGCAATATTGTCGAGCAGTTATTAATTGACCGGGAATGAACAATATATCAAGTGTAGCCTGGATGTAGTGAAGCAGAACCCAAAATTAAAATTATGAAATGCTTGAATTTCTCAGGTTTTGCATTATCGAACTACTATTAATTTACTGGCAGTGCCGTTTTACTTCGCCCAGACTACACAATAGAACAAAAAATTATTGTGATTCTTGTTTGAAATTTGTTATATTTATGCGGATTTAATAATTGTATATAAATTTTTATCCTTTTTTACTTGTAGGATGTTTCTGTTTTGGTTAAAATCGCCCGTCCATGATAGAAGATTACCAATTTAGGCGGTTCGGAGTTCATTTAATGAAGACATTTAGTGCCAAAAGCCATGAAGTCAAACGTGACTGGTTAGTGGTTGATGCCAGCGACAAAGTTTTGGGTCGCTTAGCAAGTGAGATTGCTCGTCGTTTACGTGGCAAGCATAAAGCTGAGTATACCCCCCATGTTGATACTGGCGATTACATCGTAGTGACTAATGCGGAAAAGGTTATTGTGACCGGCCGTAAATTTACCAACAAGATGTACTATCGTCATACCGGATATCCTGGTGGAATAAAATCAGATAGTTTCGAAAAATTACAGGCTAGAAATCCTGTTAGAATTATCGAACTTGCTGTTAAAGGCATGTTACCAAAAAATCCTTTAGGTAGAGAGATGTATCGTAAGCTAAAAGTATATGCAGGCAACGAGCATCCACATACTGCACAGCAACCCAAGCAACTTGATATTGAGGAATAAGTATTATGGCTGAAGTGAAGCAATACTACGGCACAGGCCGTAGAAAAAGTTCAACAGCTCGTGTGTTTTTACGTCCAGGTAAAGGCGAGATCAAAGTAAATGGCCGTACTTTACAGGAATATTTCTGCCGTGAAACTTCTTGCATGGTTGTGATGCAGCCACTAGAAACCGTTGACCTTGTTGATAAATTTGATGCTTACATTACAGTATCTGGCGGTGGAGTTTCTGGCCAGGCAGGTGCTGTACGTTTAGGTATTGCAAGAGCATTAGTTGCGTACGATGAAGCAGGATTAGCAGAAGATGCTGAGCCTAGTCCAAATTCTGTTCGTAGAAGATTACGTGCACGTGGTTTATTAACTCGTGATTCACGTCGTGTTGAAAGAAAGAAAGTGGGCTTGCACAAAGCACGTCGTGCAACTCAATACTCAAAACGTTAATCGTTTATTGGTTAACGAACCCCGCTTTTGCGGGGTTTTTTATTTTGCATGTTTGGGGTAGGAGTAGTTTGTAACCTAGGTGCAGCCAGCGGAGCCCGGGGAATCCATACTGCCTTGCGACCCCGGGTTCCGCTTTGTTACATCCAGGCTATAACATTACATAAGCAAATGATATGGTGAATGAAAATACTGATCCTGATCGCGAGCAAGAGAAAAACGATCTTGTAGATGAAGGTCGTCGCCAATTTTTGTTAACTACAACATGTGTATTAGGAGGCATAGGTGCTTTATGTGCTTTAACTCCCTTTGTTGCTTCTTGGTTACCTAGCGCTAAAGCTCAAGCTGAAAGTGCGCCTGTACACGTCGATTTAAGTAAACTCGAGCCTGGGGAGCAGGCGGTTGTTGAATGGCGTGGAAAACCAGTATGGATAATTAGACGAACCAAAGAAATGTTGCAGCGTTTGACTATAGATTCTTCAAGATTGCGTGATCCCAATTCTGTGACGAGGCAGCAGCCTTCCTATGCAAAAAATGAGTTTCGTTCAATTAATCCAGAATACTTGGTTCTTATAGGGATTTGTACGCACCTGGGTTGTTCTCCAAAATACAAACCCAATCTAGGTGATTTAGGGCCTGACTGGCCAGGTGGTTTTTTCTGCCCTTGTCATGGTTCTGCTTTTGATCTTTCTGGCAGGGTTTTTAAAGATGTCCCTGCGCCAATTAATATGGAAGTACCACCATATTATTTTATCGATCAGCATACTCTTGTTATTGGCGAGGACAAGGCATAAATTCTATGCCTACATAATCTGTAATCCGGGTGCAGCGAAGTGAAACCCGGGATAATAAACAATAGGGTTTCCCCGGGTTTCGCTTCGCTGCACCTAGGCTAAAATGTACGATTGATAACAGATAAGGCTTGATTAAATGAATAGACTCCTCAAATGGCTCGATGAGCGTTTTCCTTTGATGAGCACCTGGAAAAATTATTTCAGTGCCTATTATCTTCCTAAGAATTTAAATTTTTTGTACTTCTTTGGTTCACTAGCGCTTGTCGTTTTAATCAATCAATTGATTACTGGTTTGTGGCTTACCATGTTTTATACTCCAAGCGCTGAGCAGGCTTTTGCATCTTTAGAATACATAATGCGCGATGTAAATTTTGGCTGGTTACTGCGTTATATGCATTCAACTGGCGCATCTGCTTTTTTTATTGTTATTTATTTACATATGTTCCGTGGCTTACTTTATGGCTCATATCAAAAACCACGTGAGTTGATTTGGCTTTTGGGAATGTGTTTATATATTTTACTTTTGGCTGGTGCATTTTTTGGTTATTTATTGCCTTGGGGACAAATGTCCTATTGGGGAGCAGAAGTAATCACCTCATTGCTTAGTGCTATTCCATATATTGGTGAAAGCCTTGTTGTTTGGCTCAGAGGAGATTACTCAGTGGGTAATGCTACGCTACAACGTTTCTTTGCACTACATGTAATTGCCATTCCATTCTTACTCGTTTTCTTGGTGTTCTTGCATGTTGTTGCCTTACATAAGGTCGGCTCTAATAATCCAGAAGGAATTGAGATCAAAAATAAATTAGATGCACAAGGCAAGCCTTTAGATGGAATTCCATTTCACCCATACTACATTGTTAAAGACTTAGTCATGGTGCTTGCTTTTCTTAGTTTATTTTTTGCGGTTGTATTTTTTGCCCCTGAAATGGGGGGGTATTTTTTAGAACATAATAATTTTGTACCCGCAAATCCGTTAATTACCCCAGATCATATTGCCCCCATGTGGTATATGTCGCCATTTTATGCCATGTTGCGGGCGGTACCGGATAAATTATTAGGAATTATCTGTATGGGATCTGCTTTATTACTCCTGTTCCTTTTACCTTGGCTTGATCGCAGTCCGGTTCGCTCAATGCGTTATAAAGGAAATTGCTCAAGGATTATGTTGTTTTTCGGTGTCACTGCGTTTTTGCTATTGGGTTATTTAGGAACAATTCCTGTAACTCCCATGCGTTTGTTTTTGGCCCGTGTCAGTACAGTATTTTATTTTGCATATTTTGTATTAATGCCTTTTTATACTCGTTTTGAAGCACCACGCCCGGTACCTTCTCGCCTGGGAGGGCAATGATGCGGATGCAAGGAGTTGTTTTTTACTTGGCTGTATGGTTTGGATGCGTCGCTTTAAATCCGGTCGGATGGACCTATCCTCTAAAAATCGATGTCCAAGACCAGGCTAGCTTACAAAGAGGTGCTAGACTATTTATGAATTATTGTTCTGGTTGTCACTCTTTAAAATATTTACGCTATAATCATATGGCCAAGGGGTTAGGGTTAATAGGATTTGATGGTCAAATAAATCAAGATTTATTAAAAAATAATCTGATTTTTACCCAAGCAACGATTAATGATCCAATTCGTATCGCCTTGCCTCCAGAAGATGCAAAACAATGGTTTGGGATAGTACCACCAGATTTATCTTTGATTGCTAGAGAGAAAGGGACGAAATGGCTCTATAGTTATCTAAATGGTTTTTATAAGGATGACTCTCGACAATTTGGTACAAATAATCATCTTGTTCCTGATGTTGCCATGCCCAATATTTTAGAAACATTGAATCATGATTTATCCGGTGGACAATTTGATACTAATTTACAGGATTTGGTGACTTTTCTTGCCTATGTTAGTGAACCAGTACAGTCACTGCGTCACTATTTAGGTTTTTTTGTAGTTGGTTTTTTATTGATTTTATTTATCGCCGCGTTGGGTTTAAAAACAATTTATTGGCGAAAAGTCGGTGTAAAGTAACCCAAAAAGGTAAAAATGTGGTAAAATGCGCGTTTTTGTGTGTGTGTACTTACCTTTGTTATAGGTTGAATTAAATAGGAGTTGCTCATGGCAATTGTTGCAAAGCGCACTATAATGTCTTTATTTTCTGATACAGACGATGTTTACAGCCATCAGGTTCGAATTGTGTTGGCTGAAAAAGGGGTAAATGTAGAAATTCTTGCTGCTAAGCAGGCTGAACCCAGCGCTGATCTGTTATCAGTTAATCCATATGGAACGGTTCCTACTTTAATTGATAGAGAACTTGTGCTTTATGAGCCACGTATTATCATGGAATATTTAGATGAGCGATTTCCTCATCCACCATTATTGCCTGTTTATCCTGTAGCTCGTGCTGAAACAAGAAAAATGATGCACAGGATAGAACATGATTGGTATTATTTAATGAACCGAATTTTAAGAGATGATAATGCGGATCAGGCCAGAGCAAATTTATTTGAAAGTTTAACTGCTCTTGACCCTGTATTTGCAGATAAATCTTATTTTTTGAGTGATGAGTTTTCTTTGTTGGATTGTGCATTGGCACCTTTATTGTGGCGTTTGCCTCGATTGGGAATTGAAATTGCACCGGAATTTAAAGGAATAATTGCTTACATGCAGCGCTTGTTCAAACGTGAATCGTTTCAAACAAGTTTGACTGACGCGGAGCGACAACTAAGAGCGGCATAATTATATGACAATGACATCAAACAAACCCTATCTAATTCGCGCTGCCTACGATTGGATAGTAGATAACGAATTAACCCCTTATATCATGGTTAATGCTGAATATACGGGAGTCCAGGTTCCAAGAGAGCATGTGAATCATGATCGTATCGTGTTAAATATTTCTCCAGCAGCAACTCGCGGTCTTTTATTAGAAAACGATCGAATCATCTTTACTGCACGTTTTTCAGGAAAAACAGAACAAATTTTTGTTCCACCAGGAGCAGTATTAGAAATCTACGCTAAAGAAAATGGTAGAGGCATTGCTTTTGCTGTTGAAGATGAAGAAGAACCGCCTCCAGCATCTTCTGGGACTTCTGGCGCTGAATCGGATGGCTCAACTGTTTCTAAAAGTAAACCTTCATTAAAATTAGTTAAGTAAATGGACGTAGCCTGGGCTTTTTAGCCTGGGTGAAGTGTAGCGAAACCTAGGTAAAGCGGTTTTATTTACATCCAGCAAATCCCCGGGTTTCGCTGTGCTTCATCAAGACTACGATACTACACTAGACTACTAAGAACGTGTTCGAAATAGTAGATTTGGAGCACAAGATGATCATGCCAGCAAATGCCCTTTATCGTTGTGAGCAAATTAGAGCGTGCGAGCAACAAGCTACCTCTTTATATCAATTAGATGAAAATACACTCATGTCCCGCGCAGGTGCAGAGGCATTTTTTCATATAGCAAAGCTTTATCCGAATGTGCGACATATTGCTATCTATTGCGGTGCTGGAAACAATGCTGGCGATGGATATGTTGTTGCCAGATTAGCGCATGAACAGGGTTTATTAGTCACGATTTATCAATGTAAGGCAGTGATTGATCTACCTTTTGCCGCGCAACATGCGGCGTTAATGGCTATAAATGCAGGAGTTGAGTGTCAAGCTGCAGATGAACCATTAGACAGCGAAGTCGAATTAATTGTTGACGCTCTTTTAGGGATTGGTTTGACTGGGCCTGTGCATGGGGTTATTGCATCAGCAATTAATCAGATCAATGCAAGTGGTCTACCTGTTGTGTCTTTGGATATACCCTCAGGCCTTAATGCAGATACAGGAAAGATAGAAAACTTTTGTGTTAAAGCCAACACGACTTTAACCTTTATTGCTCAAAAAAAAGGCATGTATACTGCCGATGGGCCGGATTATTGTGGTGAAATTCATAGTTGCTCTTTACAACTTGATTCGTGTGTGTCTCAATTGATTCCAGCTGCTCGCCTTTTAAGTTGGGATACCTTACCTTTACCCATTGCTAAACGTAAAAAGAATTCGCATAAGGGAAATTATGGCCATGTTTTAGTAATTGGTGGAGGGCCTGGAATGCCTGGAGCTATTAGTCTGGCTGCAAAAGCAGTAATGCGAACTGGTGCTGGTGCAGTAACAGTTGCAACGTGGCCGGAACATGCCAAGGGTGCTTTATCATTAATCCCCGAAGCTATGGTATGTGGTGTTGAAACTGCCCAAGATTTAAAACCACTCTTGGCTCAGGCCACAGTCTGCATTATTGGTCCAGGTCTAGGGGAAAGTGAGTGGGCTACTAACCTTTTTTTAACTGCAATTACATCACAATTGCCTATGGTAATTGATGCATCGGCGTTAAGATTGTTAGCTGAGAACCCACAACTGGATGATAATTGGATTTTAACACCACATCCAGGCGAAGCGGCTTGCTTACTTTCTTGCTCTACTGATTTGATTCAGAAGGATAGATACCAGGCAGCGGCAAACATCCAGAAACAATATGGCGGGGTCGTTGTATTAAAAGGGGCTGGTACTGTGATTCAAACAGCAGACAAAGATACCTCTGTTTGTCCTCGAGGTAATCCGGCCATGGCGAGTGCTGGTATGGGCGATGTATTAAGCGGTATTATTGCTGGTCTTTGTGCTCAAGGATATTCTTTATCTGAAGCCGCACAATGCGGTGTGTGGGCCCATGCGGTTGCGGGAGATCGAGTAGCAAAAAAATTAGGGGGGGCTGGTTTATTGGCCAGTGATTTATTTGATGTTTTACCTCATGTATTGAATTATCCTGAATGATGACAAATAATAAATTAGATGCCGTTATAACACTGGATTTACCTGATGAAACGGCGAGTGAACATTTTGCCTCTCAACTGGCTTCTTGTCTTTGTCCTTCTCTAATCATGACTTTTAGTGGTGATCTTGGGGCAGGAAAAACAACTATCATTCGCGCTATGTTGAGACATATGGGCGTTCAATCTACAATTAAAAGCCCAACTTTTTCTCTAGTAGAAAGTTATCTATGTAATCATCTAACCATACATCATTTTGATCTGTATCGCATACATCATGAGGAAGAGTTGGAATATCTTGGATTTCGAGATTATTTTACCCAAGAGAGTATTTGTTGTATTGAATGGGCTGAAAATGCAGGAGGAGCATTGCCACAAGTCGATATTCGTTTTAAGTTAGCTATTAAGGGGGCTGGACGTGAAATGCAAATTATGGCATTGAGCACAGCTGGGAAAAGAATTTTAGCGCGTCTTGCAGGTGAAATATGATATTTCGCTTATGGTTTTTTGTGGTACTGTTTCTCTGCTCAGTAACAACATTTGGTGCCCAACTGAAATCAATTGTTTTAAAACAACAAGGAAATCAAACTTCACTTTTTCTAACAATTAATGGTCCATTCACCCACAAAGTATTCTCGTTAAATAATCCTGAGCGAGTTGTATTGGACTTAAAAGAGACCCAATTGGCTGTAGATTTAAACCAATTGGGTTTAATCAATGGATTAGTCAGACAAGTTCGTAGCGGGCATTCTGAGCCTAGAACCTTGAGGCTTGTTTTTGAAGTTAATCAAAAAGTACAACTAAGATCTTCTCCATGGAAACCCAATGGCGCGTTTGGAGGCGTACGCGTTGATTTATTACATAGTGGTCATCTTGTTGCGCCAATTGCTGCAAGCGCTCCTCAAAAAGGATTGTCTGTAGCAGCGAAAACATACACAACACAGAAAATACAACAGGCAAAATTACCTGTAAAAATTGAAACAAAGCAGCTAACACGACCTATTTTAGCAAACCGACAGCCAATTAAGGTAAGTGCTAGGCCTTCTAAACTGCGTGATGTTATTGTTGTTTTGGATGCAGGACATGGAGGTAAGGATCCAGGAGCTAGAGGCCCACGCAACAGTCGAGAAAAGGACGTCGTATTAGCAATTACTTTGAAACTCAAACAATTAATAGATAGGCAACCAGGTATGCGCGCTGTGCTAACCCGTTCTGGAGATTATTATGTGGGTCTGCGCCAACGTCTGGACATTGCCAGAAAATATAATGGCGATGTATTTGTTGCGATTCATGCGGACGCATTTAATAATCCTCACTCAAATGGCGCCTCGGTATTTGCTTTATCGCAACGAGGTGCTACCAGTGAAGCAGCACGTTGGCTTGCAGAAAAGGAGAACTATTCAGAATTAGGAGGGGTGAATCTAGGAGATTTGGATGACCGAAATGGTGTAGTGCGTTCCGTTCTCATTGATTTATCACAAACTGCAACGATTAATTCCGGTTTGCAAATGGGAGGGCGTGTCTTAAATCAGCTCGGTAATTTCACTAATTTACATAATAATAAAGTGGAGCAGGCGGGGTTTGTCGTTTTGAAATCTGCGGATATTCCTTCGATTCTAGTAGAAACAGGATTTATTTCAAATCCTATTGAGGAACGTAATTTAACTAATCCAGCGTATCAAACTCGTTTGAGCCAGGCAATTTTTCAGGGCATTAAAGGATATTTCTGGGAAAATCCTCCTCACGGATCACGCATTGAAGCCATGACGACGAATAATGTCCATTTGGTTCGCGCTGGAGAAACCTTACCTGCTATTGCTGCGCGTTATCATGTTTCAGTGGCAGCCCTACAATCTACGAATCATTTGCGTGGAATCACTCGACTTAAGCCGGGGCAAAAACTGGTGATTCCTCCAGCATGGGCATAAGAATTCAACAATTACCGCCGCTCATAGCAAATCAAATTGCTGCGGGAGAAGTAATAGAGCGACCTGCGTCAGTAGTAAAAGAGTTACTGGAAAATTCTTTTGATGCAGGCGCAGATGCGATTACCATCGAAATAGGCTATGGTGGTCTCAATCAAATCAAGATCAGCGATAATGGAATGGGTATTGTGGCAGAAGATTTGCCATTGGCAATTGCTGCACATGCGACCAGCAAAATCAGCACCCTTGATGACTTATATTCAATTGATAGTATGGGATTTCGTGGTGAAGCATTAGCCAGTATTGCCTCTATAGCAAAAGTCACAATCAGTTCAAGACCTGAACACCAAGAGGCAGCAGCAATGCTACGAATACATGGTGTCGAGCGATCTATTACTCCCTGTGCTCGTAGTGTAGGAACTACGGTGGATGTTGTTGATCTATTCTTTAATGCACCTGTACGAAAACGATTTTTAAAAAGCGAAAAAGTGGAGTTTCAAGCGATAGAAACCACGGTAAAACGCTTTGCTTTAAGTGCTCCAGGCATTGCGCTTACGCTAAAACATAATGGAAAACAGGTTTTAGCGCTTCCAGCTGCAACCAATGAACAAACCCGTTTAACACGCATAAGCCGTATATTTGGCAGTGCTTTTGTTAAAGAATCAATTTATCTTGATGTGGAACATGGGGCCATGAAACTCTGCGGCTGGATAAGTAACTCTAATTTTCAGCGCAGTCAGAATGATCGATTGTGGGTTTATATTAATCAGCGGATGGTAAAAGACAAGCTAATTCACCAGGCGCTAAAGCAAGCGTATGATGGTTTATTATATCCTGGTCGCTTTCCTGCATGCGTATTGTATCTAATGATCAATCATGAAGAGGTCGATGTAAATGTGCATCCCACCAAGCACGAAGTCCGCTTTCAGCAGCCACGTTTAGTGTTTGATTTTTTTACCTCACAATTGACAGCGGCATTGAAGTCTAAAAAAGAAACAAGTGAAGAAGTGTCATATGTTTTAAGCGAACAGCAGCATCAAAATCAAACTCAAATGATTTATGAACCTTATCCCAAATTGGCGACGCCAAGTAAAAGCATTTATAATTTTGAAACAGAGTTATCTTGGGTCATTTTAAATAGCAGATACATTTTAGTATTCATAAATCAACTACCTTATGTTGTTGATATTGTGACTTTGTACCAGTGTCGAATGCAGGAACAAATACCTCAGTTGTGCTTCCCTTTCGCAAGTAGACCTTTATTAGTACCAATTCGTTATTCTTTTCCGAAAAAGCACCAAAGTAGAACTATGGAGTTAGTAGAGGGCCTCAAGCCGTTAGGTATAAATCTTGAGTGGACGGGAGCTAATGAAGTACTCATTCGTAGCATACCACTTTGTATGCCCTATTTAGATTTACGGTTATTCTTGGACTCTGTTGCTGCTTGTGATGTAATTAATCAGAATGTATTGCTTGATTTGATGAATCGAGCGCAAATATTTGATCCCAGACTTTTAAGTGTTGAGGAAAAAATGGAATTAAATGAACTGTTGCTGAATATTTATAGAGAGAACAATCAGCGGTCAGGATTATTTAAAGTATTAACAAATGAAGATTGTAAAAAAATTGTAGATGCATAGTTTGAGGCGTAATTAAATTAAAGAAATCGCATTGTGCCTATTTTATGGAGGGATTCCCGCCGTCGCGGGAATGACATACGATTGTTTTCAACAAAGCCGCCCATAAGAGAGAAGGAGTCCGTTAGGGAGGATGTAGGTATGATTAGGGGCATGACACGATAAAGAACACTCACCCTCTCCCTGGAGTGGGTAAGGAGATTCCTCATATTTAATAATATGACCACCGCTTGCTTTTTATTGAGATAATGAATGGGTAAATTAGTTTTTTGTTTGATGGGACCGACTGCCTCCGGCAAAACGGCTTTAGCTTGTGAATTAGTTACACGATATCCTTTTGAACTTATTAGTGTCGATTCTGCAATGATCTATCGGGATATGAATATCGGAACAGCCAAACCCACACCCCAAGAGTTACGAATTGCACCACATCATTTAATTGATATTAAAGATCCCATTGAGTCTTATTCTGCTGCTCAATTTTGTGCTGATGCTTTAGCTTTATGTGATGAGATTGACAAGCGAGGCAAAATCCCTTTACTTGTAGGGGGGACTATGATGTATTTTAATGCATTACAAAAGGGCCTATCAACTTTACCCGAAGCTAATCCGGTTATACGCCAGCAATTGGAAGATGAAGCCGCTTTATATGGTTGGCCTGTTCTCCATCAGAAGTTAGTAGGCATTGATTCTGAATCTGCTGCACGAATCCATGCGCATGATGCACAACGAATTCAACGTGCACTGGAAGTATATTATGTGACAGGTAAAACCTTATCTGCTTTTCTTGAGCAGGATAAGGAAAAGCCAGAACATCATTTTGTAAATTTTATTCTCTTTCCAGAGCAAAGGGCGTGGCTGCATGAACGTATTGCACAACGCTTTGATCATATGTTAGCCGAAGGCTTTATTGAGGAAGTAAAGCAGTTAAAGCAAAAATGGCATTTAACCATGAATTTACCTGCAATGCGTTGTGTAGGGTATCGACAAGCTCTTGAATTTCTTCAAGGCGATTACGATTACTCCATCATGCGTGATAAAGGTATTGCTGCTACCCGGCAATTAGCGAAACGCCAATTAACTTGGCTTAGGCATTGGGGAGATGCTTTTTTTTATGATCCACAAAATGAGGCTTTTCGCGATGAGATTATAGCGAAAATCGGGGAAATATTAGATAATCTTACCAAATAAGAGTTAAAGGAACATTATGTTAAAAGCTAAAAAAGAACCAGCAAGTACGAAAAAAAATTACGTAGTGCATCGTAATGAATTACCTCTGAGCTGTCCGACAAAAGATATGATATTATGGAACGCTCATCCAAAGGTTTATTTGCCAATTGAAAAAACTGGCGTAGAGGTTTGCCCTTATTGTGGTTCCCGGTTTGTTTTACAGAATGATTAAATCCATTTGTATTGTACGATTATCTGCACTAGGCGATGTTCTAATGGCGGTGCCACTCATTAGAACCTTGCAAGCGAATCTACCGCAAGCAAAGTTGACTTGGATTATTTCCAAACCTGCTTTTGATTTGGTAGAGGGGATGGATGGAGTAGAATTTATTTTAATTGATAAACCGAACAATATTGCAGATTATTGGCGCTTTAAAAAGCAAATGAAAGGACGTACCTTTGATGTATTATTAGCCCCGCAAGCGAGTCTAAGGACGAATTTACTCTATCCTTTTATCAAAGCGAAACGAAAAATTGGCTATGATGAGCATCGAGCGAATGATGCTCATGGCTTATTTGTAAATGAACGAATAACACCAGGTTTAGAGCACACCTTAGATGGGTTCTTGAAGTTTGCTCAATCTTTAGGAATAAAGGAGCGGGTTATTCGCTGGGATTTACCTATTACTTCTGCAGATTATGAATGGGCAGAACAACATTTACCAAAGCAAGGTCCGATTTTGGTGGTTAATCCCGCTGCAAGTAAACCGGAACGAAGTTGGCCTGTGGCTCGTTATATTGACGTGTTGCGAAGGGCTAGGGAAAAATGGAATGTACAGGTGATCATAACAGGTGGGCCAATTGATTTTGATAAGCACTTGGCGGACCAAATTACCCAAGTTATTCCTGCAATTAATCTCGTTGGCAAAACGAAACCCAAGCAATTATTGGCGCTTATCAGTAAAGCAACAGTTGTTCTTTGTCCTGATACAGGGCCTTCACATATGGCTACTGCTGTAAATACTCCAGTTATTGCATTACATGCGGTGACTAACCCCCTTATTTCGGGGCCTTATCTTTTTCAACATTTGGTTGTGAATCATTATCCTGAAGCGGCAGAAAAAATTTTAGGTAGTAAACGCATCGAAGATGTTTGGGGGCTGCATGTGCATGGTGACGAACCCATGCAACTGATTCCTGTCGATGAGGTGATGGAGAAGCTATCAATTATTTTAGATGGATATAAATCAACAGACTAATTGAGCTGACTTTCTTGTTGTCTGCATGCCGCGCGGCAAAACTTAACGCCTATGCCAAAGGAATTTACGACGAGGGAGCTCCTGCTTTGAACATTGTATTTTTATTCTAATGTCAAAACAGTTACTGAGTCCCCTCTCTGCGTTTAGGATGGCAATATTCTCGTGAGCGATTCTCACGTGGGTAAATCTGGACTCTGATTTAGTACTTAAAGGAACAGTTTGCACTATTCATAATAGATTCATTCTTAATATTCCTAAGTAAAAGAAGCTCTTCCTCCTCTTCTTTAGTTGAAGACCCATTAGGCATGCAATAACTCCAAAAGGAGGGGGCTGGCGCATTTGCAGGTTTAACATGGGTTGGCTCTTGGTCACAAAGACAGTCTTTTGAATTTTCAGATTTGTATTTGTTCATTTTTGCATGAGAGGACTCTCTCGGAGAACTTGCTTCCTGATATTGTTTTTTCTCTTGTTGTAAATGTTCCAGTGGTTGTTGTTTAAAGCGATAAACATTCATTAAAATCATGCACGCTTGGAAGATCATTAATGCAACACCGACGACAGGATTAAGAGTTAATCCTATAGCAACCAATAATCCTCCTGAAACCAGGATTGATCCAAGATTGTAAATCAGGCTCATCACCAGATTTTGATTTATATTGGACACGGTTTGTTTGGAGACAGCAAAAGCCGAGGCGATAGATAATAATGCTCCATTATGAATTACAATACCGGCTGCTTGTTGGGTTAAGATATCACTACCATCGGAAACCACCGCGATACCTAAGTCGCTGGCTGTAATTGCAGGAGTATCATTCCCAGCATCTC
The DNA here is from genome assembly GCF_003990155.1 of Legionella qingyii. NCBI lineage: Bacteria > Pseudomonadati > Pseudomonadota > Gammaproteobacteria > Legionellales > Legionellaceae > Legionella > Legionella qingyii. The sequence continues at coordinate 35,990 of NZ_RZGX01000024.1, forward strand.
CTATCATGGCTACCTTATGACCTTTGCGTCTTAGGGCTTTAATATGGGATGTTTTTGATAGATGATTTTCGTTTCTTTTAAGAGAGCTTGCAACACAGTTGGCGTAAACTGTTTCAATGCCCAGTGCTTGAGCATAACGATGAGCCGTTTCTTCATCTGCTCCAGTGCATAAACAGATTTTTTTTCCTATTGCTTTTAATGCTCTAATAGTGCAGTACGCATCATCCCGCAGGGGATCTGTTATGACCAGAAATCCTATTGCCACTTTATTACGTGCTACATAGACTATTTGATCACCTGCTTGTAAGTTGGGGTGCTTGAAATTGAGTGGGATTTCAATTCCTTTTTCCTTCATTACAGTCATGCTGCCAATGACATAGTCTTTATTTTTTATCATCCCAGAAATTCCAGAATGATGAGTATGATCCAACAAATTTGCTTCAACGTTTTTAATCTCGACTTGATTTGCAAAAGAATAAATGGCCTTCCCTATAGGATGACTTGATTCCTTTTCAAGGGCAGCACAATAGGAAAGAAATTCTATTTCTGAAAGGTTACTTTCTTCAAACAAATACAGTTCTCTTACACTAGGGACTCCAGTAGTCAGGGTACCATTCAAATCAAAAATTACGGTGTCTATTTGTTCTGCTTGCTGTAGTATTTTGGCACTTTTAAATTGTACCCCATGCTCTGCTGCTTTATGCATCCCAGTTTTTACTGCTAGAGGCGTAATCAACCCTAAAGTACAAGGACATGCACTTACTAAAACAGACACAGCACATTGAATTGCCACGGCTGCAGGAAAAAAAACTCCAATAATTACGCCAGAAGCCGCTGCCAGTGCAATTACGGCTGGGATAAAATACGTGAGTAATTGCCCTGTTTTTATTTCAATAGGTGCTTTTTCCAATGCGGATATTTCTATTGCTTTGTCGAGTCGAGCCAAGTACGATTCGCTTTGTATTTTCGTAACACGTATTGCTAACGGTTTTTCATTGTCGGCTAGGCGCATGCCGGCGAGTACTTCAGTATGCGGAGGAAAATATTGTGGTAGGATTGCTCCTGTGTCAATTGTCTTGTAAATAAGGCTTTCATCCTCGCAAATGCCATCAAGAGGAATAATTTCACCCGGATATACAATAATTACATCATTTACATTGATCTTATCTATTTTAATTTCATCAAAATCTTGATTAGCTTTTTTTCTCACTGATTTTGGGGCTCTGTCCTGGAATTTTGCTGTACCAATTTTTTCTTTAATGGTTTCTTCTATGGCAATTCCTATATGTCTAAAACCATAAATAAGCAAACCGGCTTCAAACATCATGGGAAGCCAGGGGACAAATAGCGAGGCAAAGGATACGACTAATATGGAGGCGGTACTGAGCGCAAATAAGCTATCCATAGTTAACGTTTTAGCCTTGGTTAGTTTGATCCAGGCGTCGTAATAGGAATTTGCGCCTAAGATTAAAGTTAATAAAGTACTAAAAACAGCAAGTGAACCCATCACTGCTAATGGAAGCCCACTCGTTGCGAGGCAAATGATGAGCACGACAAGCCCTGATACACACCCAACCCCACCAAGAAACCAATGCGATGTAAAAAAGCTTTTGGCTTTCTCCAAATTATTGGGTTGCTGATTTTTTACTTGAGCCTCTTCGCTGGGTTCTTCATTTATTGGTCGATATCCAAATTCTCTACAACTAAATAGTTCATCGATATAGCCTTTTACTTCGGTCCATACTTCATATGGGTCATCATGTTCTTGATCTTCCTCTAGAGTAATTATTGCCCTTTTAGGATCAGGTGTGGTGACATCTACATGGAACCCTTTGAATCTGCCCTCGAGTTTTTCTTTTAAGTAGTTCTCAAGAGTTTTACTACAGCTGATACAGGTCATTCCGTCGACATAAAAAGTATAGGTTTTAAATTTGGACATATTGGCTCGTTGATTAAGGTTAATTTGTTAAGATTTGATATTTCATATAGGCGAGATACATCGTGATTTTCTGAACTTAATTATGTACATGTGTTCCATGTGTCGGTCTTAATCATTGAAAAACAAGACGTTTTTACTTGAGTTTAGAAAATATCAAGCCTTAAGTTTTCTTAAAAACTAGAGGTTTCAATGTGAGTGAAATCATATCATATGCATCATTTTTTGCACCATGTTTTTTAAAAATGATTTGATGGTAGCTTATTTATAAAAATCTAGTCTGAAAATTATGGTGAACTTTATGATGTAGTGATTAAGCTACCAAGAGTTTGTGGTCGGGATGAAAGGTGTTTCTTTCACCCCGAAATTTAACGACGGTTATTGTGCTGCAGTAAAATCAGTTGAGGGGGCACCTGTACGAACACTTTGTAATAACAAGATGCTGTTAGTCATTAATAAGCGCTCATGGATTTGACGATCTAAATAAAGCTGATAATTGATCTCGGCAAGCAGTATGGCAATTTCTTTTTCTACTACAGCCGGTGGTGCGTTATTCAGGCTATTGATCCATGCGGTATTTTTCGTTTCTGTACCACCCGTACCAGTGGTCCCACCAGCCCCACCAGTACCAGTTCCAGCTGTATCAGTACTGCCTGCACTGGTAGTATTATATAATCTCCATGTTGCCATATTAAATTCATTCAGTGCTTGGCTCGTTGGGCTCCCGCTCTGCTGATTAGGCGGAGTTTGAGGCATTCTTTTTGACATGATGTAATAAAGGTTGCTTATTCCTACAGAGTTTTGCGCTGCATAGGTGCGTAGGCTTGCAAGATATTTAGCAAGTGTTTGCGTTGCTTGCATTTGTGGGGTTGAGGGGGTGCCGGTAGTCGATTTAAGAAGGGTCCTACCGTATAACGTGTCATAATCTTTCCATTTGGGTAATGCAATGGGAATTACGCCTCCTGTAACGTAACGAATGAAATTCGCTGCAAGTTGTTCTTGATTTTGTGCAGTTAAGCCATTTTTTGCTACATTACTGGTGGCCTGAGTACTTCCAAGGTCTTGACTTGAATACATTAATGGTCCAGTTAAAGCATTACTATTAAGATGGTTTAAGAATTGTTGGAGGTAATTGGGGCTGAAAAAAGTAGTCGCATCGGGAATTTCTCCTACCACGTTCGTGGGTACCAGGGTTTCATAGAGGAAGGAGCACTTTCCATCAAAAATTTGTGCATTCTTATAATCCATACAGTACGTATAGTCAGGAGTTCCCAAAATATTTAATACCGCTTGACTTACTGGATCTTGTTGATAGGTTTTTTGGTCTATTAACTCAGTTACACTAACTTGTCCGGAAGATGAAGTTGAACTGTAACTGGGAAAAGCATTATTTGCCAGGGGGTTAAGGATTGATGCACTAGGGTTAAGAGTTGATGTGGCAGTGCTTTCACTAGGCAGAAACTGAGCATAGGGGTTGCCTGCATTTCCTGTATTTGTTCCTCCACCTCCCCCTGCATTGCCACTTGCAGTAAACGTATTTACTGGAATAGAACCTAATAAAGTGTAAAACTGATAGGCTTGAGCGAGTTGTGAGGTTGTTAAATTGATGAGCGAATAGCTTATTGAGTAGTTTTGATTGCCTTGCGTAGGTTCTTGCATTACATTGTAACCTAAATAATCACCAAGATTTTTGAAGTATTCTACTAATTTTTGCATATTAGTAGCTGTTTGTTGCTGATTATATGAATCGGTTGCCTCATCTGCTATGGCAGGAAACACCGTAAAACAAAGCAGATTAAGCAATACAAGTTTCGACACTAATTTCATTTATTCTTCCCCTTCAAGTGCACGTAATACAAGTTTTAGACGGTACTGACAAAAAACTCGCGACAACAACCTTAAACGTTCAAACACGATGTTTCTTTTGAGAAAAACCCCTGCGGGATCATGGCTTCCGGTGCTTGTTTCTTCGGCATGAATCAAAACACGTGAAGCACTGCCTGGATGCACGGTATCGATTGCTTGCAGCAGACGCAGCCCTCGACCCGATTTGATATTCCCTACAATACGAATAAATTTATCTTCTTCCGATAAGAGACTCATATCTATCTTTTCTATGTCATCAAGTTCTTTGCCTAATTGCTCCATGGCTCGTTCAAACTCTGGATTTCCATCCAGAGTCCAATCTTCTACACTTTCCATAAAGGTAATCACCCTATAAATCATAGGATCGATATATTCAAACCAATATTGAGCGGACGCTTCATGACTAAGATCAGGCATACTTTTACTCTTTCTTTACTGTATTTTTAGCGGATGGACGAAATCATCACTTACTACTATAGTATATTATGAAAGATAAAAGAAAGAAGTAAAAAATATGAAAAAGCAGTCGAGAATTGGTAATCTGCTCAGAAGAATCATTAATGTTCGTAGGTGGTTTGATTGGGATCGAATGAAGGCCTTTACTTTATATTTGGTAAACGGTTTTAGGCGTTTATTTGTACCACAGAAAAAAGGTGAGGCTGAGTCATTCAACGATGCAGTTAAACTCCTGAATCTGACTGATGAGAGTTTACTTATCAAACAAAAATCTTTATTTCGGTTGAGTATTATTATGCTATTAACCGCTCTTTTGATTTTGGGATATGCTGGATTTCAGCTTTTTTATGGTTCGATAAAATCGTTTTTTGTAAGCCTCATTGTTACTTTGATTGCGTTGGTTTTAGCCTTTCGTTACCACTTTTGGTACTATCAAATAAAAAATCGTAAGTTAGGGTGCACCTTTAATGAATGGTATAGAAAGGGGTTGTTGGGAGAAAGAAATGAATAAGTTGTTAGTAACGCTGATTCTCCTTGTTTGTCCTGGTCTGGTTTTAGCGGATGGTTCTTTGAGTTTTGCCCCTCCTGCTAGCGATTATTCTGTTGTATTTCTTGGTAATTTATTTGGTGTTGTAGATGGAGTTTTAAGCGGTACCGGCAGCCAAATCATGGGAAGTATGTTTGCAGTATTAAATGCTGCGGTGTTGGCATTAGGAGGGTGTGTCATTATGTACACCCTAATAGTGGCTACCATGAATACAGCTCATGAAGGTCAGATGCTGGGTCAAAAATGGTCTTCTATTTGGATTCCAATCCGTTGTGTTATAGGTTTAGCGTTATTAATTCCCAAAACATCTGGCTATTGCTTAATGCAAATTTTAGTCATGTGGATCGTTGTGCAAGGAGTTGGCGCAGCAGATAAAATATGGGGTGCTGCATTAAGTTATTTGAATCGCGGCGGTGTTATTATTCAGGCTCAACAGATAAATCCTACGGCCTCATTGACTGAGAATTCGAGCACCTCTGGAATCGCAGGTATTGCTACGGGTGCGGTAAATATGCTTGCTGGCCAAGTATGTATGCTGGGCTTACAGAGACAATTGGAAAATACACGACAAGATCTTCTTAATGCTCAATCCAAAAATTCGGGAGCATGTAACTCTGCTGAACCGGGTGGCTTGATGCAGAAATATTGCTCTACCGTAGTCCCTGATTTTTTAAGTTCGGTCAATGCGGTTGCTGTGCAAAATGCGGCTCCAAAGAATCCTTCATGGACTGTGAGCATGCCCAATTTTGACTCCAGCTCACCTTATAGTTTTTTGAATGGGATTTGTGGCACCATCTCCTGGAACAATATTAGTTCCCTGAACTCTAATTTTGGTAGTACACAATTTTCAGCGAAACCTACTGCAGGAAACAATGTCAAAGTTGGAAATAACACGCTGACTCCAGCAGAAGTTGCAGCGACGCAATTGTCGCGCGGGATTGCTGTGCAGCAAATGTATATGGATCTGACTTCAGTAGCACGAACGATGGTGGGTAATGATCCTCAGCTGTCTCCGACTATGAATACCAATATGACTCCTTATTCTGATGTTGCCTTGCAGCAATTTGGTGTTCCTTATAAAGAAAATGGAACCGTTTGTACAAGTTATAACAGCAGTACGTCATCGCAAGATAAGTGTGTGATTTGGGGACCTGTGCAAGGTTCATCAGTTGGTGGAGTCTTGTTTAATGGTGCCGAAATAATCAATGCGATTAATGATTATAACGGTATTATGATGCCTACGGTTAATCTGGCCCGTCTTATTTCTCAATCATCAGATGAAAGTAAATCTACTGATTTTATCAATAAGGCAACGACGCAGGGATGGATAATGGCTGGTGCGTATTTCTTTAATCTTGTACAAATTCAGGGAACGTCTTCAATAGAGAATGCAGGACAAGTTGACTCAAAGACAGGACTGGATTCAAGTTCTTTTGACCCTACAGTGATGGCGAGTCCGTTTGTTGTAGGCAGCGATGGAAAATCCATTAGCTGTGGTCCAGGAAATATGAAAGACAAAGATTTTAGTACGTTATGTACTTGGTTGGGTGAAAATAGTGATGGACTTCAAAAAGTACAACAGATTCAGGCGTTAATTACTGATACATCTCCACCTAAAAAACCTTCTTTGTCGTCCAACATGACTGCAGTGGGAAGTACTCCCTCGTCTACAGTTTATGGGTATATAAACAATGCATTAATGATGCAAACGCCTGGTCAACCCGGAGTCCAGCCACTCACTTTTGCCAATTCAATCAATTTCGCGATTAATACAGATTTGTATCGCTTGCAGCGGCAAAATTTTTCTTGTGGTGAAGTCAAACCGTTCTTTTCAATTTGTTTGGGACAAATTCTTGGAAATATATTTTATAACATTATTTTAGTGACTATATATAATCTGTTTCTGGATATATTTGGCCAGATTATAAATCAGGTGGTCTTAGCGTTTTTAATGATTCCATTGCAGGGAATGGCAAATATTTTTCAACAAGGAGTGAAGATTCTTGCTGAACCTGGAGTAAATCCAATTGTTGCTTTAGCAAATATGGGAAATTATTACATTAATTTTGCCGGTAATTTGTGGATGATGCTGTTAAATATGGCAATCTCCAGTGCAATTATTCCGATATTTGGTATCTTTATTTTTGCCATGATGTCTTTAGCAATGCCGCTTGTAATTGCTTGGGTCGGCGTAATGGTCAGTGTTGGTTTTACTACAGCTTATTACATTCCATTGTTGCCCTATGTGATTTTTACTTTTAGTGCTTTAGGGTGGTTGATTGCAGTTATAGAAGCGATGGTTGCTGCACCGATTGTCGCATTGGGAGTGATTCATCCCGAAGGACACGATGCCTTTGGTAAAGGTGAGGCAGCAATCATGATTCTGTTGAATGTCTTCCTAAGACCTTCCATGATGATTATTGGTTATATTACTGCTATTGCACTTTCTTATGTGGGTGTCTGGATTTTAAATGCGGGATACGATCAAGCAGTGTCATTCATGCAACAGCAACACACTGACAACTCTGTCCTTATTGAAGGACTCCTTGGATCTTCTCCATCTTCTTCAGGTTCTGGAATTGGGGGCGTGAGTTATACCGATTGGGCTGGAATTTATGCATTCTTTTTCTCGATATTGACTTATACCACCTTGTATCTGACGATCATACAAAAATCCTTCACTCTGATAACCTATTTACCGGATAAGGTCTTACGTTGGATTGGGGGTACTCCTGAAGGAATAGGCGCAGAAGCAGCGCAATGGGGCGAGGAAGTAAAAGGCAAGACCCAGGAAGCAGGTAAAGAAACCCAGACTGCACAAGGTCAAATCGATAAGACTTTGGGTGGATATGGTGTGAAAGGTGTTGGCATGGCGAAGGGCCTTCTTGGCAAAGGTGGCGGCGGTGGCGGTGTTTCTGCTGAAGGTAATTCTACTCCAAGTAGTCCTGATGACGAAGGTGATGGGGGAAAAGATAAAAAAAAGTCTAAGCAGCAGGGCTCCAAGAACTCCGATTTGGGTGACTCCGATATGCCAATAGTCAAGTAGCGGTTGATGAAGATGAGCATCTTTTTTCAGGGATGAAAATTTGATGGTCATTTTAGATGGAAAATATTATCCAGCATGTTATTATTGTGCATAAAATAAACACTTAAAATTGTATTTATTATGGTCGAATTATCTGCTCCTCAGAGTACTATAATGAGTCATTCTGATCTGGCTCAAGAGAAACTTAAGATTGTGCAACAAGCAAAAATGGATGAAGAACGATTCATGCAGGAACTGTTTATTTTTTTGCAAAATAGACGTGCATCAATCCTGGAACAGCAATTTGACCTGAAAACCCCATTAACAGAACTTGCGAAGGATTGTGGCTATCAAGATCTTCCTACGGCTTTAAATAATGCAAAAAATGCACGTGGGCAGAAACCACTAGTGCAAGCGCTGCAAGATCAGGATTTCTCCGTAGCAAGAGCTTTACTCGATTCTGGTGCCGATTATGATGCTCAGGCAATAGAGGAATATGATATTGCTATAAACAGTAAACGCGGGCAAGAGGCGCTTCAACAACAGATAATTACCCCTCCCGAAGCCTATACTCCTTCAGCTCCGGATAAGTTACACCCAGTTAAAGAATTTGGTCTTGTATTGGGTATAGTAATGACCAGCCAAGATGGTATTTCTTCTCAACGCGCTCATGTAGGACCTACATATCAATTGATGACGGATACTGTAAAGGAATATAGCCAGAGCGGTAGTAAAGAACCCGCAAAAGAGGACTTCAAGCAAATTTCAGATGCCTTTGCTTTTGCAAATAAAACCGCTAATTTTCAACACAGTACCCCTGAAGGAAGTCCAGAAGCAGGAGATGCGCTTTGTAAACGAATACAAACAGGAGATGTAACTAGCGTCCCTATTAATTGTAAAGGACACGCCATGGGACTTGCTTTTATGCCAGTCGAAGGAAATCCTGATAAAACATATTTAGTATTTACCAACCGAGGGGTAGGTGCTGCAGGAAAGTATGGGACACAAATTTATGAAATAGATAATAAAAATATTACTCCAGATTTTATAAACAATGTGATGAGCGGTCATGATAATGGAAAATCCCATGCACAAATTATGGAGTCAATTAAGCAGGTCACTCAAGGCAAAGATCCTGTATGTACTATCGATCAAAAACCACAAAAATATGATAATTGTACTATAGCAAATACGCGCGCTAATATTCATGGAATACTTCTATGTCAAGAAGCAAATCGCAAAGGCGGTTTTGAGCATGTGAATCAAGAAGTACGTGATGAAGTAAAACAACGCTATAAAGATTTTACCAGTGACATGAGAGATAAAAAAATTCAGCAACTAGAAAAAGCTTTAGAGAACGATCCTGAAAATCAAGATTTAAAAGCTCTAGCCAAAGGGTATTTGGAAAAAACTAATAGTAAATCTTCTGATAGATTGAGCGCTGCGGTTGCAGAAGAATCTCAACAGTCAATCAATATGAATAAGCCTTAACTAAAAGCTGATCCTATGAATTAGCATTATACTTGCCTGGGTGAAAAGAAGTGTAGCCTGGGTTTTTCGTGAAATAGCTGCCCAGATTACGGCTAGTGACTTGTCCCAGGATATCTCCAATTCCTCGAACTGCGAACGCAGTGAGGGATTCCCAATAATCAATTAAATTCACATAGCTATTTTTCAGGTTTATGATTTTCAACGGAACGATCAGAAATTCTACGGATAAACTCCGACATTTCAATCGACTCTTGACCTATTTTTAATGAGCTACGGACAAAGTTTGCTGCCTCTAATATGCTGTTCAGATTGTATTTGTTTCGTTGAATCGAATGTAAATAAGCAACAAAAAACTCTGTTTTCAAATTACCAATTCCTTTACCCATGCCAGCAAGTGTTGCATCGATAAAGCGAATTTCTAAAAAGATTCTTCGGTCAGCTTATTGTTGATATTCCTTTGCACCGGCAATAATTAATTTGTAAACTCGTTCACTGATAATGCCTTGCTCGAATTTTGCTTTCGCATCCCAGGTCATAAGTTGTCCCTTTTGCCGTACCAGTTTACGCGTAGCAGAGGTTACCTCGTTAGGGTCACTTTCAAGTAAAATATCCCGGACTTCTTCGTCAAATACAAGATATTCTCTTAATGCCACCCTTTTTTCGTCTACGGTAGGGACAAGTTTTTGCCAAATACACAATCTAATTGTTTCTAGGATATCAATGGTTCTTCCTAATCGCTCTTCACCGGAAAATGAGGTTACAAGCCGACGCATGGTTTCGGCAACGCCTGAAGTATGTAAGGTTGTATATACGGGGTGTCCAGTAAGTGCTGCTTCTAATGCGGCACTAATTGTTTCCGCATCACGACACTCACCTACCATGATTAAGCGCGGTTTACGTCGCAAAGCGTTTCTTACTCCATCTGCAAAGCTCGGCAAATGCCGAGGAATTTCTGATTGGCTAACTACGGCAGATATGGTTTCAATTTCATCATAGACAAATTCAATTGGAGATTCATAGGTCAGTACTTTACGGTTTGAATCTTCTGTTTCTATCAAATCACGAATAATAGATGCCAATAATGTTGATTTACCAGAGCCGGTTGCTCCTGTAATAAATACAATACCTTCCTGAGGCGCGATGGCTTGAAGGATATTCTCTGGCAGATTCATGGTTTCAAGCCTGGGAGGTGTGGTCGGGATAGTTCTTAACGTGATTTGGATTGCATCGTGACCCTCTACAAGGCATGCTGTTCCATTGACCCGATATCGGTATCGAACACCCCGATTAGGGCGAAATTCATAGTGGGTATCGATATCTTTACCTGAAAGAAGTTGTGTTGTGGCGTTGGGGCCATATATCGCATTTATTAAATCACCCAGTTCGGTATTAGATAAACGACGATTGGTAATTCGTAATAGCTTTCCATAAACTTCAGCATAAATAGGCTCACCCGTTTGGATTGTAATATCGGAAGCACTCAGACGCTCTGTGTGCTCCAACATTTTGTCCATGAACAGTGGAGTAAAACGCGTGGGTTCATCGGGCATCAAATAAGAATTGTTATTCATACTTCGTATCAGTGAATTCTATTGTTATCGTTAATTGGAGCGATTGTCGGCTGCCAGGATTTATCCGTTATTATAATTTTAGAACGATTTGCCAATTTTTCCATGTTTTTGAATTGTTCTAAAGCATTTTCATCCTTAGAAACCGCAGCGCGCCATTGTTCACTGTTTATATTCAGAGCTGGTAATGCAGTAATTCTTAATACGCGATCATCAATATGAATTTCTGAGGCATCACCTGTGATTCCTAAGTCTGTATGAGAGACATAAGGAGGAGTTACCATATTCATTGCTAATAATTTTCTATAAAGAATCATTCCGCCAAAATCTTCTTTAATGCGAGCGATATTTTCTTCAAGAATGGTATTGGCTTGATCAATACCATTTTTCCAACCTTTGGCTGTATAGATACACCATATTTTTTTCTCTACTTTAGTTTTAGGCAACAGCGTATAGTGAGGATATTCTGGTTTAACATAATCGAGCCATAAATATTGCCGCCAAGTTGGTGGGGTGGTAACAAAATGTGCCTGTTTTGCAACTCTATAAGTACGGTCAGAAATGCGGATGGTTTGCGCATCAGCAAGATTGAGGGTGTTTCTACCTTCCAAGAGCACTGGAGGTAAGATATTGTGTTCCAGAATCAGGGAATTAAAATCATAAATAGCATCAAGCCTGCGTGATTGCTTAATCAAATGTTCATCAATGACTTTTGCTCGCCAGGCTAAACCTGCTTGCGCGCCGAGACTTAAAGCAGTTTCTTTCAAAGCCATCTGCCGAATTTTACCGTTTTGCTTTTTATTCCGTTGCTTTACATTCACATTGGCCATAGCTTGTAGCCCTTCTAATGAGCCAGTATCACCCATATTTTTTGAAGAGTGGCATGCAAGCAACAAAGCCGATAATACAACAACTATTAAGCTAGGAATAAATTTTGGCATAGCGTAATTCAACAACCTGACTGTTAGGATAAACATGAATATCAGCTTTTCTACCTGCTTGATAATCTATATCACGCAGGATTTCAGCTAAACTTTGATCTTTAATATTAAGACTGATTAAAACTGGAATTGAAGGGGCTTTTCCTAAAACACGTAGCCTGAAATGGGCTGATTTGGCAATACGGGCAGTTAACTCCTCAATAGGTCCTGACCAATCCACACTGGCTCTAGCTTGTAAGTTATATGCATTAGGTATCGTAAGCGTGTTGTCTTTATGGGGTGGTAGAATTACTTTTTCGACGCGTGCCATTTCATGCATGGAATCGCTTACAGATACAGCTGCTTCTGCTAATTTAATTGTAGCATCATCGCTAGGATTGTTTACCGGTGGTTTTTTAAAGAGTACTCCACCATGTTTACAACCCACAAGCAGGACTGAGGCAATAAATAGCATGAGAAGCTTATTGTTCATTCAATCTTCTTTAATGTCTGGAAATATTCGTTTGATTGAAACAGGAGCTAGGCTGCTTGTCAAGCCTATAAATGAGGAATTGTATGAATTTAAATGGAAATAATTTTGCAAAATTTTTGCTATTAATCATATCGTAGCCTAGATGCAGCGAAGCAAAATTTGTTATTTGATAGCATAGAATCGCCTTTTATTTCGCTGCACAGAGATGGCAAATATGAAGATTAATTTAATTTTTCAAATAATGCATATACAACTTGTCCCGCGTGTTTAAGTTTTATTTGACGCCACTGCTTTTCATCCAAGTCGATAATAGTCGGAGATTCCAAGTAAATAAGACCTCCTCGTTTTAGAATATTGCCTTGTGTTATATCTGCAAGGCACTGAGGGAGATAATTTTGAGCAAAAGGAGGATCCAGAAAAATGATATCAAACTCTTCCTGGCTGCGCTGAAAATATTGCAATGCATCTGTTTGCAGTAATTTGAGTGTTGGACTGTTAAACGCAGTGATTATTTTCTGTAAATTGGAATATGCTTTTGGCGATTGCTCAAGAAAAACAACTCGTGCTGCTCCTCTGGAAAATGCTTCCAAACCCAAGGCACCACTGCCTGCAAACGCATCCAGGCAGCGTGCATCTCTGATGTCATGCATGAGCCAATTAAATAAAGTCTCGCGCACCCGATCCGGGGTGGGGCGTAACCCCTCTACATCTGGGAAATGTAATTTTTTTCCTCGATATAACCCGCCTATAATGCGAATAACCTGTTTCACGATTTGCCTACCGTAAGCAGTAATAATTTATCGGGATTAACTTGTTGCTGGAATGCTTGTCTTACTTGATCACTGGTTACCGAATTAATACGATCAGTATAAGTGTCGAGAAAATCTTCTGGCAGATGATAAAAAGTCATCCGCAATAAAATATTTGCAATACTGCGATTACCTGATAAAGAAAGAGGGAAACTTCCAGTAAGGTATTGTTTTGCCGCATTCATTTCTTCATCAGTTGGTCCCTTATTAATGTAGGTTCGCAAAACATCTTGAATGATATCTAATGCGTTTTTGGTTTGTTTATTTTTCGTGGATAGACTGATAAGAAAAGGCCCTTTTCCTGACATAGGAACAAATTGACTATCGATTCCATAGGTCAAGCCTCGTTTTTCTCTAACTTCTATCGCGAGTCGGGACACTAAAGCACCACCGCCTAAAATATAATTTCCTACAATGAGAGGGAAATAGTTTGGTGCATGATGATCAATACCAATCTGGCCAAGCCGTATCACCGTTTGGGAGGAGGGGAAAGGAATATTTACTGTTTCTGCCTTAGCTAATTGGGTGGCTTTGGGAATGGGGGGAGCTGAATGTCCTTCGGGAAGTTCTTGCGTCAGTTGATCGGCAAGCTGATGGGCCGTCTCACTATTAATTGCACCTACCAAAACTAAAATAGCGTTTTTTGCGACATAATATCGTTTATTAAATTCAATAACCTGGTTCTTATTAATGGCATTAACAGTCTCGGCCGTACCATTAACAGGATGCGCATAGGGATGTTGCTGATATAAAGCTTGGAAAAAATGCAGGTTGGCTACTTCTTCGGGTGACTCTTGACGTTGTTCAATAGCCATTAGCAGTTGTTTTTTTTCTCTTGCAAACGCTTGTTCAGGAAAGTCCGGGTGATTAATGATTTGGGCAAAGGTATTCACTGCTTTGGGCAATGCCTTTTGGTCGACTAGAGTTCTTAGACTAAATATCACCATATCTCTGTTGATCTCGGCTCCATATTGAGCACCCACATCTGCCAGAGACTCAGCTATTTTGTTTGCATCTTGACCTGCATTACCCTGGTTCATTACACGGCTTGTTAAGGCACTTAATCCAAATTGATTTTCATCATATGCAGACCCTGCAGCAAATGCTAAGCTGATATCAAGCATGGGCACTTCCATGGCAGAGTAAAAAACAACCCGAACTCCATTTTTAGTGAACCATTTTTCTGTTTTGAACGTATTTGCTGCTGTTGTATGTGGCAGTGCAATCAGCAATGCCGCAATACATGCGCTAAAAATTCTCATGCTGTCACCTTTTGTGTTTGAGGTTCTAATATTGCCGTTGTCATGTTCTTTTCTTGAAAATAACGTTGAGCCGTTTGTTGTACTTGTTGTGGCGTAATCGCATTGATTGCTTTGGTATAATCATCTGCTTTTTGCCAGCCGATCCCAATAGTTTGTAAAAGACCCAATTCTGAGGCTTGTCCGAAGATTGAATCCTTTTCAAAAGTCTTTTGCGCAATGATTTGATTTTTAATTCGTTGCAATTCTATCTCGCTAACAGGATTGTTCTTCAAATCATCTAATTCGCTAAAAAGCCCATTTTGCAAATCATCTAGGGTATGGTTTTGGCTGGGCGAACCATATATGATAAATTGAGTTTGATATCTTGTATATGGGTTATAATAAGTGTCCGCACCTGTGGCAATGTGTTTGCCGCGAATCAGATTTTTAGAAAAACGAGCGCTTTCACCTGCATCCAAAATTCCTGCGATGATTTCCAAAGCATAAGGCTCATAGGGTTCTTTTGTCGTGCTTACGCTCGGCGCTGAATAACCTATCATCAATAAGGGTAGTTTTGCCGGGGCTTGAATTCGAACAATCTTTTGACCTAACGAAGGCGGTTCTTTTTGCAATCTACGCTCAGGAATTGGATATTTTGGTAAGGCGCCGAAGTATTGTTCTGCCAAAATACGAACCTTTTCGGGATTAACGTCGCCTACTACAACCAACGTTGCATTATTCGGCGCATAATATTTTTTATACCATTCTTGTAGATCTTCAACCTTCATGTTTTTTAGGTCACTCATCCAACCAATCACCGGATGATGATAAGGAGCGTTTAGATGAGCAGTTGCCAGAAAACGTTCAAAGGCAAGTGCTTGAGGATTATCATCAGTACGAAGACGCCGTTCTTCCTGGATTACTTTAATTTCTTTAGCAAATTCATTGGAATCAAAAAGTAAATGATTCATGCGATCGGCTTCCAACTCGAAACTGCTGGCAAGTTTTGAGGCATCTGTTTTTTCAAAAAAAGCGGTGTAATCATTATTGGTAAATGCATTCGCTTGGCCACCAATTGATGCTATAGTTTTAGAGAAGACGCCTAAAGGAAATTTTTTAGTACCTTTAAACATCATATGTTCCATAGCATGAGATACACCTGTGATTCCACCTGGCTCATCTGCGGATCCTACGTTGTACCAAATCATGGATACGGCGATAGGCGCTCGGTGATCTTCTTTAACCAATATTTTTAAACCATTATTCAAGGTAAACTCTTGAACTTGGCTAAAGGTCTGGCAAGATAGTAACATGAATAGAGTAAAGAGTATTTTGCGCACAACTTAACCTCAAAGTGAAAAAGATGATAGAATTCCATATTTTACAGGATTTGTACAGTAAATGATTAAATGGTTTAAAAAAAGTCATAATTCGACTCCTGCAGAGCCCGATCGTTCGCAAGGTGAAACTGATTCGTTGCGTCAAACTCCTATAGAGGTGACCGAGCAGGAACAAGAGCCGATAAAGGAAGGGATTTTTGCACGTTTCAGGAAAGGATTAAGTAAAACCCGTCACCAACTTGGTGATGGGCTTGGCCGACTTTTGTTAGGTAAAAAGGAAATTAGCCAAGACTTATTGGATGAGTTGGAAACTCTTTTAGTCAGTGCTGATTTGGGTGTGGAGACAACACAAGCTGTATTAAATCAGTTGACTGATAGCTTGGCTCGTAAACAGTTATCTGATGGTAATGCCGTTTATGACGCATTGAAGTCGCATTTACAATCAATTTTGAGTCAAAACAATCAGCCCTTAACTATAGAAACCGCAGATCATTCTCCTTTTGTTATCTTAATGGTCGGCGTGAATGGTGCAGGTAAAACGACTACCATAGGGAAACTGGCAAAGCAATTTCAGCAGCAAGGCAAAAAGGTTATGCTGGCTGCGGGTGATACTTTTAGAGCAGCCGCAGTGGAGCAATTG
Organism: Legionella qingyii; assembly: GCF_003990155.1. Classification (NCBI taxonomy): domain Bacteria; kingdom Pseudomonadati; phylum Pseudomonadota; class Gammaproteobacteria; order Legionellales; family Legionellaceae; genus Legionella; species Legionella qingyii. Next base: position 52,322 of record NZ_RZGX01000024.1, read on the forward strand.
CATGTTTGGGGGGAGCGAAATGATATCCCAGTGATTGCCCAACATACAGGAGCAGATAGTGCTTCGGTGATTTTTGATGCTCTGCAAGCGGCAAAAGCACGCAAAATAGATGTCTTAATCGCAGATACTGCGGGTAGGTTGCATACACAAGGGAATTTAATGGACGAATTGAAAAAGGTAAAACGTGTATTGCAGAAACTATGTCCTGAGGCTCCTCATGAAACAATGTTGATATTGGACGCAAGCATAGGGCAAAATGCTTTAGTTCAAGCACGACAATTTAATGAAGCAATTGGATTGACCGGAATTACCATGACAAAATTAGATGGTACTGCTAAAGGTGGAATTTTATTTGCTATTGCTAATGAACTAGGAATACCCTTTCGTTACATAGGGATTGGTGAAGGGATAGAGGATTTACGACCCTTTGATGCAGCGCAATTTGTTGGTGCACTATTTAATGATCACATTTGACCAAGTGACTAAACGCTATCCAGGTGGATTTGAAGCGTTAAGCCAGGTAAATTTTTCTTTGCAAAAAGGAGAGATGGCTTTTCTTACCGGTCATTCGGGGGCGGGGAAAAGTACTTTACTTAAATTGATAGCTCTTTTAGAGTGGCCCACTTCCGGTCAACTAACTGTGAATGGTTTGCGTTTGAACCAGTTAAAAAAACGCGATGTTGCTGCACATCGCAGCCAATTGGGTATAACGTTCCAATCCCCCTATTTACTTAATGATCGCACCGTATTTGATAATGTAGCTTTGCCTTTGCAAATTCAAGGCATGGCTTATCCTATGATTGCCAAAAGAGTGCATGCAGCTTTGGATATGGTGGGGCTATTAAGCAAGGAAAAAATGCTTCCTGTCCATTTATCAGGTGGTGAACAGCAACGCGTGGGAATTGCGCGCGCTGTAGTACATAAGCCGGCCTTGTTATTGGCTGATGAGCCTACTGGAAATCTTGATCCCAAACTGTCAGCAGAAATCATGACTATTTTTGAGCAATTTAATCAAGTGGGTGTCAGTATACTCATTGCCACACATGATTTGCCATTGATTGCAGGAATGAAACATCGTATTGTCATGCTTAAAGGAGGACGAATGTGTTAAAACGAGCACAAGCAATCCTCGCTTATCATCTGCAAGCAGCGATCCTCAGTTTAAATTCATTATGCCGCAAACCATTGGCTACCATGATGACCTCCCTTGTGATTGCTATTGCTTTAGCCTTGCCGGCTCTTTTTTGGGTGTTTTCTGACAACCTGGCCAAATTAACCGCGAGTTGGCAACGTGGAGGGCACATTTCGCTCTATTTAACACCTGGGTTATCAGAAACAGAACAGCAATTAGTATTGCAAAAAGTTCGTGGAACAGATGGCGTGGCTCAAGTTTCCTTAAAAACTTCTGCGGAGGGGTTGTCTGAATTAATTCATCAAGAGGGGATGCAGGATATTATGCGTTATCTTCCTGAAAACCCTTTACCTGCCGTAGTGGATGTTGTCCCTGCTTTGATTATCGACTCGCCCGCAAAATTAGATTTATTAGCACGGCAATTAAAAACTATAGCGCAAGTAGAAAATGCAAAGGTTGATATGGAGTGGATTAGTCGTTTGCATGCACTTTTAGGTTTTGCAGCCAAGTTTGCAGATGCATTATTGGCCTTACTAGCAACGGCGGTCATTATGATTGTGGGTACTACACTCCGCCTGGCCCTTCATAGCCGACAAGAAGAAATTCAGGTTTTAAAGTTAATTGGAGCAAAAGATCCGTTTATTCTCAGGCCTTTTTTATACTCAGGGGTTTGGTATGGTGCTCTAGGTGCTGTTTTTGCGATTTTTATGGTGAATATTTTTATTTTTAGCTTGGGAGCTGCGGTAAATCAGTTGGCCGTTGCTTATCAAATGCACTATCCGTTAACTGGCTTATCAATGCGACAGATCTTGCTACTTATTTTATTTGCAATTATACTAGGATGGATGGGGGCGCGTTTATCTGTAAAACGACAATTGGCTTCCATTGAACCACAATTATGAGTTGTTCTTTAATTTTACATCTTGTTTTTACAGAGAAATTTTTAAAGGAAGAAGCATGAGTCAATATTTGCAACTTGCCGAAATGAATTTACCTGTGGGCAGTCTTGATTCGTACATTCACAGGGTTAATCAAATTCCTATGTTATCCTTAGAGGAAGAAATCGCTTATGCCGAGCGTTTTCATACTGAAGGGGATCTTGAAGCTGCACGACTTTTGGTTCTTGCTCATTTACGTTATGTTGTTCGAGTCGCTCGTGGTTATTTAGGATATGGTTTACCTCTGAACGATTTAATTCAGGAAGGCAATATAGGTTTGATGAAGGCGGTCAAACGCTTCGATCCCAAGATGGGTGTTCGTCTTGTTTCCTTTGCCGTGCACTGGATAAAAGCAGAAATCCATGAGTTTGTTTTACGCAACTGGCGTATCGTGAAAATTGCAACAACCAAAGCACAGCGTAAATTATTTTTTAATCTTCGCCAAATGAAAAATCGTTTAGGCTGGATGAGTAATGAAGAGGTGAATGCTGTAGCAAATGATTTGGGTGTAAGCCGCGAAGACGTATTAGTCATGGAACAACGTCTGAACGCGATGGACACACCTTATGATGCTCCTGATGCGGATGAGCATGATGAGTTTTATACAGCACCAGAGCGTTATTTATTTAACGCGAATGACGACCCTTCTATATTGTTGGAAAAGGAAAATGCTGGCGATCATGGGCGTGAACGACTGATGCTTGCTCTGGATCAGTTAGACGAGCGCAGCCAAGACATTTTACAGCAACGATGGTTAGCTGAAGAAAAGCTAACATTGCACGATTTGGCTAAGAAATACGGCGTGTCTGCTGAACGGGTTCGTCAGCTTGAAAAAAATGCCATGAAAAAACTGCGGCAATATATAGAAAGTGAGTAATTCCTTAATTCTGGAGCTTCCTCACTGCGTTCGGGATTGACCTATCCTCGCGAACACATAACATCTAGCCTGGGTGAAGCGAGGCGGAACCCGGGCAATCTATGATAGAAATACCGGGCTTCGCTTCACCCCGGTTACCGTTCACTCCAAAAAATTACAAACCAATGGTCCAACTCGTTCATCCAATAAAACACTTACATGATTTGCATCGGGAAGTAAGCAAAGCTTGGAGTTTGGATATTTTTCACAAAACACAATTGATTCTTTAGTGCTAATTGTATTATCTAACTCACCATGAATGCATAAAAAAGAGATGTCAGGGGATTGAGCAATGAAATGGTGTAACCGTATTAGCTTAATATCAAATTGTGCTTGTTGCTTCATAACCTGGCGTAACTGCAGATACCCATGGCCAGTTAGTTTGAATTTTTTTGCAATGTGATTAACAGGACTGCGCATTCGTGTTGGTGATGCAATTAAAATTGCGCGTTCAGGTTTATGATTTAATTGCCATTCAGGAAGTTGACCCGCTATATTGAGGGTATTGAGTAACATCGAGCCACCGAAAGAATGTCCAATGACGGCATAGAATGGTCCATGTTGATTGATGGCATCCTTCAGAATAGCAACCGCATCAGTCCAGGGGAGTTGTAATCCTTTTGCTTCTCCATGTGCGGGAAAATCGAGAGCATATACTTCATAACCTTGCTGGTATAGAGCCTGGATAATGCGTGCCATATAGGCTGCACGTGATATCCATCCATGAGTAATCAGTATTTTTTTCCCATTTGAGTTTTTTGGGGCTACAAAACGATGCAGTACATGGTGTCGTGGGAACTCTTGGTGAATTACTTCCGTTCGCTTTCCCTCAATAAACTCACAAGCCAGTTTGGCAAAATCTCTATATTCCTTTTCCAAAGGAAAAAAGATAGGAGTAATAAACGCTTGATAACACAATTGTGCATGTAAAATATCTCGTACATGGATTAATGATGAAGTTATCATAATTATATCCCCTTCTGAGTTTGTCGGGACTTACGAAAAACCCCAATCTCTTCGTTAAAAAATGTTTTTACTTCGGTCATTTAGTCTATCTAAACTCCCTCATTAAAAACATTGTTTGCCTCGACCTTGGAGTTTTTCGTAAGTCCTTTTTATTTTAAGTGTAGCATCTAAAATACAACATTTTATCAATGGAGTATTTGATCGTTTTATCTTTAATTGGTTTAAACCTGGCAAACGTTTTACGGTAAAAAAAAGGGTGGAAAATGCAAATGATGTTATATGCAGCAGTAGAACTTAATGCATTTCATAACTTTATCTCTTTAGCTCAATTTTATAAACTAGAGCTCCTAAAAGTTAATTCGGGTTTATTTCAGGGGGCTTGAGATGCATACTTCAAATTATATTTATCATGATGATGGACAGGAACTCCATGGATTTGTTGCTTATGACAAATCTTTTGCGGCCCCGCGTCCTGCTGTACTGGTCGTTCATGATTGGTCTGGTCGTAATGAATTTGCATGCGACAAGGCAAAATTACTTGCAGAGATGGGCTATGTTGGTTTTGCTGTAGATATGTATGGTCAAGGCAAGCTTGGTTCTACTACAGAAGAAAAACAGGCATTAATGACTCCTTTGATTTCTGATCAGGCCCTATTACGACGTCGTGTTCAAGCTGGATTGACTGCTGTAAGTTCTATGTCTGAGGTTGATAGTAAGCAAGTTGCAATTATTGGGTTTTGTTTTGGCGGTATGTGTGCTCTTGAGTTAGCACGTTCTGGAGCATCCATCAAAGGTGTAGTAAGTTTTCATGGTTTGCTGCACAAACCTGGAAATCTGAAATCCGAACCGATTAAAGCTAAAATTTTAGCTTTACATGGCTATGATGACCCCATGGTTCAACCCGATACAGCACAGGCATTTTGCAAAGAGATGACTGATGCGAATGTAGATTGGCAAATGCATATGTACGGACATGTACAGCATGCTTTTACTAACCCATTGGCGCATGATACGCAATTGGGAACCATTTACAATGCAGTTGCCGCTCAACGTTCATGGCAAGCAATGAGCAATTTCTTGCAAGAAATTTTGGAAAAATAGTTTTTTTCTGCGCGGAAAAAATTGGGATGCCGGGTGAAGTGAGAATGATAAACTCGGGGTTCCGATTCGTTCAGGTTATGCTGCATTAGCCTACATTCCCCGCTTTATGCTCGGAGTCCAGTAAAGACCGCATTAAAAATAGGTGCGTTTTAGTGTGTCTCTGTAGAGAGCCCGCGCATAAAGCCTGAGAGATCCTCACAAAATTTAGCCATAGTGAGGACTCTCTTGTTGAGTCTGAATAGCACACTGATACAGCATGCTTAAAAGTTTCTCAAAAACTTCTTGAGAGATAGTAATTGCTTT